>PBSR01000015.1 GCA_002726335.1 Gemmatimonadaceae bacterium
AAATCGCCCGGTTGAGCGTCGAGCCACGCCGCCGTCTGATCGGCGTAGGCTGGCGGCTCTATGTGGTTCGGGTTCATAAAGGTGCGCTCGTCAGCAGTGGCGAAGGAGAGCCCCAGGGTGTGTGGATAGGCGTAGATGGGACCGACCACCATGAACACGGCGAGTGTCACTGAAAATGTTGCCCGTGAGACTGTGCGGGAAGGTAGGGCCCTCAGCACGCTGCGCAGCGCCTTTTCGAAGACGCGACAGAGTATTGGAGCTGACAGGCCTAGGAGAACTGAGTACCCGATGACAGTAAGGAACGTGAACTTGAACCAGGGGCTGCGCATGATCCAGAAGAACGGGACGTTATCAAACGCCCAGGCGTAGGCAGTCCCAAGCGGGGAATTCAAGCCCGCGCCGGCAACGATGCCCATCACTAACATCAGGATGAAATAGACCTTATTCCTACCCTTGCCGAAGATCGCCCCCAGGAGCACCAAGCCGAAAATCGTCCACCCCATGATTTCGAGCAGTCGGCTCCCGGTGAACGCCGCCGCGTAGGACCGGTACGGGTCAACCAGCCCCTGGTACCAGGTCCAGTCGCTCACAAAACGGATGTTGTTTGTTATCGAGGTATTGAGGCTCTGACCCTCGAGAAATTCGCTACTCAGTTGCTGGAAATCAGGGAACGTATTAGCGGCGATCGCCGATCGAACGCCTACTACCTCCGGGACGATCCAGAAGGCGTGGAGAAACAGCAGTAGACCAAGTAGGGCGACGGCGGCCGTTAGTATTCGTCGGACGCTTGGCCACTGGCGTCGCCAAGAATTTTGCAGCAGGACGGTGAGGAAGAGGAGCGGTACGGGAATCAGGGAAACGAGCATCTCGCTGACGTTGTTTCCGATCGGCGACCCCAGCAGGGAGACCAATCCTGAAATCAGGATGGCTCGTCGGTAGCCCGAATCGGCGGCGAAAACACGTACCCAGATGCCCAGCAAGATTGGCATTATGGCCACGGCGGCGAGCAGGGGCTCCTTGTAACCCAGCCAGTTGGAAATCAGCCACAGGTTGAACATGTAGAACAATACGGCTGCCAGCCGTGCCAGCGCGGCGTTTGCGCCGCGATACACGCCGCCCATCAGGTAGAACATGGCGAAGCCGGGGAACATGAACCAGAACACGAACTGGGCCATCTGGGCCGGTACGATACTCACCCCAAGTTGTTGCAAGAAGGAGGCGATGAACAGGGTTGGGAACCGGCCCGAGTCGAGGATGTGGAGAGCGCCGGTGCCAAGCTGGTCGTTCCATACGTGCCAGAATCGGATGTACTCTTCCCAGCTTGGTGGCGGCACAAAATCCTCTGTATTCAGGAGCCGGTTCTCCCGGAACCAAAGGATCGGCGCAAGCCCGAAAAGAAATATTAGAGTCAGTTCGCCGGCGCGCGACTTTGTGAAGTGTTTGCTCGAACGAAATGGATTCAATTCACACCTCTGACCAGCTCACCAGGCGTGGTCTCGCAAAGCGAGAAGCCAATTCCCATCCGTCAATCGGGGATCGTTTCATGTCTACGCTGCCAGTTTCGCCAAACCCCCAGCAGCCCAAGTGCGCTGGCCAGCACGATGGTAGCCAGTGAGATTGCCGCTCCACGAACGAAGAGCCGCTGCGGACCAAACGAGAGTTCTACGCGCTGCTGTCCGGCTTGAATGGTGTAGCCGTTGGCAAAGCCGTTGACATAATGCTGCTCAAGGGCTTTGCCATCAGATGTTGCCTCCCAGCGGGGATCGAAGGAGTCGCCGAAAACCAGAACGGCATCCCCTTCCGCACGGACATCGAGAGAGTACGAGGTAGGGTTGGCGGAGACGATATCGATCTCGCCGGGCGTCGGCGCCAGCCGGGATGCTCCGCTGGACAGGACGCGCAACACGTAGTTCTCGGGGCCGGATTGCTGGATCGAGATCGTGTGGATTCCGGCCTGCAGGGTCGAAGAAGTTACGAAGATTGGCTCGCCCGACAACTCGCGCTTCTCCAGAGATATGGGCGTGTCGTCCAGATAGGCCGATAACCTGGAGGGAACGGCGCTGAGATCGTACGGTCTAATTTCGATCAGGTATTCGTCCTGCCGAAACACGCTGAACATGAAGCCGAATGTCAGATGACCGGAACGAAGGCTGTCGTCGCGGACGGCGAAGTTTCGCATCTTGTTGCCCACAGCGGTCCCTGCATGAGCGGTATAGAGCCTCAGGAAGCTTTCGCCAGGGGGTAGCTCGATGTCCTTCAGAAGAACATCGGTGTCGCGGTCGGCGGGCAGTCTCTGAACGATGAGAGGCACGTTACTGACAACCTCGCCGTCGGATTCGAATACGTAGAGGTCGCGGGCTATTTCCAGTGACCGGACGGTCAGCATCAGGCTGGTTCGAACCGGAGCATTGGACGTGTTCCTGGCAATCAGCGCACGCTGCCCGTCCGGCTCGAGCCAGCGCCATTCGGTTCCACCATCGCCGATCTCGGTCACCGGTAGGTGTTCGCCAAAGTGGATGCTGACCGGGTCATCGGTCACGATGTCAATCGGTGGGCGGGCGGTGACTACGCCGTCTTCGGTTGAGGCTAGGATGACGACCCGCAGGCCGGAATTGATGAGCTGACCCTGCACGCGGTTGATGAGATCGGAGTACAAGTCTTCCGGTATCACCACCACTTCGCCCGCACCCGAATCCAGCGTTCCGGTCAACAGATGGGACCCACTTGAGAGCGAGTGAATGCCCAGAGGGATCCAGAATGGCGTAGACGGGGGCGGAGTACCGCTGAGGTCAAGTGGCTGCCCGTTTATGGCCAGGTCGCCCGATGGAAAAATGTTCCGATCGGGGGATCGTAGCCAGATTCGGTACTCGGCGGTTTCGCCGATGGCGAATCCTACCGGGATGCCGCTGCGCGGCAAAGGGTGACGATAGCGGGCGGGTATGAGGTCGAGCGCCAGTTCTTCGGGTCCACTGGCGAAGAAGAGGATATCTGTGAGCAGCGGAGAGTTCATGGCCTTGGACAAGCTCTCGGGACTTTGCTGATCCGAAAAGAGAAGCGAGGGTGTACCGAGCAGATCCATCCCCACCATGGTCGGCAGAGCGTCTACTCCGCCGGTGACGATGGATAGCCCCGGGGCCAGATAGAACGGGGGCAAAGGGTCTTCAACGGCATAGACTTCCCAGGCTCCGAAGGTGGTGACAGGTTGGATGCCCAACTGTTTCTCCAGTCGGAGCCGAACCCAGTCGGCGGAGTCGACATCGCCAGCATATAGCCAGTACTTGATACCGGTTTCGTGGTTCAGGTATCGAACGCTCATCAACCGGAGGATTTCGTCGGCGCGTCGTGTGGTTGTCCGGTAGAGGGCCTCGTAGGCGATGTCATTCAGCATCCCGTTTGTGGCGGATACTAGGGAGCCGTGCACGGTTTGGAAGGGGTACACGATTGGTGCTGTACCTATCTGAGTAAGTATCGGAGAGTAGCCTACGAACCCGTTCTCGTCGGCCCAGACGGTGGTCTCGGGCAAGGCAGCGATCCGGCCGTCTTCCACGTTTTCGTCAAACCACAGGGAAGCGGCGGTGACGTAGTCGGGGATTCGCATCTGGTTGGGAGGCAGATGCTCGCGGGCCTGGGCGGGCGGGAACATCTGACCGGTAGTGACGGGGTAGGCGTAGATGAGATTGATGGCAATGGCTCCGATGGCGACGATGGCGAGAGATCGACTGCCTAGTTGGCTACTGATTCGCGACCCGGTGGAAGCCTGGCGTAGCCAGCTGGCGAGGTTTGCCGCGCCGAGCCCGCCGAGAATCGCAAAGCCGAAGCTAGATACCAGTGCGAATTTGAACCAAGGGCTGCGGATGATCCAGAAGAGGGGTACGTTTCTGACCAACCACAGATAGATTCGGTCCATGGGCGGATGGGTGCCCATACTGAGGAGAAGGGCAATCGCGGTGACGGTGGCGAAGAAGAGGCGAAGCCGCCTTTGCGGGCCCGCTATTCCGATCAGGGCCAGGACCGGGGCGACCCACGAAAGAATCGCCAGAACGGCCGATTCCTCATAGGTGCCGGCGTAAGGGCGGTAGGGTTCGTTCCAACCTTGGTACCAGGTCCAATCGCCCTGAAAGCGCAGCACTTTCGTGAAGGAGGTATTGGCGGACAAACCACCGAGCCAGTTCGATGCCAATTCGCCGGAGGTGGTCAGTTCGCCGGTTGTGGTTGCCTGGATCTGGCCGAGGAAGGGGATGATCCAGAAGGCGTTGGTAAGGATTGACACGATGCCCAGGACCCCCGCGGTGCGGACCACCGGGAGCAGGCGGGAGGATAGCGGGCCGCTGCGTGAGAACAGCAGGTAGGCTAGGGCGAAGGCAATGATGGTTGTGATGAAGACCAGCACCAGCGGCGGGTTCACACCAACGCCTGAAGACCACAGCGCAATGGGGACCGTGCAGAGGGCTAGGCGGATAGCGGATATGCGGCCCTTGAACCCCAGGTAGAGCAGGGTCAATAGCAGCGGCAGGGTGGTCTGGGCGGTGAGAACGCCGATGTTGAAGCCGCGCCACGCGTGCTCGATGTAGAGATTGAACATGTAGAAACTGGCCGCGACCGCGGCGGCAGTCTGCCACTGACTGCTGGAGAGGCGGGACGCGAACAGCGTTCGAGCCAGTATGTACACGCCCAGGCCGGGCAGAGTCATCCAGACGATCATGATCAGCCGCTGGGTGATGGCGGGGCTGAGGCCGACTGCTTGCAGCCCGGCTTGCTGCGCAAATGTGAGGATGGCGGTATGGGCGACGTTGTAGGGGGTACCGGTGTTGAGAATCGGATTCCACGAATGGAGTGTGAGGAAGAATTGCTGGGGTGTGCGTGGAAGGGCTAAATCCTCGGAGATGAGAAGTACATTCCAAGGTGCCCAGAAGGCCGGCGCAAGACCCATCAGCACGATCGCAACGATGACCCACCGGCCATTTGAAAATAGTCGGGTCGGATGGCTCAGGGACCGGCGGCCCAGACCCGGAAGAATCAATTCGCTACCCAGACCGAACCGAGTCGACGCTCCGTCGGAGGATGGCAACGATGACAATGACGACGGCTGTGCCGGCGAGGAATTGAGCGATGGGCTCGATGTGGTCAGATGAATAAACCCCGTGGAGAACCGCTATGGGTACCGATAGCACCAATGTGGCGAGTCCAAGTTTGGCCCAGGACTGCCAAGTAAGAGCCTGACGGATGATCGCAATCCAACCGGCATAGTCCGCCACTAAGTCGACGCCCCGTCGGAGGATGGCAACGATGACAATGACGACGGCTGTGCTGGCGAGGAATTGAGCGACGGGCTCGATGCGGACAAGTGCCATGGGTACCGATAGCGCCAATGTGGTGAGTCCAAGTTTGGCCCAGGACTGCCAAGCAAAAGCCTGACGGATGATCGTAATCCAGTCGGAATAGCCCGCCCGGTCGTGCCGTAGCCAATTCATCAGGCCACCCAGGGTGATAAGTCCGATGTCCCAGAGAAGTAGGTAGGTGAATACTGACGCCCAGTAGCCTTCGGCTATTTCCAGCATGAAGTAGCGTCCGGACGAGTGGCTGAAGGTGGCGGTGCTGGCAGCCAGCGCGATTCCGGTGGCGGGAATGGCGGAGGCGAGGAATGGGGAGAGGGGTAGTGGCCGGCCTCTCTGGCCAGAGGTCGCTCCCAAGATACGGCGGAGCAGGACGAATCCGACCAAGCAGGCCAGAAAACTAACCCCCGCGTAGGTCAACGTAAACGGGAAGTTCCAGCGAATAAAGGACCGTAGCAGAGATACGGTCCTAAATGTGGCGATGGGGGTAATGGAGGCTCGCAACTCGGGCAGGGTTCGAGCGCCGTTTATCGTCAGTTGGTCGGCGGGGTGATTCGGACTGGCGCTACCAACGATGGAGATGGAGCCCGGGGAATTGGTGTCGAGCTGGATTTCGTACTCAACCGGAGTTCCCGAGTCGAGTAGGAGCGGAGGCATCAGGCCGGTGGTGATTTCAACGTAGCCGTTAGATTCGATGGAGGCGGTGGCTTCCCGCAGAATTTCCCGGGTTTCGCCGGACTTGCGGATGCGTAACTGAACGTTGACTGGCAAGCCGCTTTCGGTCGTTGAGTTCACCTGGGCGACGAAGCCCCGCAACGCCCATGGGGTAGAGTATCCGGCCTGGCTGACGGCGCCGCCTGATGTGAGGCGAACGATATCTGGAGGGAGGATGTCGAGATCCCACAACCTGGCGGTTCGTTGCAGTCCGCTAACGCCAGCGAGGAGGACAAACAGCGCGACGGGCAGAGTCCACCACCACAGCCAGGCACCGAGTCCGAATCGGCCGGGTGCGCTCACGTTGGAGTCTCGCACCCCGGGTAGGGTTCGGGCACCGTAGGCTCATAGATCCATCGCTGGACGGGCAGCGGCATCAGCCAAGCTTCCTGCGAAGCACACCTACGCTCAACATGGCTAGAATCGAGAATATGGTCACTCCGGAGACCGCCAAGGACGCGGTGGCCGGGGTCTGGATATCAAATCTGATCTCAACAACGTGATTGCCACCTCTCGGAACGTAAAAGGCGTTGGCAAAGCCGTTGATCTTGAAATGCAGATCGATTCGCTCGCCGTCGACGAACGCCGACCACCGAGGGTCGTAGAGTTCATTTAGGATCAGGAGGTAGGGGCCGCCGGATTCGATTCTGGCGGTGGCGCTGCTGCCTCTGGAGGAGTCGTACTCGATTATCTGCGCACTGGACGACTGGCTCGGGTCGCGGACCCTCGTTAGAAGCACCGGCAGCGTCGTTCCGATACGTTGGTCCACCATGAGATCGTGTTCACCAGCGGCCAGGTCCAGGTCCAGAAAAGCGGCCGGATGGCTGGTATTGGCGGCGTCGCGCTCTAGATGGGGGAGGTACTCGACGCCGTCAACCTTGAACGATCTAAGCAACGCTGACGGGCTGTTTTCACCGTTGGGGCCGTGAAGGAGTCCGACCATCAGCCGGTAGCTGGCATCCACGTCGAGACTGAAAGTCCGCTGGCGTGTCAGAGGGCCCGCTCGGAACGGAAACAGGTAGTCGAAGCTGGCGTACTCGTTTCCTGAGAACTCAGTGTCCGGATCCGGTGAATAGAGGTTTATCCACGACTCTCCCGGCGGAAGCTGAATCCCCTGAACCACGATTTCGTGACGAACATCCGGCGAAATGACGAAGGTCGAAACGAACTCATCGCCGACCTTAATCCAGAGTGAGCGGGAGTTTTCGAAGGACTTTGGTTGGAGCACCATCGCGATGGATTGCTCAGCATCCAGATCATTCTCGACCAATAGATTCTTGAAGTATTTCTGCACCAATAAGATCCGTCTCGTAACCTCGCCCGCCTCCGACACGACTTCGTCACCCCAGGCTTGGAGTGGAGCCACCCTGAGTGACCTGCCGCTTTCATCAGATACGTCGTCGGGGAGCGCGGACAGGAATCCTTGGATCCGGTCGGTCGTGGCGGACAGGCTGGCGACGACTTCTCTCCGATCATGCTCATTGATGACAAGGAGGGTGCTGCTTTCCACCCACGCTGACAGCCCCCAAATCCGTATATCGGTTTCCCCGGATGTACTGTCAAACGTACCGAGGAATTCCCATGTATGGACTTCCTCCATTTCCGGCTCCCAGCCGAGACGGGTCAGAGGCTGCCCCTCGACCAGGACATGTTGGTCGCCTATCTTCATGTTCGACATGGTCAGGAGCATGCGTGCCTGGGGGTCTAGCCCCGTTATCTCGGCCTGTTCGCGCTTCTGCCAGACCTCGTAAACGCCGGGCTCCGGCACGCTGATTGTGCCGGAAGTCGTCCCCGCCGGGAAAACAATCGCTTCGCCCGGAACTCTGCTGATGAGATCGAGGGCCAGATCGAGACCGCTGCCAAGTATGCGGACCTGAAGTGGGTCTTCCCCTTCGAGGTTCGTGAGTAGATCGTAGATAATATCGGGCTCTACTTGGGAATCGATCAGAATGGCCTCTGAGTCAGCTCCTAAGAGTGCTGTCAGGGAGGGGAGCGAGTCCATCCCATGCGATGAAATTAAGAGCCTGTCGGTCGCCCAGAGGCGCGGTTTCTCGGCGTGAACCCGGTAGAAGTCGAGCGGCCCAAACGAGACTTCGAGCTCAAGGTTGTGACGGGCTAGAAGTGTCTCCACCGGCTCCTGCAGGATGGAGTCCAGTTGCGGACTCGAAACGTCATGTTGAACCATGACGTAGCGGATACCGGCATAGGCAAGGAGGTCGGACATCATGGCGGCGTCGGACTTGAGCAGAAAGCGATAGATGGCGGCCGGCATCTCGGACGGCTCGACGAGGTTGATAAACGACTTGGTGGTGAGCTCACCTAGGGGGGGTATGTAACTGGTGAAGCCCCAGTCCGTCGTCTGACGCAGGGATGGAGGGAGCGCCANGATGCGGAAATTCTCCGGATGCGATTCCAGCCAGTCCGCCGCCTGCGTCAGGTATTCGGGCATTTGTACCTGGAGCCCGGGGAGAGGGGAGTCGGCTGGCCGGTCCATGAAGAAAGCGCCGCGAACGACTGGTGCGTTGTAAGCGAGAAACAAGACCAGTATGAGTAGCACCAGCGAACTACGAACATATTGTTCGGGAATCCACCGAGTGAATTTGACCTTTGCCACAGCCTCAACAACGAACGAAACGCAACGAGTGATTCCAATGCCAGCCAGGGGGGACAAGCCAAGCATTGTGAGTGCGGTAGCTTTGTACCAGGGGCTGCGGACTACCCAGAACAGTGGAACATTCTCCCAAAGCCAGCCGTACGCTTGCCCGAATGGTCCGTTGACGCCCATGCTGAGAATCAGTCCCAGCATCCCGACCAGGGCGAAGTAGGTGAGTCGTCGGCCTCTGGAGGCAAGGAATCCGAGCAGGGCCGCTGCTGGAAGCGCGAAACTGCCGATGATGAGTAGAGGATTCTGCAGGTATGAGGGAGCGTACGGGATATAAGGGACGCCCCTGAAACTGTCGTACCAGACCCATGCGCCCTGCAATCGCCAGACATTCAGGGGACCGGTGAAGCTCGAAAGGTTGAAGAGTTGAGTAAAGGCGTCCAGTTTTGTGCGACCGAGAAAATTCTGTCCCGGTCCACCGCTTAAGAGGCCGTAGGATTGCGGTATGAGCCAGTAGGCGTTGACCAGGACAACGCCTACCAGCGCAACCGCGGCGAAGGAGAGCATCTGGCGGGCCTCGGCACGCTGACCGGTGATCCATCGTTGCCCGAAATACAGGATCATGTAGAGGGGGGCTGGGACGATAGCGATGAGTGCCATGGGCGGATTAGCCCCAACTCCCGACCCGATCACGGAAATGAGAGCCAGAAGAGCCGCGGAGGGTAGTAGACGGGCCCCGGCGGTGAAGCGAATTGTGATGGCCAGGGCGAGGGGCATGGCGACGAGGGCACTGAGGTTGGCGATGTTGACGCCCTGCCACACGGGTTCCTGGTAGAAATTGAACATGTAGATCAGGCTGGCGGCGGCCCACGCAATCTGAGATCTGGTCAACTGCCGCATCAGGATGTACATGGACAGCCCCATGGCGGTAAACCACAGGACGAACTGGAGGCGCTGGGCCAGTTCGATAGACGCACCGATGGCACGGAAGAGGGCGGGCCAGAAGAGGAAGAACGTCGCAGCGAGCCGGTCGTCCGGGCTGGAGCCGAAACCCACCCTGCTCTGCCAGGTGCTGAAGAATTCGGCCCATTGCTCCAAGGTCATCGGCAGGATGAAGTCTTCAGCCTTTGCTACCGATCCGAACTTTACCCAGAAGAACGGAGCCAGGCCGGCCAGCAGAACGACCGCTAGGGCCGGGGACGGTATCAACCGCCGACCGACCAGTATGAAACGGGGAATGCGGGTGGGTGCCAGCCTAATCAGTCTGAACCTTCGAGATCATGTAGGGGCCGATCGACAGATTCTGCAGGCCTGACTCCACGAACGTCTTCACGGCGTCAGCGGCACCGCAGACAACCGGTTCACCGTGAAGGTTGAAGCTGGTGTTCAACACCGCGCCAATGCCGGTCATGTCTTCAAACGCTTTGATCAGCCTGTGATAGTTCGGATTGTCTGATTCACGCAAGATCTGGGGTCGCATCGTCTTGTCGAACGGATGCATCGCCGCCGCCAGGCTTTCGTGTGCCCCAGGCAGCGTCTCAAACGCAGTCATCATGTGAGGCGAAGGCAGCCGCCCCGGATTCTTGATGTAGCGATCCTGGGCCTCGTCGAGTAGGGTTCCGGCGAATGGCATCCAGAAGTCTCGCTGTTTGATTTGGTGGTTAATGATCGGGACGACTCCCGGGTCCGATGGATTGGCCAAGATGGAACGGTTGCCAAGCGCGCGGGCACCGAATTCCATACGGTCTTGGCAGCGAGCGACGATGTGACCATCGTGAAGCATCCGGGCGGTCTCCAGGTCAACGTCTTCGGGACGGCGAACATCGCAATTCGCAGAAATCCCGAAGTCCTGAATCGCCTTATCGATCTCGTCGGAACCGAGATCGGGGCCCAAGTATAGGTTGGCGAGCGGCAAGGGCTGTTTGCCAGAGAGAAGCTCGTAGCCGTGGTAGGCGGCCCCGATCGCGGTTGATTCGTCTCCGGCGCTTGGGCAGACGCCGAAGTGCCGCAGTCCCGGGAGGTCCTTGAGCAACATGTTCGCCTTAACGTTCATGAAGACACCGCCAGCCGCGACTAGGTTCTGGGCCTCTGTGGCCTGAAGCGCGTTTTGGGCGAATTCGCTCACCAGGTCTTCGCAGTGCCGCTGAGCAGCTCCGGCGATCCAATCGAATCGCTGGCGATGCAGTGCGGTTTCCAGGCGGCGGCCGGCTGCGCGGGTGGAGGTTGGTCCTCGAAACTGCAATCCGTCAATCTGGAGCAGCTCTTGGAACATCGGTAAGACTCGTTCGACGCCCTCTTCGTCGGCATACGGGGCAAGGCCCATGACCTTGTACTCGTGCTCACCTGGCTTCATTCCAAGGGCTCGGGTAGCTAATGTGAACAGGATTCCGAGGGAATAGAGGTTTGGCGTCTGTGCGATTCGTGTCAGGGTTCCGTTCTCCGCTACGGAGACCGTGGCGCAACAGTCGTCACCGGCGCCGTCGAGAGTGAGTACGGCGGTCTTGCCCTCCGGCAGCGGGGCGAAGTGCAGGGCCGAAAGGGCGTGGCAGAGATGGTGGTCGGCTGAGTAGATTCTGGACTCGGGTACTCCGAGTTCGTCGGCCAGATCGCGATATTGAATCCTCTTGAGTCGAGGCCAGACAAGAGGAGCGTATAGCCGCGAGTAGACATTCTTCTCTAGGAAATCAAGACCCTGAGCGACTACCCGGTTCGAGCCGCCCATCCCGTAAACAAGCTGGGCGCTCGCATGCACGGACCTGCGCAACGCTGTCATCCGTCGGGCACCTGTCTCCGCGGCTTGCCGCTCTACGGAGTCGACACCGACTCCAAAATGCGGGTAGGGGTTGTCGTACGTGAGCACGACTAGGTCCAGCTCACCAGGGGTGATTCCGGCGAAGGCGAGAACGAATTCGACGGCTTGTCTCGGATACCCCGTATCGTTCTTGAATCGGCTGAACCGCTCCTCGCTGGCAACAGCGACGATCTCGCCGTTCCGAAGTAGCGCAGCGGTGCAATTGTGGGCCTCGCTTACCCCGAGTACGTATATCGGATCCCCGGACTTGCCCACATGGTCTCCGTCTCTACTCAAGCGTATCCTTCAGTTCCTGATACGGGTAGCGGATGCCGGTGGATGTCCGACCGACAGCGTCTTCCGGCTTATCAGCAGATAGTGTAGCGGCCTCGTGACTAGCAGTCAGATACTGTGTGACCACAATTCGGCCGGGTCTTCGCTCGATCTTCGATGGTTCATGTCGAGTAGGCTTAGTGCGTGAAACTTGACGAAACGCGTTCAAGAATGCCTCCTCGAGAAGGAATGAGTTCGTCGCGAGCATGTCCTGTCTGCGGCGATGTTCGGCGACAGCCGACCGGGCTGGATCCACGGTCTCCGTATCTCCGCGGTCGTCAGTATCACGTTGTGCGTTGCGCTCGTTGTGGTTTGCTGCTGACGGATCCCTGGCCGACCGCGGAACTGCTCCGGCAAGTCTACGACTCCGGGGACTACTACTCCACAGTCGAAGCGTCGACGACGGACAGCTCGAATCGGCCGCTCATCGAACGGGCTCGCGGCATCATCAGGTCACTGGTCGTGCGTCACCATTTCGCCTTGGGCGGCGCTGGATATAGGGGGCGTCTGGCCTCGTTCGTCGCGCGGCGGCGGTTTGGGTGGGGGCCACCGGGCATGTCACCGGGCAGGCTTCTTGACGTCGGCTGTGGGGATGGCGCGTTCCTTTTGGATGCTCGCCATGCGGGATGGGATGTGGTGGGAATCGAGACATCTCGGATTGCGGTCGAGAATGCTGCGCGTATAGGGCTGCAGGTCGACTCCGGATCGTTGGAGGATCATCCATTCGGTCCGGCGGAATTCGACGTTGTCCGCCTGTGGAGCGTTCTTGAACACGTGCCGGATGTGGGATTAGCACTGCACGAAATCACGAAACTCCTGCGACCCGGAGGCTGGGTGATTCTGCAAGTACCTAATGCTGACGGTTTCACTGCCCGGATGACCGGGTCCAGGTGGCCGGGCTGGGATGTTCCGGCTCATCTCGTACATTTCACCCGGAAGACGTTCGAGCGGGCGGTTCGCACGGCTGGCATGCTGCCGATGGAGATACATAGTTGCTCGGTGGGAACGATGGCCGGTCTCCACCCGTTGCTCAAATCCACTCCGGGCCGTGCCGCGGTGTTCCTGATGGATCAGGTGTTCGACCTGCTGGGGGCTGGGGACACGCTGATGATGTTCGCGCGCAAGCCACTGGATGCGGGATTGAGCGGTAAATCATGACCCGAGGTAGGACCCGATCGAGCCTTCATCGCACCTGCCGCCGGTGGTGGTATGCCGGCTTTGACATGGAGCCGGACTACCAGCCCGCGAGCTGAGTGAAATCGCAATGATCGAATGGCGACAGCCACGCTGAAACGGTATGGAGATCTAGGTCTCCGGCCCCGAGCGTGACCGTGCCTTCGGCGACCGCCTCACCGAGATCGCGGGTGCCGAACAGGAATGAAGCGAGCCCACCGCGGTCAAATCTCAGCTCCGTGTCACCTGGTCGGGGATCAGTATTCCCGACTTGCTCGTCGGCCAACTCGATGGTCAGACGTTCGTTTCCGGTGGAAATAGTCAGCCTCGCTGAGCCAAGTCCGATTTCACTCGCACGGGCTTGCAAGAACGGGGCGAGCTGGTGGAATAGTCGCTCCAGTGAGACGATGTAGATGAGATTCTCGCCGCTACGCTTCTCCCAGGGCAGCCACGGTGTCGTTTTGACCAGGTGGCCCCGTGGCGAGCCGTGCAGCTGGAACGAGTTCAGCTCCAGCTTGGTAATGACCGCTTCCAGGTATCCGGTTGGATCATTCTGTGTTGCGTAGAGCAGGGACGCAACGGTCTGTAGATCGTCCACGCGACGGATCGCGGCGGCAGCGACCGGCGTTTCTCCATTACGGACGATGTGCCACTCGGTGCCACTAGATACGTTGGTGTTGCGGTCTTCCACTCCTGATGTGGTCGCAGCGAACGTCTCCCGGAGATTGGCGATGATGCGGGTTTCAGATCGCCGGGCCCTTCGCACCTCAAGTCCGGTTGGAGATGGTTCCGCCCGTCCGATTGCCGCCATCCGCCCCTGCACGACTTCAAATCCGCGGCGCAGATACATCTCGTATGCCGGGCCGCGGCCCGGGTGCGCCACGAGCCATATCGCCGAAATGTCGTGGTCTTCGGCGAACTTCAGAGTCCGGGCATATAGCTCGGCTCCAATCTTCTGGCCGCGGTACTGGTCCCTGACCAGAACCTGTCCTACGTTTCCGAATCTGAGCCTTGCCTCGCCATGGATCAAAGTTCGGATGGCGGTGAGGCAGTGTCCGATGATCTCGCCATCGGTCTCAGCAACGACGATCGAGTCTTCCATTAGCCCCAAGTCATTGAATTTTGTGGCGTAGCGATCCTCACTGAGCCAGCCAACCGAGTTGATCATCGGCCAGAGTTGCGCATCGTCGCCGGGTTGCCAGTGCCGGTAGGAGATTCTCGTGTCGTCCGGGCCTGACAGCAGCCCGCTTCGTCCGGGGGTCACTCGTACATGCGGCGGCCGGCCTGATCCCGAAAGTACTCGATAGTCTTTGCCAGGCCGTCGTCCAGGGAGGTCTTGGCGCTCCAGCCCACGAGATCTCGGATGCGCCTGAGATCCGGCACCCGGCGGGGAATATCTTCATAGCTGGCCCCGAAGACCGATTCGTGAGAAACGAACTCGATAGCGGAGTCGAATCCACCCAGCCGCTTGAGCATTGTAGCGATTTCGAGGACGCTCACTTCGCGGTCGGTGCCGACGTTCAGGATGCTATTGGCGGTGGTCGGGGACGTCGCACTCTGAACCATGCCGTCGACGGCGTCTTCGACGTAGCAGAAGGTTCGTGTCTGCTGGCCGTCGCCGTGGACCTGTACCGGTAGTCCGTTCAAGAAACGGTGCAAGAAGATCGGGATCACCCGTCCCGCGCCGAGCGAGTCCAGGCGAGGACCGTAGACGTTGAAGAGTCGGAAGATGACGAATTCCAGGGCGTTGCGTTGCCGGTGGGCAAGGATCAAGTGTTCGACGGCGGCTTTGGATGTGGCATAGCACCAGCGGTTGACGGTCGTCGAGCCGAGTACCCGGTCGTCGTCCTCGGACCATGGAACTTTGGGGTTTCGTCCGTAGACCTCGGAGGTGGAGGTGAAGACTATCTTCTTCCCGTATCGAGAGGCGGCTTCCACAACCTGCAGTCCGGCGACCAGATCCATCTCCATGGTTCGCAGTGGGTCCTCGACATACACACGCGGGTCCGCGATCGCGGCGAGGTGATAGATCATGTCGCAGGCGCGGATTTCGCGATCCATGAGCAGTTCATCGGTGATCGAGCCCTGCAGAAAGCGAAGGCTGGGATTGTCCAGCAAGTGTCTGATCTTGTCGCCATCCGAAAGATCGAGGGCCACCACAGAATCCCCTCGCTCAAGGTGAGATTCGCAGATGAAAGAGCCGACGAAACCAGCTCCGCCGGTTACTAGGATGTTCAACTTTGTGGGTCCTTTCCGCTGTCAATCCTGAGGAGACAGAAGTTGCCAGATTGCAGTGCCACGGTTGTCTTGTCGAGGCCCAGCTCGCTCGGTTGCACGTAATTCGTATTTATCAACAAGTGATCGATATCCCAGCGATCGAAAATGTCAGTTATCGGCACCTGTAGAACTGGAAAGAAGTCGTCGTAGTGATGCAGATGTCCGAGCGAGCTATCTGTGCTGAGAACTTTGGAGCCAGAGAATTGCAGAGCCGCGTCCGCAAGCGCGAGCGGGATGGTCATCAGCCGCGCCGGCTGTTCCAGCGAATCTAGCCTGGCCATTATTCGCAGGAGTTCCGGCGTCACCGAGCGATCGACATCTTGGGCGACAACACGGCACTGAATGAATATGGCCGGGGCCAGACCGCCGAGTAGGGCCACGACAACAACAGCGGCGGCAAGCGCGATTTCCCAGGCGGGATCGACTGACGATAGAAGCCCGGCTATGACGAGCGCAGCCGGAAATACGCCGTACTCGCCGTACCGCTCGCCCTCGCCGATGAACTCAAGTGCCGGAATCTGGCGGATGAGTATCCCGGCAACCATCAGGCCCAGGGATAGAACGAGACAGAACTCGAACTCATGCTGCCAGGTGACCGGACCGGCGAATGGGAAATCAAGGGCCTGATTGATCGCGGCAACGATGGGAAAGACCACGAAAGCGTTGGCGCTGAAGACAGCCACAAAGGGGGCTTTGCGGATAGCCTGATAAATCTTGAATACCGGGTCGGCACTGTCTTGCCCTTTGCTGGGAAGCCCCCGGACTTGGTGAGCAAAACGGTTGTGGATGTTTCTCCGCCACCAGTTGAGCATGGCGAGGTGCCCGGTGAAGACGCGCCAGTAGAACCCGCCGGACACGGTAATTGCCAGCAGCCAGCCGCCAACCGCGGAGAGTATGAAATACGGCGTTAGGAAGAACACGCTCAGCACTATCGTGACCACCACAAGCGCCTGCAGGGCCATCCTATGGGTCAGGAATAGTAGGGTGCCAGTGGCCAGGGAGGCCGGAAACCAGGCCCACGTACCGGTAGCGATGAATGCGAGACTCGTGAGCATCAACCCGGTGAACATCAGCGATGCCAGCGGCCTTGTCGTCAGGCTCGAATTCGCCATCACAACTATCGGGGCCAAGGCGTAGGCTGCCTGGGCGACAACCGAAGCCCAGACGCTCCCGGTGAACGAGTAGGCGATGACGAAAACTAGGAACGAGTGCACGAAATCGAAGGCTGGGCTCACCATCCACTGTGACCTCTCTAGTAGTCTTCTCGGGAAGAACGACAGGAGCCAGCGCAACATCGGCGGGTAATCGGATGGTTCGGGGAGCAGGTAACGATCGAAGACCACGGTTGGGTCGCGGCGCTTCCGACGGTAGTAGTCGGCCATCGCCAGATGTCGCCAGGTGTCCACGCCGAAAAGGCGATTCCGGAATCGAGGCCAGCTCTGCAGGAGAAGGGAAGCAGCAGACACCAGCAGACCGATCAGGTAAATCAAGGCCCGCCTCTGTTGCTGCTGGGGGCCCTGTGAAGGGGGCCGAAAACGCCGGGCTGGCGCGCTGCTGTGTCCATAGCGCGGTAGATATTATCCTAGCCGCGCCCGGGCACGCACCAGCCGGGTCGGGAGAGTAGGTCAGAGGTGTCGTCGATCTCTACCCGGCTGCCGGCGGTTGCTGGGGTGGTGGTGACGCTACTTGCCGGGGTGCTGTTCTTCGGGCAGGACCGGATGTTGCCGGTGATTTTCCTCGAGGAGGAACACGCGTTTCCCTACGGACCACTGGCTGCCGGGGTTGGACAGAGCTTCGTTGCGCCGGCCCCGTACCTGAGTCGCGTGACGGTGACAATCGATGCGAGTGGAATCCCGACCAGCGGCTTTCCGCTTAACTTGCGGATTCGTGATGATCACGGTGAGGTGATCGCCGAGTTCCGGCGGTTGGTCGATCGCTTGGGTGTTTCAGCGCAGGCAATCTCGTTCAGCCCGATCGCCGACTCGAAGGGACGGTTGTTTGAAGTTGAGATCCAGCCCGCGGAGGGAGCTGAAGGCGACATCTACCTGCCGATGCGAACGGGATCGGGCGTTGCCGGGGAGAGTTTCCGGGAACAGGAGGGCAGGCTGAACGATGAGTGGTCCGTCAATTTCCGGCTCGATCAGACGGTTCGGCCGCTAACGTTTACTCGGGGCATTCTTGCCGCGGACACGCTTACCGGGGTGGGCTTGCTCGCCACCCTCGCGCTTCTAACCGTGGCGCTGACATCCGCACTGCGGAGTGCAGGCCGAGTCTTGGGTTTCCGGATAGGTCAAGTCACCGGCGGCTTGTTTGCTGCGGGTTTGATGCTGGCTATGGGCTGGGCAGCCTACGCCCTATATCCGGTCGCGTGATCGACGCTGATCCCCGGTGGCGGGGCATCGCGAGCTGGACGATCGCTCTCGGGGCAATATATAACGGACGCGGCTATCGGCGTCCCATTCTGCGGCGGACCAGGAAGTCGTGGACGCGTTGTTCAAAGAGGTTGTTGGCCTGGAAACTAGCTCCGCGCAGCTGACGGACAACCCGCCAGATCCTGCCCGGGTGGAGGAGGTACGCCAGTGAGTAGAAAGAGGCCATCGCGATGAAGCGGTAGATGGCAAGTTCCCAACCTGGAACCGCCCGACAGTGGGACGCCACGATAGTGAAGTCGAATTGGACGAGCAGCTTGTCAAAGTAGGCGTCATCGGGGTCAGGGATTTCGCCACTGGACCGCAATTCGCGATAAAGCTCCGAGCCTGGGTAGGGCGTGAAGATTGCGACGTTGCGGTCGTGAGCTCCCTTCAGAGCCATCTGGATCACCTGACGGACCGTTTTCCAGATGCTGCGCCGGCCTTCCTCGGGAAGTCCGATGATGTAGTTGACTTTGACAGTGTGGCCGACACGAACTGCTGCGCCAACGGTCGTGACGATGTTGTCGAGATCGAGTCGCTTGCGCACCTGATCCAGGGTCTCCTGTGAGCCGCTCTCAGGTGCGAATACGAGGAACGCGCAACCGGATTTGAGTAGCGCGCGCAGAGTGTCCTCATTGAGAGCCTCTGAGCGGGTTCCAGAAGGTAGCTGCCAGCTGATATTCAGACCCCGTCGGCCGAGCTCATGGCAGAAGTCCAGAATCCAGCCAGCGCGGACAACAGCGGTTAGGTCCGCGAAATCGATGCTGTTGGTCTGATACTGAGAAATATTCTGTTCGATTTCATCGACGACTTTGACTGGATCACGCATGAGATAGCGCATGGTCCACATCGATGGATTCGAACAGAAAGTGCACTGATAGGGGCAGCCGCGGGTCGCGAGGATGGGCATGTTCCGTCCTCGGCCGATGCCAGCGCTCCAGTTGCCGCTGAAATAGGCGTTGACGTTGCAGAGATGCCAGGCGGGACCTGGAAGATTGTCAATGTCGATGACTCGGCGGCTGAGACCGTTGTCAACCAGCCGACCATCGGCGTCAAGGTATGCAAGCCCGCCGACGTTCTGCGGTGACTCGCCTATCGCCAGCTTATGCACAAGTTCAAGGAAGGGCATCTCGCCCTCACCTTTCACGACGTACTTGATTCCGACGCCCGCGCCAAGAACGAGCTCGGGCATCGCCGTGCTGTGCTCGCCGCCCGCGATGATGGTGAGATCTGGATAGGCCGCGTGGATCTGCCTCAACAATTCGCGGTGGAGCGGCCATTCCTGAGAGAACATCAACGAAACTCCGAGGACACCAGCATCCGGATCGATTCGCTGAATGATTTCTTCGGTGGTCAACCCCTGGGTCTTGTGGCGACCGTCGGCGGTAGACCGGA
>PBSR01000016.1 GCA_002726335.1 Gemmatimonadaceae bacterium
CGAACGGGGTGACGGCCCGGGCGGACCCGGAGCTTCTCGTGGGGCACGCCGTCCGCAGCCGCATAGCGGAGGAGGTCGCCGCCACGGAGGAAGGGGCCAGCGTGGAAGAGGAGGCCCCCTCGGCGAAGGGCGACGAGGCCGAGGAGAAGACGGGAGGCTCATAGGCCGTCCCCTGCCCCCCTTTTCCCTACCTCTCCTCTCTACGCCTCCTGCCTGCCCCCCAGGATCGCCCCCAGGATCCGAGGCTGGCCCCGGAGAAACTCTGCGATGGGGAGGGCCTTCCTCCCCTCCACCTGCACCTGTCTGAGCGCCAGAACGCCCTCTCCGGTGGCAACGCCATAGGCGTGGGCGATCGGCTGGAACTCATCGGCCTCGAACCGGAGTAGGAGAGCGGATGCAAGGTTTGGTGAAATTCGATCGCGGCAGCGGCTTCGTGGAATTGCGCGACGTCGACGAGGCGGCCCCGGGGCCGGAGCAGGTGAAGGTGGAGGTCAGGGCCGCCGGTATCTGCGGTTCCGATCTGCACATCTACCATGACACGATCAACTACAACATCAGAACCCCCGTGGTTATGGGGCATGAGTTCAGCGGTGTCGTCGTCGATACCGGAGAGGATGTGAGTTCCGATGTGAAAATCGGCGACCGGGTGACAGGTGAGCCGAGCATCTACATCTGCGGTCAGTGTGACTACTGCCTCAGCGGTCACTACAACATGTGTCCCACGCGCCAGGTGATGGGGTATTACCACGACGGCTGCTTCGCTCCCTACGTCAATGCCACCTTCGTGCACAAGCTGCCCGATGCGGTGAGCTTCGAAGCCGGTGCCGTCACCGAGTTGCTCGCCTGCTGCGTGCATTCGGTCATCGAACAGTGCGGCGTCACCGCGGGAGACCGGGTGGCCGTCATCGGGCCCGGCCCGGTGGGATTGTTCTCGGCACTGGTGGCCATGGCGGAAGGGGGGACGGTCATTCTCTGCGGTACGTCACAAGACAAAGAGCGACTGGCCTTCGCCGAGCGTGAGCTGGGCGTCGCCCATACGGTCGACGTGCAGGCAGTCGATGCGGTGCAACGGCTCCAGGAGCTGACCGGCGGTTACGGTCCGGACGTCGTCGTCGAGTGTGCCGGCGCGCCGTCGGCGATTGATCTGGCTCTGGAGGGGGTGCGCAAGCGGGGCAGGGTTTCGCTGATGGGCCTGCCCGGGAAACGAGTCGAGGTCGACCTCGAGAAAATCGCCTACAAGGAGCTGGTCGTCAGCGGTGGGATCGGTCAGCGGCGCACCGCCTGGGAGCGCTCTCTCAAGCTGATGGCGACGGGTGTGATCGACAACGAAAAGCTGATCTCCCACCAGCTGAACCTGGGGGAATGGAGCCGCGGTTTCGAGATGATGGAGAAGCAGGAGGGGATCAAGCTGTTGTTGCGGCCAGGCGACTGAACGGCCGGCACAAGACGTTACAGAAATGCCCCGGGGCGAGGAGCGTCCCGGGGCGTTTTTCTGTCTGACTGTTGGGTGGTCCCAGTCCTTGACGACCTCGAAGTCGGCATCAACCACGTCGTCGGCGGCATCCCCGGGACCTGTGCCCGGCTGACTGTCCGCTTGCGGCTCCCCAGCCTGCTGGCTAGCAGCTTGCTGCTCGGCGTCCTTGTACATGACCTCGGCGAGTTTGTGGGAGGCTTCCTGCAGCTTGGCCACGGCCGCTTCGATGGCCGCCGCATCCTCGCCCTCGAGAGCCTTCTTCGTCTCCTCCAGGGCCGCTTCCACCGGCTGGCGCTCTTGTTCCGACAGCTTGTCGCCGTGTTCGGACAGCGACTTCTCGGTCGCGTAGACCAGCTGGTCGGCTTCGTTGCGCTTGTCGACACTCTCGCGACGCGCCTTGTCGGTCTCGGCGTTGGCCTCGGCGTCCTGCTGCATCTGCTCGATCTCGTCCGGCGACAGACCGCTGGATGCCTCGATGCGGATCGACTGCTCCTTGTTGGTGCCCTTGTCCTTGGCCGATACGTTGAGGATGCCGTTGGCGTCGATGTCGAAGGAGACCTCGATCTGCGGCATACCCCGAGGCGCCGTGGGAATGCCATCGAGATGAAACCGACCCAGCGTGCGGTTGTCGTTGGCAAACTCGCGGTCGCCCTGCAACACGTGTACTTCCACACTCGGCTGGTTGTCGGCCGCAGTGCTGAAGATCTGGCTCTTCTTTGTCGGAATCGTCGTGTTGCGCTCGATCAGCTTCGTCATCACCCCACCCATCGTCTCGATTCCCAGAGACAGAGGCGTCACGTCCAGCAGCAGCACGTCGTCGACGTCGCCGGCCAGCACGCCGGCCTGGATGGCCGCGCCCAGGGCCACCACCTCGTCGGGATTGACCCCGCGATGAGGCTCTCTGCCGAACACCGACTGCACCGCCTCCTGCACCTTCGGCATACGCGTCGAGCCGCCCACGAGAATCACCTCGTCGATCTCGGACGCACTCAAACTCGCATCTTTCAGCGCCTGCTGACAGGGACCCTTGGTGCGCTCCACCAGATCCTCCACCAACTGCTCGAACTTCGACCGGCTCAAATCCATCTGCACGTGCTTGGGACCGGTCTGGTCCGCCGTGATGAAGGGCAGGTTGATCTCCGTGCTCCCCGAGCCCGACAGCTCACACTTGGCCTTCTCCGCCGCTTCTTTCAACCGCTGCAGGGCCATGGCGTCCTGGCGCAGGTCGATGCCTTCGGCGCCTTCAAATTCCTGAGCGATCCAGTCGATGACACGCTGGTCGAGATCGTCACCCCCAAGATGGGTGTCACCGTTCGTCGACTTCACCTCGAAGACACCGTCACCCAGCTCCAGGATGCTGATATCGAAGGTGCCACCGCCGAGATCGTAGACGGCGATCTTCTCCGTCGAATTCTTCTTGTCCAGACCGTAGGCCAGGGCCGCCGCTGTCGGCTCGTTGACGATACGCAACACCTCCAGACCGGCGATCTGACCGGCGTCCTTCGTCGCCTGACGCTGCGAGTCGTTGAAATACGCCGGCACCGTGATCACCGCCTGCGTCACCTCTTCCCCCAGATAATCCTCCGCCGTCTGCTTCATCTTCTGCAGCACCATGGCCGAGATCTCCGGCGGCGTCAGCTCCTTGCCGTCGATCTCGGCCACCGCCAGATCGCGACCCCCCGTCTGCACCGTGTACGGCACCTCCGTCATCTCCTGGGCCACCTCGTCGAAACGACGGCCCATGAATCGCTTGATGCTGAACACCGTATTCGTCGGATTCGTCACCGCCTGACGCTTCGCCGTCTGACCCACCAACCGCTCACCGTCCTTGGCGAAGCCCACCATCGAAGGCGTCGTACGACCCCCCTCCGAGTTGCTGATCACCTCTGGCTCGCCGCCCTCCATCACCGCCACGCACGAATTCGTCGTACCCAGATCGATGCCGATTACCTTGCCCATGTCATCTGTCACTCCTGAATCAGTTGTAAGAGTCGTCAGATGGGTAGCAAGGGGCGTACCACAAAGACTGACACATCTCCTAACCGTATATATCTCAGTATGTTAGGATGAAAAAAAGGCAGTCTTTCAGGTGCGACGACAGCCAACCTGCACTAGTGACGTCTGCCATAATGGCACTTTTCTGCCGTATCGCCACTCCCCCTGGCATCGGAGACCGACGGGAGGTTTCGATTGACAGGGTTCCGTCGCTCCGGTAGATTGTCTGGCCGACTTCCGTATCCACCTGGTGCACAAGGAGTTGTGTCGGGCTATGGCGTTCGAACTGGTGTCACCCTACGAACCTAGAGGCGACCAGCCCCAGGCCATCCAGGAGTTGTTGGACGGCATCGGGAGAGGGGATGAGTGTCAGACCCTGCTGGGGGTCACGGGAAGCGGCAAGACCTTCACCATTGCCAACGTGATCNCTCAGCTGGACAGACCAGCCCTGGTCATGTCCCACAACAAGACACTGGCGGCTCAGCTCTATGGCGAGCTCAAGGGCTATTTTCCAAACAACGCCGTCGAGTACTTCGTCAGTTACTACGACTACTACCAGCCCGAAGCCTACCGTCCGTCCACCGACACGTATATAGAAAAAGAGATCGATATCAACGAGGAGATCGATCGCCTGCGACTCAAGGCGATGGCCTCCCTCCTCGAACGCCGCGACACGATCATCGTCGCCACGGTGTCCTGCATCTACGGCATCGGTTCACCGAAGCTGTTCCAGAACCAGCGGCTCACCGTCAAGGTGGGGGAGCGCATCGAGCGCGACGACATATTGCGCAGCCTCATCGACATCTTCTACTCGCGCAACGACCTCGAACTGAAACGTGGCTGCTTCCGGGTCCGCGGCGATGTCGTCGAGGTCGTGCCCGCCGCCGAGGATCTGGCGGTCCGTATCGAACTGTTCGGCGACGAAGTCGAAGCCATCACCATTCTCGATTCCGTCTCCGGCAAGCAGGTGGATGAGCGGGACGGGGTCACGTTCTACCCGGCCAAGGCGTACGTCACCGACGACGACAAGCTGGGGCGAGCCTGCGAGGGGATTCTGCTGGAGCTGGAAGGGCGCCTGCTCGAGCTGCAGGAGCTCGACAAACTGGTCGAGGCCCACCGGTTGGAAACGCGGACCAAATACGATGTGGAGATGATCAAGGAGATCGGCTACTGCTCCGGAATCGAGAACTACTCGCGCTACATGGACAACCGCGAGCCAGGGGCGCCGCCCTGGGTGCTGATGGACTATTTCGCCGACGACTACCTGCTGTTCGTCGACGAGTCTCACATGACCGTTCCCCAGGTGCGGGGAATGTGGCGGGGTGACCGCTCGCGCAAGGACATGCTCGTCGAACACGGTTTTCGCCTGCCCTCGGCGTACGACAACCGGCCGCTCTACTTCGAGGAATACGAGGAGCACATGGGTCAGGCCGTGTTCCTCTCGGCCACGCCCGCAGCCTACGAACTGGAAAGATCCGGGGGTGTCGTCGTCGAGCAGGTGATCCGGCCCACGGGACTCGTCGATCCCGTCATCGAGGTGCGCCCCCTCGGCAACCAGGTCGATGACCTGATGGACGAGATCAAAGTGCGGGCCGAGAAACATGAGCGAGTCCTCGTCACCGTGCTCACCAAGCGGATGGCGGAAAAGCTCACCGACTACCTGGCCCAACTCGGCTTCCGCGTCCGCTACCTGCACTCCGAGATCGACACTCTCGACCGCGTCGCCATTCTGCGTGATCTACGGTTGGGGGAGTTCGACGTACTCGTTGGAATCAACCTGCTGCGCGAGGGGCTCGACCTGCCGGAGGTGTCTCTGGTGGCCATCCTGGATGCCGACAAGGAGGGCTTTCTGCGCTCGGAGCAGGCTCTGATTCAGACGGTAGGCAGGGCGGCCCGCAACGCGGCCGGCCTCGTCCTGTTCTATGCCGACAAGATGACGAATTCGATGCGACGGACCATCGATGAGACCGATCGTCGCCGGAGTATCCAGATCGCGCACAATGAAGAACACGGCATTACGCCCCAGACGATCCTGCGCAGTCGTGAGGATATCATCCAGGCCACGTCGGTGCTGGAGAGCGTCAGGCAAGTCGACAAGGTGGCGGAGAAACCTGCGGTGGAGTACAACGCCGCGTCCGCCGAGGCCATGCAGGACATGATCGCGGAGATGGAGAAGCAGATGAACGAGGCCGCCGCGGCGCTGGAGTTCGAGAAGGCGGCCAATCTACGTGACGAGATCGGACGTCTGCGGGCGCAGAACGACAAGAAGGCGGGCTGACGCAAGTCGCAGCCCGCCTTCCGTCCTTCAGAGGTGGTGCTGTCCGGTTATTCGGCCACGACCTGAGCCCGGCGCATCACCATGCGCACGCGGGCCAGCAGTTCCTCGAGATCGAAGGGTTTCTCGATGTAGTCGTCGGCGCCGTACTCGATTCCCTTCACTTTCTGTGGCGTGGCGTTCAGCGCCGTCAGCATGATGATGGGGATCACCGACGTGATCGGATTGCCCTTCAGGGTCTGGCAGACCTGATAGCCATCAACCTTCGGCAGGCGCAGGTCCAGCAGGATCAGGTCCGGTTTCTCGGTGAAGGACTTGGCGAGGGCCTCCTCGCCATCGATGGCCTCTACCACGGCAAACCCGTGTTCACCGAGGAACTCGTTCAGGGTGCCCCGAACGTCCTCCTCGTCATCCACCACAAGAACCTTCGTCGGCCGGTTCGGGTCTCTCGCAGGCGGCATGCCGCCCGCCATCTGCGCGATCCCCATGCCTGCCCCGTCGGTTCGCGCCGAGGCCAACTGATCGGCGATCTGCGACAGGGACAGCCCCTTCAGACGCAGTTCCCGTAGCCGTTCGCGAATCTTCAGAATCTCCTCCCGGTCAAACAGGTCCTTGTTGCCCCGTTTGTCGGTGACGCGGATGATTCCAAAGTTCTTGTACTTGCGGATGGATTCGACGGACTTGCCCAGCGTTTCAGCAACCTGTCGGATGTCGATCAATTGCTCGCTCTCGGGCATCATTCACTCTCACTCTCCAGAAGGCACCAAAGGACAATGGGTTCAGCGCCTACAGTATCTTGTGTGTTTACTGATATGGATTATACCAAATGGTAGCTTTTAACGTCAAGTCATTGCTTGTTGATATTATCGGCAGCTTCCAGTGGTTGTGCAGTTTTTCACCGCAGAAGCACGGCATCGATGATTGACCCCCGATCCCTCTGGCGTTACATTGGGGCCGCTCAGGAGCGACAGGGGAGAATGCCCTGTTGCCAGAGGGCACCCCTCAGTCGCCCGTCTCTATTCTACGTAAGTCATTGCCAGCAAGGTGGTTATGTCGCAGGCAAACGGTAAGATCATCGTCGATGTCCAGGACGTGACGATGGTCTACAACGCCAAGAACCGTGACACGTCGACGCACGTGCACGCGTTGCGCGGTTTGACGGTTCAGGTTTTCGAGAATGAATTCTTCGCCATCATGGGCCCGTCCGGCTCTGGCAAGAGCACTCTCTTCAATCAGATAGGTGCTCTGCAGACGCCCACGTCGGGCAAGGTCCTGATCGAAGGGATCAATCTGGCGAGCCTGTCACCGGCGAAGATGGCCGCAGTCCGTTGCTTCGAACTGGGGTACATCTTCCAGACATACAACCTGCTGCCGGTGATGAGCGCCATGATGAATGTGGCGCTGCCGACGATCTTCGCCGGCATGTCAACCGCCGAAGGTGAGAAGCGGGCCCTGGAGTGTCTTGACATCGTCGGCCTCAAGGAGCGTGCCCACCACCTGCCTTCGGAGCTGTCCGGTGGCCAGCAGCAACGTGTGGCCATCGCCCGGGCTTTCGTGAACTCTCCCCGGATCATCCTCGCTGACGAACCGACGGGCAACCTCGACAGCAATACCGGCCAGTCGATCATCGATTTCATGAAGAAGCTGCAGAACGAGATGGGTTCGACGATCATCACCGTAACCCATGACGACAAGATGCTCTCGGCCTGCGATCGTATGGCCTGGATACGTGATGGCGCCCTGGAACGGGTCGCCAACCGCGAGGATATCGATATTCGCATGGGGTCGATCAAAGAGCACTGACAGCGTCCCGGACAGCACAAACGGCCGGTATCCTCGAGAGGGGTACCGGCCGTTTCTGTTGGTTCACAACGTCGGGATCAGTTGGAGCTGCGTCTCTGCTTGAGGCCCTGCTGCAGGAAGACCTCCCGGTTCGGGAAGCCCCCCGCCAGCGTAAAACCACCATCCACGGCGACGAGCTGACCCGTCATGTACGGGATGTGAGTGAAGGACCAGGCGGCAACGGCGATGTCTTCGGGATCGGCAATCCTCGGCAAGGCCTGAGCACCCCCCTCTGCCATCAAGGCGTAGGTGTCGGCGACGGTGAATTCTCGACCTGTGTCCTCGTCCATCACTCCCGAAGGGCGGGAGGTGAGGGGTGTGTCGACAACGCCGGGCCGCAGGCCATTGACGGTGATGTTGTGCGGCCCCCCTTCGAAGGCAGCCCCGATGATGGCATGGTTGAGTCCGGCCTTGCTGACACCATAGGGGATGCGCGTCGTCTCGGGTGCGACATCCGAAATGGAGGTAATGAACAGCAGGCTGCGGTGAGCGGGATGGCCGCCCTGCTGGGCCTCGGTCGTGGCGGCGTCGATCATGTGTTTGAGCGCGCGCTGACCGAAGCGATAGGCACCCATGAGGTTGAGATCGAGAACGCGGTCCATCTCTTTGTCGAGATGTTCAGGAGGGGTCTCGTGGAAACGGTAGCGGATGAGTTCGCCGTCATCGCCACGGATGTAGTTGGCTACACCAGAATTGCTGACAGCTACGTCCAGGCGACCGAAGTGGTCGACGGCTGCATCGACCAGCCGGAACGGCTCGTCACGCTGGGACAGGTCGGCGCCGATAGCAAAGGCGTCGACACCGTGATCGGCGCGGATCTGTCCGGCGATCTCCTCGGCCCGTTCCCTTCCCGAATTGTAGTTGACGACCACATCCCAGCCGTGGGAGGCAAAGTGGCCGACGATGGCGGCACCGATGCCGCTGGACGAGCCGCTGACCAGACAGACCGGACGGGACAAGGTTCAGCCGCGCAGGGAGTGAACGGCAGCGATGATGCGCTCCACGTCCGGAATGGTGGGCAACTCGAGAGCGGGACTGAAAGGGATGGGGACATCGGCGCCGGCGATACGCAACACAGGACCGTCGAGCCAGTCGAAGGCCCGCTCCTGGATGAGCGAGGCCAGTTCGCCCGTGACACCGTAGCGAGCGGCGCCTTCATCGATGATGACAGCATATCCCGTCTTCTTGACTGACTCGACCAGCGTATCGGCGTCGAGTGGATACAGGGACCTCACGTCGACGACTTCCGCCTCGACGCCTTCTTCGGCGAGGGACTCGGCCGCCTGCAGGGACAGTTTGACCATGCTTGAGGTGGCCACCAGGGTGATGTCCTGGCCGGTGCGCTTGATGTCGGCCTGGCCGAGGGGGACGACGAATTCTGTCTCGGGCACGGGTCCCACATCGTTGTACATCATCTTGTTCTCGAAGACCAGCACCGGGTTGTCATCGCGAATGGCGCTTTTCAGCAATCCCTTGGCGTCGCTGGGGCAGGAAGGAATGACCACTTTCAGACCGGGGATGTGGGCGAACAGCGCATGGAGGCTCTGCGAGTGCTGTGCCGCCGACGAGCGACCGGCCCCCATCGACAGTCGCACGGTGAGGCTCACCTTGCACTGTCCTCCCGTCATGTAGCGGATCTTGGCTGCCTGATTGACGAGCTGGTCCATCGTCAGCAAGGCGAAATCACCGAACATCAGTTCGGCGATGGGTCGCATGCCGGTCATGGCGGCACCGACGCTGAGGCCGACGTAGCCCTCCTCGGTGATCGGCGTATCGAGTACCCGCTCGCTGCCGAATTCCTCCCACAACCCTTCGCTGCACTTGAAGATGCCCCCGGACCTGCCCACATCCTCACCGAGGAGGATGACGGATTCGTCATTGCGCATCTCTTCAGCCATGGCCTCGCAGATGGCATCACGGTAGGAGATCTCGCGGGTGGGTGGAGCAACGGAGGAGGTCACGAGTAGAGATCCTCGAAGGCCTGATCAGGGGCCGGGTACGGAGCCTCGCGCGCGGATTCGACGGCGGCCACGACCTCCTTCTCGACCTGCTGTTGGATCTCGAGTAGCTGGTCTTCGGTGGCGATCCCGGCCTTCGCCATCTCCTGTCCGAGCAACTGAATCGGGTCCTTGTTGTCCATCCACCAGGCCAGTTCTTCCTTCGTGCGGTAGGTGGCGGCATCGCCCACATGGTGGCCGCGGAAGCGGTAGGTCATGGCCTCGATGAAGGTGGGACCGTCGCCTTTGCGCGCCTTGTTCACGGCCCGTGTCACGACTTCATGGACTGCCAGTGCATCGGATCCGTCTACACGTTCTCCGTCCATCCCGAAACCCTTGGCCCGGTCCACGATCTCTTTGACGCCGGTAACCGCCTCGAAGGGCGTATGCTCGCCGTACTGGTTGTTCTCACAGAGGTAGATCACCGGCAGATCCCAGATGACGGCCATGTTGGCCGCCTCCATCAGCAGACCCTGGTTGGCGGCGCCGTCACCGAAGAAGCAAACGGCCACCTGGTCACTCCGGCGCAGTTTGGCGGAAAGGGCGGCCCCGGTGGCGATGCCGAAGCTGCCGCCGACGATGCCATTGGCGCCCAGGTTGCCCACCGACATGTCGGCGATGTGCATGGAGCCCCCCTTGCCACGGCAGTACCCGGACTCCTTGCCCATGATCTCCGCCATCATGCCATCGAGATGGGCACCCTTGGCCACACAGTGTCCATGGCCGCGGTGCGTGGAGGTGATATAGTCGTCGTCGCGCAGCACGGCACAGGCTCCGACGGCGACGCCCTCTTCGCCTATATAGAGATGGGCCAGGCCGGGCATGAGGCCGCGGGTATAGACGTCCCATACGTGCTCCTCGAACTTCCGGATTTCCACCATCTTCCGATACATGAACCAGACGGTGTCCGGCGCCGGAAGGAGAGGACGCCGCGAGCGTGCTTTCCTCGAACTCTTCGGCGCCGGCTTGTCCCGTCCACGGGGCGGTGTGCGTGCCGGCTTGCTCTGCTGAGCTTTTCGTTTGGGGGTCTTGGCCATGGTTGGGCGACAGAAGATAGGGCGGGTAAGCAGATCACTCAATACGACAGGGGGCGGCGACCGGGCCGTTCAGCCGGTCACCGCCCCCTGGAATCCAGCACTATTCCTGCTGCGGGCGCCGGGCGCCCGGAAACAGTCTACTTCTTGTCGCGGAAGTACGCGGCGTTGATCTCGATGTACTTGTTCCACTCCTCGGGGAGGTCCTCCTCCGCGAAGATTGCTTCTACCGGGCATTCCGGCTCGCAGGCACCACAGTCGATGCACTCGTCGGGGTCGATGTACAGCAGTTTCTCCCCCTCGCCGTCCGCCGGATGGATACAATCGACGGGGCATACCTCGACGCAAGCTTTGTCTTTCACGTCGACGCAGGGCTCCGCGATGATATAGGTCATGTCTTACTCTCCCAAAGTGTGCAAGCCACGGCAACCTCGCCGCATTCCGATTTCCAAAATCCTATATAGAAAGGTCCGCCAGAACTGTCAACATCAGAAAGATGGATCGTCGCGGGTGCCTCAGGTTATCTGACTCAGACGTCCAGGTTCGACAGCAGAGCCTGAGTGTCAAAGTCACCCTCCGCCCGCACGCGGATGGAGAGGCGCTGCAACTCATCTCCTTCGCGTTGGATCTGCGTCGAGGCGCCGGCGTAGAGCTGGTCGAGGACCGCATCGAGGTCACCACGAATCTCGTCGAGCGCATCGTCGTCGTTGGCGGCGCAGAGGCGATCGTTGATGACGACCACCGCTTCGGCGCCGACGAAACGTGCCTTCGCCGTGGCGTCGGCGCCCCGTTCGAGACGGTCGCACGCCCGGAGAGTGGCTACAAGAGCCGATTTCAGGCGATCCGTGTTGGGCCCTGAGGCGGCAGCCTTCTGCCGGTACAGCAGGCCGTACCGGCCGTCGGTGTTGTCGAAGCTGTAGTTGGCTTCGTGGCCGACCAGGACCGTCTTGGGCCCCTGCGGCACGTGCTGGTAGTCGGCGACGTCGATCAGGGTCTCGTCCGGTGTCTCCGGAATCCATTGACTGAAGATGCGAAAGGCGTCCTCAGGACTGAGGACGGTATCCTCGGCCAGATAGAACTTGATGTTGATCTTCTGCAGGTCGATGGCCATCTGGCCCTTTCCAGAGCTTACGCTGTTGCCGAGGCCTCGGCCTCGGCGGCGTCGGAGATACGCGTGTAGCAGGTGAAAGCGCCCTCGATGAAGAGTTGGCATTCCTCGATGGCGCGGTGGGCGTCGTCGACCTTGGGATCGGCCAAGGCGTCCTCGTGCATGCGGAACAGGTAGCGGGCGAACTTGTCCTTGGCGAAGCGATCCAGGAACAACTCCGTGTCGACGAAGCGAGTCTTGAACTCGGCGATCACCGTATCCGGATCCTCGACGACGTCGAGGAACTGTGAGCGCACCAGGGCGCGGGCGCTCGCGACCATAGCTTTGTATGCCGTGGCATAGGCACCGTGGAAATCCCCGTCGTCGAGCAGGACCTGGGCCTCAAAAACCTCGCGCTCCGCCGCTGTGAGTTCGAACTGCGCCAGAGGTACGACTTCGCCGGCGCATTCCCCCTTGCCCATGTCAGCAGTGGTGAACTCGCGCGTGTCCCCCCAGTCCCGGTAGAAGGAGGGATCCTCCTCGTAGGGGGGAACCTGCGCCAGATCGTCGAGCATGGACCTGATGTCGCGTTTGCCGACACGGGAGATGAAATCCTGGAAGCTCTCTTCGCCCTGGCGCTCGGTTATGAAGCGCTCGGTGAGCCGATCCACGACGAGGGGGATGTTCTTGGAAGGTACGGCGGCCATCCCCAGGCCAAAGGACTCGCCGTTGCCCTGCCACTTACCGCCGAGCATGACCTGGAAGTGGGGGACGGTGACACCGTTGATCTTGCGGCTGATACCGTAGAAGCCGATGTCTGCCATGTGGTGCTGACCGCAGGAATTGAAGCAACCGCTGACCTTGATCCGCAAGCCCTGTACCGCCTTGTCCAGGCTGTGGAACCGCTCACTGAGGCGTCGCCGCAGTTCGACGGCCAGACCACGGGAAGAGGCGATTCCCAGTTTGCACGTGTCCGTACCGGGGCAGGCGGCGACATCGACGATCGTGTTGGCGGCAGCTCCGCCCAGGCCGATGGCGGCCAGGTCGGCGTAGAGCGCCGGCAGGTCGGCTTCGCTGACCCAGCGCAG
>PBSR01000017.1 GCA_002726335.1 Gemmatimonadaceae bacterium
GATCGAGTCGGGTCAGTGGACCCGTCGAGTGAGCGCAACGCCGCGAGCCGGGATTCATCGGTGGCCGAATACAAGGTTCGCTCCTTGACAGAGCACTTTGGTTCAATTCCCGTGGCCGGCAGCGTCGAGCACGGCACGTACGATCTTGTCGTATCCCGTGCAGCGGCAAAGGTTGCCAGCCAGCCAGTGACGGATCTGATGTTCGGTGGGGTTCGGGTTGGCGTCGAGCAGAGCCTTGCTGGCCACCAGAAAGCCCGGCGTGCAGATGCCGCACTGCAACGCGGCGTGTTCGAGGAACTTCTGCTGCAGGGGATGCAGTCCCCCCGGGCCGGCAACACCTTCGACGGTGAGGATATCCTTGCCCTCGGCTTCGGCTGCCAGCACCAGGCAGGAATCAACCAGGACACCGTCGAGAGTGATCGAGCAGGCGCCGCAGTTGCCGTCGTTGCAGCCCTCTTTCGTACCGGTGAAACCGAGTTCCTCGCGCAGCACTTCCAACAAGCTTTGCCGTGCTTCGCAGAGGAACTCCTGGGGCTCCCCGTTGATCGTGCAGGAAACGTGGATCTTGCTCATGTCGGAGTCTCGCGCTCTTCTCTTATGACAGGGTGTAGACGGGGGTGCCGTTTTCCTGGGTGGCGTTGGGCACGTGCTGCCCGCGGGCGCGCTTCACGGCGCCGATCAGGGCCCGCTTGGTCAGCACTCCCACCAGATGCGTGCGGTACTCGGCGGGACCGCGCATATCTGAAATCGGCCGCGCTTCCGACTTGGCCGCTTCGGCGGCAGTGAGGATGCTCTCCTCGCTGACCGGCTGGCCTTCGAGAGCGGCGCTGGCGTTTCTGGCGAAGATCGGCGTGGGTCCGACGGCACCAAGGGCAATCCGGACGCTCTTGAATGTCTGGCCTTTGCCGCGACCGCCAAGTTCGACGTAGGCGCCGACACCGACGACGGCAATGTCCATCTCATTGCGCGGCGTGAAGCGCAGGTAGTGGGCGCCGCAGTTCTTCTTGTTCTGCGGAACCTGGATGCAGACGAGCATCTCACCCGGTTTCAGCGCGTTGTTGCCTGGCGCCGTGCAGAACTCCTCCACCGGGATCTTGCGTTTGCCCTCGGGTCCCTGAACCTCGGCGGTGGCGCCATAAGCGATCATCGTCGGGATGGAATCGGCACTGGGCGCGGCGTTGCACAGGTTGCCGCCGAGCGTGGCTCTTCCCTGAATCTGAATGCCGCCGATGATCATGGCCGAGTCGGTGATTCCGGGGAACCGCTCCACCACTTCGGCATCGCGGTAGACGAGATGACATGGCACGGCAGCGCCGATGCGCAGCCCCTTGCGGGCGGTGAAACTCAGTTCGTTGACCTCGGGAATCGCCTTGATGTCAACGACGCGCTCAGGCTGGAAACGACGGCCGCGCATCTGCACGATCAGGTCGGTGCCTCCCGCCAGAACCCGCGCGCTCTCGCCCTTCTCCGCCAACAGTTTCACCGCTTCACGCAGCGTCTGTGGAGCGGTGTATTCAAAGTCCTTCAACGCCTCAACTCCCTGTCAGATTCTTCTCACGGGCCGGCTCTGTGCAGCCAGAGCTTGCGCTGGGCTGCACCAGTGATTGGGGCGAAAAGATACCCGGCCTGCCGGGGCTGTCAACCTGTGTATTGTCACCGATTGCTCAGCGGGGGTTGCGCCTCTCTCGGTCCAACATATGTTCATACAGACGTATGATTCATACGTTCGTTTCATCGCTGGAGATCCCCTGACCATGAGCACCACAGATACGCGAGATACGCGAGATACGCGGGTCCGACTGCTGGACGCCGCCGAAGGCCTCTTTGCCGGCCATGGACTGGATGGCACGTCACTGCGCGCCATCACCTCCGCGGCCAATGTCAACCTGGCCTCCGTCAACTACCACTTCGGGTCCAAGGAGGGACTGATCGGTGCCGTCTTTCACAGGCGGATCGAGCCGCTCAATCATGAGCGCTTCCGGCTGCTGGACTTGGCCGAGCAGGCTGCCACGCCGGAGCCACCGGGTCTAGAGGACGTACTGCACGCCTTCCTCGCGCCTCCCCTGCGGTTGCGGGCATCGAGTGACCCGGGTGGAATGCACTTCGCCTGCCTCATGGGACGGGTATTCGCCGAACCCAATGAGGTGAAGATGCAGGCTCTGAGTCAGTTCCGACCGATGGCGGAGCGCTTTGCCGAGGTCCTGGGACGGATTCTGCCCGATCTGCCGCAGACGGAGCTTCTCTGGCGGATGCACTTCCTCATCGGCAGCCTCGCCCACACGATCGCCGCGGGCGATCTGATCTGCGTCCTGTCCTCCGGCACCTGTGATCCGGACGACGTCGACGGCCTCCTGCAGAGATTGACGACCTACGCTGCGGCTGGATTCCGCGCCCCGGTCGCGGATCCTGTGTCCCGGAAAGAGAGCAACCTGACCCCATGAATCCTGCAAGACTTCTGCCCGCAGTACTGATGCTCTGGTCCTGCGCTTCTTCAACCCCGGCGCCCAGGGCCGCGCCCGACCTGGTGCCGGAAAGCTGGACGACGAAGCGTGACACCACCCCCGTGCTTGACCGATGGTGGACGAGTTTCGAGGACACGCTGGCTGTGCATCTGGTACGGGAAGCGCTGACGAACAACCACTCGGTGCAGATTGCCGCGGCCAATGTCGCCGCCTCGCAGGCGCAGGCACGGATCGCCGGTGCCGCCCGCCTGCCACAAGCGTCGGCTGCGGGTTCCGGATCACGGAACAAGCGCAGCTTCATCGGCTTCCCGATTCCCGGGGCGGCCGGACAGACGCAGTCGACGACATCGACATCGTTTTCCGCCGATGTGGCCGTCAGTTGGGAGCTGGATCTGTGGGGTCGCCTGCGAGCCGGTCATGCGGCGACGATCGCCGATCTGCAGGCGGTGGAGGCCGACTGGCGTGCCGCCCGCCTGTCGTTGGTGGCCCAGACGCTGCGGGCCTACTTCGGCGTGGTCGAGGCGCAGCGGCAGGTCAACCTGGCGGAGGCCACGGTTCAGAGCTACGACCTGTCCAACCGGCAGGTGCAGTCGCGCTACGAGCGAGGTTTGCGGCCGACGTTGGACCTGCTCCTGTCACGCGCCAGTCTGTCGTCGGCTGAATCCGTCATGCACCAGCGGCGATTGCAGCTCGACGTCGCCGTACGTCAGCTCGAGGTCCTCGTCGGTCGCTACCCTGCAGGACGGTTGCGCACATCGACACGGCTACCGGGTGTGCCCTCCCCCATTCCCGCGGGTCTGCCGGCGGAGTTGATCGGCCGCCGTCCCGACCTGGCCGCCGCACAGCGGCGGCTCGCAGCCAGCGACGCCCGGGTAGCCGAAGCGAGGCGAAACCTGTACCCGCGCATCGGTCTCACCGCCTCCGGGGGCCGTTCCAGCGAGGAGCTGGGCGACCTGCTGGACGGTGACTTCGGTGTCTGGAACCTGGTAGGCAATCTGACCCAGCCCCTGTTCCAGGGCGGACGGTTGCGGGCCGGCATCGATCTGGCCGAAGCCCATGCTGAACGGGCTGTCGTCGGGTACGCCCAGGCGGCCCTGCGCGCTTTCGCCGAGGTCGAGAGCGGACTGGCGGCCGAAGGCTTGCTTGCCAACCAGGAGTCAGCTCTGACAGCGGCGTCACGGGAGTCGACGGATGCCCGAATCCTGGCCGAGCAGAGGTATGCCAAGGGGCTCACCGACCTGCTGACGCTGCTCACGTCACAGCGCGCCTCCTTCGATGCCGAGAGCCGACTGCTGGCGGTCCAGCGACAACGCCTCGAAACCCGCATCGATCTGCACCTTGCCCTCGGCGGCGGGTTCACGCTCGATGCCGGAACCATCTCCGCCACGGAAGAGACCCAATGAAGACGACCCTGCTGAAGTTTCTGCCTCTCGTCATTCTCGTCGTCGCCGCGGGTGTCTTCGCGGGCCTGGTGTCGACACGCCAAGCGCCGGAGCGGCGTACCGTCCCGGATCTCGGCCCTCTCGTCGAAACCCTGGAGGCGCCGGCGCAATCGCTGCAGATCATCGTCGAAGCCCAGGGCTCGGTCAGCCCCGCCGATGAGATCGATCTGGTGCCGCAGGTTCCCGGGGTCGTCGTCTGGAAGGCGCCAGACTTCGAGCCAGGGGGATTCTTCACCAGGGGCGATGTCCTGCTGCGGATCGATCCGCGGGACTATGACCTGGCCGTTACCCGTGCGGCAGCAGCCGTGGTGCGGGCCCGTTACCAACTGGAGCTGACCCGGGAAGAAGCCGTCGTCGCACGCCAGGAATGGGACATGGTCAAACAGCATCGGGACCTGGAGAGCGAGCCGACGGATCTGGTCCTTCGGTTGCCGCAGGTGCGGGCCGCCGAAGCGGATCTTCTGGCGGCTCAAGCCGGGCTGGATGATGCCAGGCTGCGGCTCGGGCGCACCGAGATCCTTGCCCCCTTCGATGGCCGCGTACGGCAGACAACCCTGGATGTCGGCCAGTACGTGGTGGCCAACCAGCCCGTATCGCGGATATACAGCATCGAACGGGCGGAGATCACCGTGGCTGTGCCGCATCAGGACATGGCCTGGCTGGTGATTCCGCAGTCGCTGCCGGAACCCCCGATGGCAAGCCTTGCCACGGCCGAACCCGCCACTGGCGTCCTGTCGTCGAACCGCAGTGAAGGGCCACAGGCAATGCGGGCCCTGGCGGCGGCGCCGCGGGCTCGCGTACAGGCTGAGTTTGCTGGCCGGCAGCACGCGTGGGACGGGTTCGTCACCAGAGCGGCCGCCGAGCTGGACGCCCGCTCCCGCATGCTGCGCCTCGTGGTCGAGGTCGATGCACCGTACTCGGCGGGACCCGAAAGTGACACGCCGCTGCTGGTGGGCATGTTCGTCGACGTGCAGATCCATGGCGAATCCGTCGATGGGGTGCGTGTGATCCCGCGTGTGGCGCTGCACGAAGATGACATCGTCTGGATTGCCGACGGGGGCGGCAACCTGCGGCTACGGCAGGCCGAGGTCGTCCACGTTCGCGACGAGGAGGTGTTGGTTCGGCTCGACCTAGCCGACGACGAACGCGTTGTCGTATCGCAATTGAGTGGTGTCACCGAAGGCATGCGGATCAGGGTGCTGGCCCGGGAGGCGCGGTCATGAAGTCACCGGTCAGCTGGATGTCGCGCAATCATGTTGCCGCCAATCTGCTGATGGGCCTGCTGGTGCTCAGCGGCCTGCTGGCACTGCTGGGCACGAAGAAGGAGACCTTCCCGGAGTTTTCTCTGGATGTAATTCAGGTGCAGGTCCCCTACCTGGGCGCCAGTCCGGCCGAGGTGGAAGCCGGCGTCATCAGCCGCATCGAGGAACGGCTCATCGGCCTGGAAGGCGTCGACCGTATCACCTCGACGGCTTCACAGAGCGTGGGGTCCATCCGGCTCGAGCTGCAGCTGGGTGCCGATGCCGAGCAGGTCCTGGAAGATGTAAAGAACGAAGTGGATCGGATCGAGACGCTGCCGGCGGAAACCGAAAAACCGGTGATCAGTGAACTGCTGCGACGCAACCGGGTGATCGATGTCGTCCTCTACGGCGATGTCACGGAGAAGGCGTTGAAAGTGGCGGCCGAACGGGTTCGTGACGACCTGCGTGGCGAACCGGGCATCACGCAGGTGGAGCTCACCGGAATCAGGCCGGATGAGATCTCCATCGAAGTGTCCGAACGGGCCCTGCGGCAATACGGGTTGAGTCTGGGTCAGGTGACGGACGCGGTTCGCCGGGCCAGCGCCGACCTTCCCGGAGGCAGTGTGAAGAGCGAGGACGGCGAGATACTCATCCGCACCCAGGGCCTCAGGTACACGGGCCCGGAATACGAAGAGATCGTCCTGCTCACCCAGCCGGATGGCAGCCAGCTGCGGATCGCCGACATTGGACGGGTGATCGACGGCTTTGAGGACACCGATCTGTCCAGCCGCTTCAACGGTCAGCCGGCGGCGGTGGTCCAGGTCTATCGCATCGGCGAGCAGAGCGCCCTGGAGGTGGCCGCCACCGTACACGAGTACATCGCCGGCGTCGAGGCCCGTGGCAGCCTGCCGGCGGGAATCGATATCGGCTACTCACGCGATGACACCCGGATTCTCAACAGCCGTATTGACCTGCTGCTGCGCAATGCCAGACTCGGCATCATTCTGGTCTTCATCTGTCTGAGTCTGTTCCTCGATCTGCGTCTGGCTTTCTGGGTAATGATGGGGATTCCCATCTCCTTTCTGGGCAGCTTCGTCCTCATGCAGCCCTTCGACGCCTCGATCAACATGCTGTCGCTCTTCGCCTTCATCATCGCCCTGGGTATGGTCGTGGACGACGCCATCATCGTCGGGGAGAACATCTACGCCCAGCGCGAGCAGGGGAAAGGCTTCGCCCGGGCGGCGGTAGACGGCACCCTCGAGGTCGGTACTCCCGTCGTCTTCTCCATCCTGACCTCGGTGGCTGCCTTTACCCCCTTGTTCTTCGTCGAAGGCATGATGGGCAAGTTCATGGGGGTGATTCCCGTCATCGTCATCGCCGTGTTGCTGCTGTCCCTCGTCGAATCGCTGTTCATCCTGCCCGCCCATCTGTCCTCACGGGGGTCGCTGGCCTTCATCGGTGTCGTCTGTGTCATCGCCTTCGCTTCGATGTTCACCGTCGGCGGCTCGGTGAGTCCGCTGCAGGCGGTGCTGATCGCCGCCCTGCTGCTCGTGTTCATTCTGTTTCACAACCGGCTCACGGCCTGGTTCTCCGCCGGGCTGCGTCGCTTCATCGACAATCAATACACCACGACGCTGCGCGCGGCCCTGGCACGCCCGGCAACGACGGTGGCGGTGGGAATCGCCATCCTGCTGATCACCGTGGGCTGGCTTGCCGGCGGCCGCACGAAGTTTGTCTTCATGCCGCAGATCGAGTCGGACTACGTGACGATCAGCATCCAGATGCCGGTGGGCACCACGACGGGCCAGACCGAAGTCGTCGTCAGGCAGATCGAGAGCGCCGCGCTGCAGGTGCGGGACGCCTACGACGATCAGCAGCCCGGTACGGCGTCGCTGTTCCGCAATGTCTTCAGTTTTGTCGGCGCCCAGCCGTTGCGGGGCGCCACCCACATGAGTGGCATCACCTCCGGCAGCAGCGCCCATCTCGGCGAAGTGGGCATTGAGTTGCTGCCGTCTGAGGAACGAGATGTAGGCAGTGAGGAAATCGCCCGGCGTGTACGCGAGACCGTGGGGGAAATCGCCGGACCCGAGTCGGTGACCTTCACCTCCAGCCTGTTCTCAGCCGGCAACGATATCGAGATCCAGCTGTCATCCAAGGACTTCCCGCAGCTGCTGCGCGCCGTGGACCGGCTCAAGGCTGAGATCGGCAACTACCCGGCGACCAGCGACATCCAGGACAGCTTCCAGGAGGGCAAGGTGGAGATGAAGCTGGCCCTCAAGGAGCGGGCCCGAACGCTCGGGCTGACCCTGACGGATCTGGGACGGCAGGTGCGCCAGGGCTTCTACGGTGATCAGGCCCTGCGCGTGCAGCGTGGCCGGGATGACGTGCGTGTGATGGTCCGTTATCCGGAGGACGAGCGTCGCTCTCTGACCGACATCGAAGGCATGCGGATCCGCACACCGGATGGCACGGAAGTGCCTTTCTCCGAAGTGGCCGAGGTGTCGGTTGGTCGTGGCTACGCCAACATCCAGCGGGCCGACGGCCATCGGGTTGTCTCGGTGAGCGCCGACATCGATGAAAAGGCGGCCAACGCCGACGAGATCAACGCCGATCTCGGGGACCGGTTCCTGCCGACACTGCAGCAGGACTACCCCGGTCTGTCCTACAGTTATGAAGGCCAGGAGCGGGAACGCCAGGATTCGTTTGCCAGTCTCGGTCGGGGCTTCCTCGTCGCCCTGTTCGTTATCTATGCCCTGCTGGCGATTCCTTTCCGCTCCTACACGCAGCCCCTCGTCGTCATGCTCGCCATCCCCTTCGGCATGGTGGGCGCCGTCTGGGGCCACGTGGTGATGGGTCTGGATCTGGCCCTGCTGAGCATGTTCGGCATCGTCGCCTTGTCGGGCGTCGTCGTCAACGACTCCCTCGTCCTGCTCAACTTCTACAACCAGCTGCTGGCGCAGGGCCTGGATCGGCGCGAGGCGCTGGTGGAGGCAGGCAGGCAACGCTTCCGCGCCATCCTGCTGACCTCGCTGACGACGTTCTTCGGCCTGTTGCCGATGATCCTCGAGCGCAGCGTGCAAGCCCAGTTCCTCATCCCCATGGCGGTCAGCCTGGGATTCGGCATCCTCTTCGCGACAGCCATCATCCTGGTGGGTGTGCCGACGACGATGCTGATCCTGGGCAATGTGCTGGAATTCTACGGCCACGGGGAGACGCACGAAGAGGACGAAGCCGTCGACGAAGTGAGTACGATGGCTTCGCCGACACCCGCGGGCTAGACAAGAAAGGCCGGGTCAGCCCTTCGTCATCCGGGTGACCACGATCCAGGCGTAGCGTTGCAGCATCGGGATCCGCAGTACGGCCCGATCGACGGACTCCAGCAGGTGCAGCAGAGCCGACCCCGGTCCAGGTCGCGCCGGTGCCGCCAGCAGCGTGAAGAGTCCGAAGTATGCACTCTGTGCCTCGTCGAAAGCGGCGGTGATCCGGTCGATATCCGCCATGGACAGGGGGTGTTCGTCGGCGGAGCGCATGGCTGGCGTCAACCGGCGATAGAGATTGATGAGGGGGTTGTGCCCGAGGGGTTCGAAGAAGACCGCGCGCCCACCCGGGCGCAGTACACGGACGACCTCGGGGATCGCCCGGGCCAGATCGAGGTGGTGCAGAATGCCGCTGCCGCAGACCAGATCGAAGCTGCCGTCATCGAAGTCCAGGATCTCGGCGTTCATCTGCAGGAAGCTGAGTCGCTCGCTCAGTCCCAGTGCCTGTCCCTGGTCCTGCGCCTCACTGATACCGACCTGCGAGATGTCGATGCCGGTGACGCGGGCGCCGTGCGTGGCCAGCTCGAAAGCGGCGCTCCCCTTGCCGCAACCATACTCCAGCACGGCCCGGTCGGCGCCGTCACTCCGGATCTGTTGATGGTAGCAGGCCTTGGCACCGCGGGCAGTGGCGTAGTACTTGCCGGCAGCCCGACGGGCGTCCCCCGAGAAGGCCTCATCGTGGAACTCGGCCTCGCGCTGCAGGCGCGGCGAGTCGGTGACCTGTGTTTCGTCCCGGCTCACGCCTCGGTGCGGTCGTCGCCGGCGAAGTCGGCAAACTCGTCCTGCAGACGATCGGCCCCCGCCGGATCGTCGAGTACGAGAAGCCGGTAGCGGAGACGCAGCGTGTCATCCGCGCCGATGGTGAGATCGTCGTTTATCAGCAGGCCGGCGCCGAGCAGGTTGGCGCGTGTGAACCAGGGAACGGGATGACGGGGGTTGGTGGGGTGGTCGAACAGGGCCACGATGCCTCCCTGAGCCCCGGCGGCACTGACCCAGCGGGCCGGCTGATGCATGATCTGCTCGTGCCCCTGCCGCCCCTCGCTGCAACAGTGCCCCGCCGCCGCTTCGTTGCTGGCAAAGGGCGGACCCAGGCGCAGTTCGAGACCGCTGTAGTGACTCTTGCGCGAAGCGCCCAGAGTCAACGGCCCACCGACGGGTTGGATGGCCGTCTCGATGCGCCAGCGGTAGCCGCCGACACAGGGCTCGAAATCCCAGGCCCGTCGTTCGGTGGCCATGGGCTCGTCAGCGGCGTCCAACCACGTGAGCCCCTCGCGCACCCGGACCCCGGCGTCGGTGGTCCCCATGTCATCAAAACCGTCATGGCGCTGCACGCCGTGGGTGCCTTCCACGTGTTCGTACTTGTCCTTCTCCGGCAGGTACCAGGGGCCACCCCAGAGATTGGCCTCGTTGGCGTGGACCCATCCGTAGTACAGTCCGGTGTGCCAGGTATGGTCAGCCGGGCGATACTCGGTGACCAGCCGTCCCGATGCGGTGTAGATCGGGGCGAAACACGGCTTGGGTGAGTCGGCGCGCGGCAGATGCTCGCACGCCCGGTACACCGCCAATGGCGTCTCACCGTCGAACAGATCGAACCCCAGGATCGTCTCCCGTACGGACAGTTTCATGTGCTGGCTCCGGCGGTGGCGGTCTCGTTGCGAAACCACTCGATCGTGCGCTGCAGCCCGTCGTCCGGCATGACCGTGGGTTCCCAGCCCAGCTCGGTACGGGCCTTGGTGATATCCGGGAGTCGGATTTTCGGATCGTCCTCGGGCAGCGGCTTCGACACGATACGACTCGTGCTGCCGGTGAAAGCGATGATCTTCTCCGCCAAGGCACGCATCGTCAACTCGGCGGGATTGCCGATGTTGACCGGCGTGTTGACGGTGGATGCCATCAGTCGATTGATACCCTCCACCAGATCGGTGACAAACCCGATGCTGCGCGTCTGCGTGCCATCGCCGTAGACGGTGACGTCTTCGCCGGCCAGGGCCTGGGTGATGAAGTTGGGGATCGCCCGGCCATCGTTGAGCCGCATGCGAGGTCCGTACGTGTTGAAGATGCGGACGATGCGTGTGTCGATACCGTGCAGCCGGTGGTAGGCCATCGTCATGGACTCAGCGAAGCGCTTGGCCTCGTCGTACACGCCGCGAACGCCGATGGGATTGACGTTGCCCCAGTATTCCTCGGTCTGCGGGTGCACCTGTGGATCGCCATAGGTCTCTGACGTGGACGCCAGCAGGAACTTCGCACCCTTGGCACGCGCCAGCCCCAGAGTCTTGTGCGTCCCCAGGGCTCCGACCTTGAGGATGCGGATCCCCAGGTGCTCGAAATCGGCGGGACTGGCCGGACTGGCAAAGTGCAGGATGAAGTCCAGGTCGCCGTCCACATGCATGTATTCGGTTACGTCGTAGTGGACGAATTGAAATTTCGGATTGCCCATATGGGGGGCGATGTTGTCGATGCGGCCCGTGAGCAGGTTGTCCATGACCACCACCTCGTGGTCGTCGGCGAGGAACCGCTCGCAGAGATGGGAGCCGATGAACCCGGCACCGCCGGTGATGAGAATACGCAAGACTTCGCCTCTCTTATCTGAGTTGAATGCCGTTGGCCAGCACCGCCACCAGGCGCTCGGCACTGTGACCGTCCCACAGGTCGGGAATGCGGCCGGCGGGAGACCCGTCGTCAAGTACGCGCTGCGTCTCGGCCACGATGTGATCGGCGTCGACACCGACGAGCCGATTGGTGCCTTCGCTGACGGTCACCGGTCGTTCGGTGTTCTGCCGCATCGTCAGGCACGGAATGCCCAGTACCGTGGTCTCCTCGGCGACGCCGGCCGAGTCGGACAGCGCCAGCTGCGCGTCCTGCTGCAGCCGCAGCATGTCGACGTACCCGACCGGCTCGACCAGATGCATCCGTGCTGCTCCTTCGAGGCGTGTCTCCAGGCCGGTCTCAGCCAGTCGTTTGCGCGTGTGCGGATGCACCGGGAACAGTACGTCCACCTGTCCGGCGATACGCACCAGAGCATCGACGAGACCTGCAAGGATGGTGTCGTCCACCAGGTTTGAACGCCGATGCATCGTGACCAGCACGTACTGCTTCGGCGACAGCCCGTTGCGCGTCAACGCATCAGAGGCCTGCGCCTTCTCACGGAAACAGTGCAGCGTGTCGATCATGAGATTGCCCACACGATGGACACAGTGGGCCGGGACGTTTTCGGCGGCCAGGTTCTCGTCGGCATCGGCCGAATAGGTGAACAGCAGGTCGGAGATCGAATCCGTGGCGATGCGATTGATCTCCTCCGGCATGCGCCGGTCACCGGAGCGCAGTCCCGCCTCGACATGGGCCACAGCGATTCCACGCGTGCTGGCCGCCAGACTGCAGACGACGGTGGAGGTCACGTCACCGACGACGACGACCAGATCAGGCTGCGTGTCGCCGAGAAGTGTATCGAACTTGAGCATGATATCCGCCATCTGTGGATTGATGCCGTCGCGGCTGGCATCGAGAAAGAAATCAGGCGGTCCCAGCTCCAGTTCCTCGAAGAAGATGTCGGAGAGCTGGTAGTCATAGTGTTGGCCGGTGTGCACCACCAGTGCCTCGAAGCGATCCGGATGACGGCGCAGTTCGGCGGCGATAGGCGCGATTTTGGGAAAATTCGGCCGCGCCCCGGCAACGAGGAGAATCTTCAAGACAGGGGTTCCAGTTCGGTCAGAGAGGTGCTGGAAAAGTAGCCGTCGGGAGTGGCGCGGGCAAAGTCCCGACCTCGATTTGACCAGAGCCCCAATCCCGCTATCCTGTCTGCCATGAACAGTTCCTGTATCGGTACGCTCGGCGACGCACTCTGATGTCGTCCCCGGTAAAGGTCGCCATGGTCGGTGCCGGCGGCATGGCCAACAGCGTCCACTACCCGTCGCTGGCCTCCTTCGATGATGTCGAGATCGCCGCCATCTGTGACCTCGACGAGGAACGGCTGTCGAAGACGGCGGATCAGTACGGCGTTCCAGGCCGTTACTCAGACTATCGCCGGATGGTGTCGGAGACCGAGCCCGACGGCATCTACGTCATCGGGCAGCCCCACTATATGTATGACATCTGGATCTGGTGTCTGCAGCAGGGCCTCAATCTCTACATCGAGAAGCCCATGGGTCTCACCTGGCATCAGGCACAGATGCTGGCCTCGCTGGCCGAGGACAAGGGTGTCATCACGCAGGTGAGCCACCAGCGGCGTTCGAGTCCCCTGCTGCGCAAGATGCGCGATGCCTGCCTGGAACGTGGCCCCATCACCCACGCCGTGTGCGAATTCTTCAAATGCCAGCAGGCGCCCATGTACGGCGCCCGCGACCATATGATGGATGACTGCACCCACTCGCTGGATACGTTGCGCTGGATGTGCGGCGGCGAGGTCGTCGACATCGCCAGTCACTGCAAGCGCATCGACACGCCGGACATCAACTGGATCGGCGCCACGCTGCAGTTCGACAGCGGCGCCACGGGGTTTGTCGTCAACAGCTGGACCAGTGGACGACGTGTGTTCCGGGTGCAGATGCACTCACCGGGGGTCTACTGCGACGCGGAGGTAGAAAGCGAAGCCTGGCTCTACAGGGACGGTGACTACGACGGCGAGAAGTACGACTGCTTCGAGGTCGCCGGCGGCCGGACGAACTGGGAGGCCTACGGCTTCCGCGACAAGAATCGCGAGTTCATCGATTCGCTCAAGTCGGGCGAGGACGTGACGTCATCCCCCTTCCGGGATTGTGTCAAGACGATGGAGGTCGCCGAGAAGATCCTGGCACAGGCACTGCTGGCGGGCCAGTAGACGGCGATCAGCCTCGCGGGTATTCCCCCTCCTGGAAGGCCACCTCGAGCATGGCCCGGAAGTTTTCAGGCCGCGCCGACAGCATGATGTTGTGGCTGCTGCCCAGGATGAAGCCGCCACCCGAGGCACAGTGCTCGATGGCATAACGTGCCTGCCGGCGGATCTCGTCGGGGTCCTCAGTACACAGATCGCCGCAGGAAACGCCGCCCCAGAGCGTCACGCTGTCCCCCACATCCCGCTTGTAGCGCTCTATGGGCTCGTGCGGTTCGATGGACTGATAGATGTCGACGCCGGCCTCGACCATGACATCGGTGAGGTCCTGCATATTGGCGTCGCAGTGGAAATGCAACAGCAGGCCGCCGGCGTGGACCTCGTCGCACATCTTGCGCAGGCCGGGCAGGAAGGCCCGGCGGAACGCCGCCGGTGAGCAGTAGGTGGTGCGTCCGTACCCGTAGTCTGGTGAGATCCGCACCGCGTCCAGTCCCCGCGCCGCCAGGTCAGCAACCGTGTCCCGGAAACCTTCCAGCCGTTCCGTCTCGGCCTCGGCAATCCCGTCGGGATCGTCGGCAATACGCTGCATCCATGCCGCAAATCTGTCAAAGCGTCCATCGATGTCGGTGGGACGGTAGTCGGAGATGCCGAGACTGGGTCCGGCCGAGGCGATCAGGAAGTGAGTCTCGCCCAGTTCCTCGACGACGTGGTCCCACAGCTCCCACTGACTGCCGTCCGGCGGTGGCTGCTCCAGAGGCTCTGCGACAGCGGCTCCGGCCTGGGCCACGACGAACTCCTCTGTCTCGGGCACGAGCCGGAGGATGTTGCCGTCGCGGTCTTCCCAAGTGTCTGTCGTCAACCGTCGCGGCGCCTCGACCACCCTGTTGCGCGGGGGCACCTGCCACACGGGCAGGATATCCAGTCCGGTGCGGCGCACGAATTCGACGAGATCGCGCTTCTGGCCGGCCACGACCTCATCGCGGCGCCCCTCCCAATGAGCCTGCACTTCGCGCGCGTGGGAGCGGTAGTACGTCTGACGCCCGAGGACGGCCTCGATGACGGGGTAATCGACATAGGCCTCCCCGACGGGTACCCGGTCCGCCTCGCGGTGCTGCACGGCGGCGTAGACCCGTTCTTTCGGCGTCATGGTCATACTCTTCGGCCTCACTACCGCAGCAACAGCATTCGGCGTGCTTCGGTCCTGTGATCGACGCGAAGCTGATAGAGATACACGCCGGTGCCGACGGGTGCCCCGGTGTCGTTGCGGCCGTCCCACACTGCCTGGAATGATCCGGAGGATATCGGCGGCACCGCCAGCCGGCGCACTCGCTGTCCGCTGATATCGAATATCTCGAGTCGCATACCACCGCCACGCGCCGCAATCACATCGCCGACACCCACGGAATACTCGATCGTCACAGAGCTGTTGAACGGGTTCGGATAGCTTTCACCCAAGCCAAAGATGGCGGGCGTTCGCGGGTCGGATATCAGATGGGGTTCCCAGGCCACATCACCCTCCATACGCGAGCCGACGGGACCGTCCTCCGGTGGACCCCACCAGTTGTGCGCCGCTTTGACCGTCAGCTCCGACTCGTTGACCAGCAGGGTGTGGGCGCCCTCCACCACGTTCAGCGACAGCCGGGCGGGAACCGCTTTTCCCGTAACCCTGACAGCGGTCGAGACTGCCCTGAACGAATTGCCGCTGATCCCCACCGTCGAGCTCTCCGTGAGAATGCCGGTCACCAGATCGGCGAAGTGGCTGCCGTCTACCTGGACGGACGTGGACTCGGTGGCGTGGAAACCCAGGTGGCCACCGGAAAATTTCGCCAGGCGCACCAGTCCGCGGGTATCCTCGGCCAGCACGTGAACGGGCTGGCCTCTGAAGTCCCCTTCGTGCAGGGTCAGCCGGCCCCCCCTGCGGCGGATCCCACCCGCGGTGTTGGCCACGAAACGGCCGTCCTCCACCCTCAGCTCACCACCGCCGGAGACCATGAGTCCGTACCCGCCCGATCGGCTGACATCGATCTCGCGGGCGGTGACGATCGTGTGCAGACCGGTGGCGACGATGCCGTCGGCCAGAGAGTGATCGACCCGCACCTGGGCCAGCAGCAACGGTCGCGTGGCATTGACCGAGTGCACACCGGAAACGCCGTACTCGATCGATGTGTTCTCGAACTTCGCCAGGCCCGAAGCGAGGATGCGAACGCCGAACCAGTCCCCGGGTTGAGGCACGTGTGCAGCCGAGGTGAAGATCACCGGGTCTCCGGACGTGGAACCGCTTCTCAACTCGCCCCCCACAATCAACTCGGTTCGCGACGGATCTTCGCCAGAGGCCAGCAGATCGGTGCCGGCCAGGATCACCGTACCGGGCCTGATGGTGAGCCGCCCGGTGCGGTCCACCGTCACGTCCGCCGCCAGCACGACGGTATCCTGCCACACGACTGCCTCATCGATCACCCCCGTCCAGCGACGATCCACCACATTGAAGTCGGCGAGCAGGGCGTCCCCGATCTGGCGCAGCTTGACGCTCAGCCCCGATCGCGACGCGGGATTGGATACGGGCGAAAACTCACGGTAGATGACACCGTCGAACGGATCGGTCGCGTCTCCCAGGTTGCCGGCGTGGCTGTTGCGGTAGGCCTCGCTGTGGGCCCAGAAATCGAGGTTGTCGCCACCGAGGAAGGGGGAGGGCTCCCGGCCGCCGGGAAAGGCCTGATCGGCGTAGAGCCCGTCGGCGCAGATCAGGTCAACGAGTTTATTGTCCTCGTTGTCGTTGCCACTGCGCTTGGCATTCACCTGCCAGATGAGTGCCCCCTTCTTCGGCAGGAAACGATCGTAGTAGCTGACGTCCGGCGACCTGTATTCGATCAGGTAGTAAAGGTCCTCCTGTCTGCTCGGCAGGCGGTAGATAAAGCCGTCGTCTCGGGGATCTCGCAGAGACGCCTCCTCCAGGCGGTCATCGACGGTCACCAGGCGCTCGTTGGCTTCGCCGATCCAGCCCAGCGTTTCCAGACTCCAGGCGCAGAAGGGTGTGGGGCCTCCCCGTTCGTCCCAGCCGCGATTGCCGTGTCCCATGAGTCCCCAGTAACCGATCCCTCCCGAGTCGTCCTCTCCGGCATCTTCCTCCCCGAGGAAGGAGAGATCGAAAAGATCGGGAAGACCGAGAGCATGGCCGAACTCATGGGCCATGGTGCCCACCGCCTCGGCATGTGTCGAGGCACGCTGCGTGATACCGCCGATGCCCTTGTGGTGCTCATCCTTGCGGATTCTGATCTGGCCACCATTGGCGGCGGTGTCATCGGTCCGGTAGTCGGAGCGGATGCCGAGAATCGCGACCCCTGTGGCAGGGCCTCTGATAAACCCGGTTGGCGTCGATCGGGTGTTGACGAAGATGAAGTCGACGTAGCCGTCGTCGTCCCCTGAATTCGGCACGCCGTCGGGGCCGTCGTTGTCGAACCGGGCGAAGTCCACGACAGGATCGGCAGCATCGAGAATGTCGTGGACAAACTCGCCAAAGTGGCCGAAAGCGTCGGCGCGCAACACGTCCCGGATGTAGTACGAGGCCGGTTGCCTGGCCGTGAACCATATGGGGACGACGTGGCCGACCAGGTCGAACTGTCCCTGCGACATCTGCCGGTAGTAGTGGGACAGGCTGCCGGGTTGGTCGATATCGAAGATCCGGCTCGTCCACGACGGCAGCAGATCCACTCCCGAATCCTCATCGGCAAACCGCGCGAAGAGCGTCACGGCTGTCACCTGTCCGCTGACGGTCCGGGCGGCCGACCTGGCAGCCGCGTCGGCCGGCCGCAGAGACAGAGGCTGCGTGGGCGGACCACCGGCGCAGGTGGTGAGCGACAGCGCACCCGCGGGACGGACCACAAGCAACAGCAGGAAGAACAGGAACGGGATTCGGATGGGGCACTCCCCTTGGAGTTGGGGGACGCGGGCACCGCATATGGTACAATATAGACGTCCATACCGCGTGATTGACGGCTCCCGGACCCCCCAGTAGTTTCGGCCCGAATCAACTCCCCATGTGACCGACCCCGCCTGTGGCTTCCCCTCCCGGGCAAACGGTCTGCTGGCCGCTCTCAAACGACCTTCCTCTGCCCTTGCGCCCACCCCCCCGTGGGCAGGAGCCCTTGCCATGGCCACCGCCGAATTCGTCCACCTCCACGGCCACAGCGAATACAGCCTGCTCGACGGCGGCTGCCACATAGGTCAGATGGCCGGGGCTGCCTCCGAGTACGACATGCCGGCGCTGGCGGTCACCGACCACGGCAACCTGTTCGGTGCGATCGCCCACTATCGGAACTGCGAAGAGGCCGGCATCAAGCCGATCATCGGTTGCGAGGTCTACGTCGCCATCGGCAGCCGTCACGACCGTGCCGCCGCCCGGGGTCTGCAGCACGCCTCCAACCACCTGATCCTGCTGGCCAGGGATGAGACCGGGTGGCGCAACCTGACCCGGCTCGTATCGGCGGGATACACCGAGGGCTTCTACTACAACCCGCGGATCGACAAGGACCTGTTGCGGGAACATCGCGACGGGCTCATCTGCATGTCCGCCTGTGTCTCCGGCGAGGTCGCCCACCTGATTCAGACAGACGATCTCGCTGCCGCCGAGGAGGCGGCGCGCGAGTATATGGACATCTTCGGCGAGGACTACTACCTCGAGATCCAGCGCCACGGAATCGACATCGAGGCCAAGGTCAACGACGGCCTGCTGAAGCTGCACAAGAAGCTCGATGTGCCCCTGGTGGCGACCAACGACTTCCACTTCCTGCAAGCCGACGACCATGCCGCCCACGACGCCCTGATCTGCATACAGACCGGCAAGATGCTGGCCGATCCGCCGACGCAGCGCATGTGTTACCCCACCGGACTCTACATGAAGTCACCGGCGGAGATGCAGGAACTCTTCGCTGATCTGCCCCAGGCCATCGAGAATACCGTCGCCATCGCCGAGAAATGCGACCTCAAGCTGGAGTTCGGCGAGCAGCACATGCCCGACTTCCCGATCCCGCCCAGCTTCACCTCCAGTGATGAGTACCTGCGGCACCTGTCCAGGGAGGGGCTGGAGAACCGCTACGCCGAGGTTACACCCGAGATCCAGCAGCGCCTCGACTTTGAGTTGGAACTGATCATCAAGGAAGACTACACGGGTTATTTCCTGATCGTGCGCGACATTGTGCAGTACGCCCGTGATTCAGGCGTCAGCGTCGGACCCGGCCGTGGCTCGGCTTCCGGTTGCCTGGTCGCCTATTGTCTGGGCATCACCGATACCGATCCCATCCGGCACAATCTGCTGTTCGAGCGCTTCCTGAATCCGGAACGCCTGGAGCCACCGGACATCGACATCGACTTTGCTGACACGGGGCGTGATCTCGTCGTGCGGTACATGATCGACACCTATGGCGAAGAAAACGTCTCGCAGGTGATCACCTTCGGTACCATGGGCGCCAAATCGGTCGTACGTGATGTGGGTCGTGTGCTGGGATTGCCTTTTGGCGATGTGGACCGCATCGCCAAGTACATCCCCAACGAACTCAAGATCACTCTGAGCGAAGCGATCGAACGAGTCCCCGAACTGCAGCAGATGACCGGCAAGGATGACGCCGAAGGTCTGCTGCTGAAACACGCCCTCAAGCTTGAAGGTCTGTCACGCCACGCCTCCGTTCACGCCTGCGCCGTGATCATCGCTCCGTCGAATCTGACCAACTATGTGCCGTTGTATCGGGCGCCCAAAGACGGCACGATCACGACACAGTTCGACGGCCCAACATGCTTGGATGTAGGCCTGCTGAAGATGGACATCCTCGGGCTCAAGGAGTTGTCGCTGATGGACGAGGCGGTGCGCCTGATCCGTCTGCACGAGCCCGGTTTTGACCTCGAAGCCATATCCTGGGATGACGGGCCCACCTTCAAACTGTTCAGCCGCGGGGACACGGTCGGTGTGTTCCAGTTCGAGAGCGCCGGCATGCGCGAGTATCTCAGCCAGTTGAAGCCGGACAAGATCGAAGACGTCATCGCCATGAATGCTCTCTACCGTCCGGGGCCGATGGCGCGGATTCCGACCTTTATCGCGCGCAAGCATGGCCAGGAGGAGGTCGAATACGACCACCCCGTGCTCGAGCCGATTCTGGCCGAGACGTACGGCGTCATCACCTACCAGGAGCAGGTGCTGCGTATCGCCCGTGACCTTTGCGGTTTCACACTGGGTCAGGCGGACAGCATGCGCAAGGCGATGGGCAAGAAGCTTGCCGACGTCATGGAGAAGTGCAAGAAGGACTTCATCGATGGCGCCGGGGCCAATGACGTGGACCGCCACGTTGCCCAGAAGATCTGGTCCGACATCGAGGTCTTCTCCGGGTACGGATTCAACAAGTCCCACTCGGCCTGCTATTCGGAAGTGGCGTACAGGAACGCCTACCTCAAGGCCAACTACCCGAAACAATACCTCGCCGCGAGCCTGACGAACGACCGTGACAATACGGACCGCCTGACGATCATGCTCGACGAATGCCGTCGCATGGAGATCCCGGTACTGCCACCCGACGTCAACGAGAGCGCGCTCAATTTCGTGCCCACCGACAAGGGCATCCGCTTCGGCCTGGCGGCGATCAAGAACGTCGGTGCCGGCGCCGCCCAGTCCATCGTCGACGGTCGTGTCGAGGATGGCGCGTACGAGGACCTCTACAAATTCTGCGAGCGTCTCGACCTGCGCGCCGTCAACCGCCGCGTCGTCGAAGCTCTCGTGGCCTCGGGCGCCTGCGACCATCTCGGCGGCCACCGGGCCCAGTTGCACGACGCCCTGGATGTGGCCCTGCGCAATGCTCAGGTCGTCCAGGAGGAACGAGGTCGCGGCCAGTTCAGCCTCTTCGGCGGCGATTCGTCCGCCCCCCAGCTCGAACATCAGCTTTCCCTTCCGGAGGTGGCCGAGTGGACGGAGACGGAGATGCTGGCCAGCGAGAAGGAGCTTCTCGGGTTTTACGTCTCCAGCCATCCCCTCAGCCGCTTCGAGCGCGACCTGCGCAATTTCGCCTCACCCCTTGTCGACATTCCGGAACAGGAGGACGGCGCCCCGATCCGCGTCGGCGGACTGATCAGCCGCATCTCAACCTCCGCCGACCGCAAAGGAAACCCCATTGCCTTCGTCACCCTCGAGGATCTGTCCGGCAAAGCGGATATCGTCTTCTTCTCCGATGCCTACGCCAGCAACAAACACCTTATCGTGCAGGAGGAGGTGGTCATGGTCGAAGGCCGTCTCAACGAACGCAACGGCACCATGAGCATCCTCGCCGACTCGGTGCTGCCCATGGAGCACACGCGGGAGCGGCTGACCCGGTCGGTCAACATCACGCTGCCGTCAGAGGCGGTGAACGACGATCTGCTCAACCAGTTGCTCAAGACCTGCCAGGAGTTCGCCGGACCGTGCGACCTGATCATCCGCGTTGAGAGCACCGGCGACGCCGGTCACACCGATGTCGTGCGCTCGCGCAGTATCCGTGTGAACCCCTGCGACGAACTGCTGCGGCGCGTCGACGCCCTCACCGGCGTGCGCGAGACGGAGCTGACGACGTTGCCCGCCAACGCCAGACTTCGCGCTTGAGACGTTAGCCGGCACTCACGATCTCACCGCGATCTTTATATTGATGACCCTATGAACCGATCCCGCTCCGTTGTTCTGCTTCTCTGCCTGTTGCTCGGCGCCGTGGGCTGTGACTCCAGTCGCGCCGAACCCTCGGCCGACGCCGGCTATCAGGGCGCCATCGATGGCTTCGACCTGTCCGCCTACGAGGGCCGCGTCGTGATCCTCAACTTCTGGGCCACCTGGTGTGGACCGTGCCGCGTCGAGATCCCTGACTTGGTGCGGCTGCGTCAGGATTTCTCCGAGGAGGACGTGGCCATCGTCGGCATCTCCGTCGACTCCCGCGGCCAGCCCGCGGAACTCGAGGCGCTGATCAGGAAGTTCATCGACCGCTACGAGATCAACTATCCGGTGTACCTCGATGGACAGCAGAAGTTCGCCGCCGCCTATGACCCGGACGCCGGTTACATGCGTTATGTACCGACCACGGTCATCATCGACCAGCAGGGGCTGATCCGTGACACGCACTTCGGCGTGCCACGAAATGCGGCGAGACGGGTGGATCCGTACGGTGTCCTCGGCCGCCAGGTGCAGGAGCTGCTCGACGGCGCCTGAGCCCGGGGGCATTCCAGAAAAGAAGAAGGGGACGCTCCTGTCGGAGCGTCCCCTTCTTGTCTTTGCTGCCAGCGAACGTCAGCTGCGGTAGTCGGCCAGCACTTTCTTGCCGTGGCGCTTGACCAGGACCTCCTTGAAGGTTTCGGTCGAGGTGCCCAGGCGCAGTCTCTCGACGGCAACGCTTCTCGACAGCACCATCATCGTACCACGGCGGTAGTCGGGGAAACGGCAGAAACTGGCGGGTACTTCCTCGCCGGTAACACAGCAGGTGTCCTCGACTTCGAGTTCCCGCTGCGAGCCGGGATCGAAGCCGAAGTCAGTCGACTCTTCGTCCGTGTTCTTTTCTTTGGCCATCTCCGCTAACTCCTTCGGGTGGGGATGGGATAGCCTGACGAAAGTAAGGTCTGCCGGGCTGGGCGCAACGACTGCCTAGTGCCCTCAGAACGGCAAGTCGTCGAATCGGGAGAGGATGTCAGGACCCTCCTCGGTGACGGCCACGGTGTGTTCGAACTGCGTCGATAGTGAGCCATCGGCTGTGACCGCCGTCCACTGGTCGTCCAGGACACGCACGTCGGGCGTGCCGACGTTGACCATGGGCTCCACTGTGAACACCGTGCCCGGCTCGAGTCGACGTCCCTCGCCGGCGGTCCCGAAGTGGAGCAGTTGCGGCTCTTCATGGAAGGCGCGACCGATGCCGTGGCCGCAGTAGTCACGCACGACGGAGAATCCATCTGCCTCGACCCGTTGCTGAATGCTCTGGCCCAGGTCACCCAGACGGGCGCCGGCGACGCTCGCCCGCAGGCCGATGTCCATGGCCTCCCGGGTTGCGGTCATGAGTTGCATCGCCTTGTCGCTCACGTCCCCGACAGCGAAGGTGACGTTCATGTCCCCGTGGTAGCCGTCCTTCTTCACGGCGATGTCCACCGACACGATATCGCCGGCCAGTAGCTGGCGTGGTCCGGGAATCCCGTGCACGACCTCCTCGTTGATTGAAACACAGATGCTACGCGGATACCCTCGATAGCCCTTGGCCGAGGCCACTCCCCCCTGAGTGCGGATGTAGTCGACGGCTATGTCGTCCAGAGCCGCCGTCGTCAGGCCGGGGGCGATGCCGTCCTTGATCCGGGACATCGCATCGGCGGCGATCCGGCAGCTGGCACGGATGCGCTCGATTTCAGTCTTGGATTTCAGGTGTACCATACCGGTTGGAGTATGGCGGCTGGGATTGTAGACTGTCAAGCACATGGCCACTCCTCTCGTCTCCGTCCTGATGCCTGTCTACAACGGTGCTGCCACTCTCGATGAGGCTCTCGACAGCATTGAGGCGCAGACGATGGACGACTTCGAAGTCGTCGTCGTCGACGATGGTTCTACCGACGGCACGGCGGGACTGCTGTCGCGCCGAAGCGACGCCAGGATGCGGGTCGTCAGTTCCCCACACGTCGGTCTTCTGCCGGCGCTCAACCTCGGCCTGTCGAACTGCCACGCGCCCTATGTGGCCCGCCTGGATGCCGATGATCTCTGTCTCCCAGACAGACTCGAACGACAACTGGCCGTCATGGAGCAGGATGGTGACGTGGCCGTCTGTGGCACACAGGTGGAAGCCTTCCCCCCCGCCGATGTGGCGGAAGGATTCCGCATCTACGTCGACTGGCAGAACGCCCTGGTGACCCACGATGATATCTGCCGGGAGATGTTCATCGAGAGCCCCATCGCCCACCCGTCGGCCGTGCTTCGCCGAGTTGAGCTCGAAGAACTGGGCGCCTATCAGGAACGCGGCTGGGCCGAGGACTACGACTTGTGGCTGCGCTACCACGCCGCCGGTCGCCGCTTTGCCAAGATTGCCGAGCCCCTGGTCCGCTGGCGCGAACACGGCGATCGGGCGACGCGAACCGACAGTCGCTACTCGATCGAGAACTTCCTCCGCGCCAAGGCGCACTACCTGTCGCGCGGACCGCTGGCCGCACGCGACGGTCTCATCGTCTGGGGCGCCGGTCAGACTGGGCGGCGTCTGAGCAAGCACCTGATCCGTGCCGGACAGCGGCCCCACGCCTTTGTCGATATCGCACCGAAGCGTATCGGCAGCACTCTGCGTGGCGTACCCATCATCGGCCCTGACGAGGTCACCGCGTGTTGGCAGTCGCTGCGGCGGCCCATGCTGCTGGCCGCCGTCGCCTCGCGAGGGGCACGGGCACTGATCCGGGAGTACCTGTCAGGTATCGACCTGAGCGAGGGTACTGACTTCCTCTGTGTCGCCTGACGATCGCCTTGCGCCTTGGCCGGCACGTGGGTATCTATGCACGCAGCCAGTGTCGTGTAATCATGTTGAGACCTCGTTCGCACGTCGACCGCATCGACCTGATCCAGGGAGATATCACCCGTCTGGATGTTGATGCTATCGTCAACGCAGCCAACGAATCCCTTCTCGGCGGCGGTGGCGTTGACGGTGCGATTCACCGCGCTGCCGGGCCCAGGCTGCTGTCTGAGTGCCGGCTTCTCGGGGGCTGCCCTACCGGAGAGGCTCGGATCACCGCGGGGTATCTCCTGCCCGCACGTCATGTTATCCACACGGTGGGTCCCGTCTACCGTGGCACCGAGCGCGATGCGGAGCTGCTGCGCAGCAGCTACCGAAGCAGCCTGGCCCTTGCCGCGGAGCACGGTCTGTGCCGCGTCGCCTTTCCAGCGATCAGTTGCGGTGTGTACGGATACCCCGTCGAAGCGGCGAGCCGTGTAGCACTGACGACCACGGTGGAACACCTGCGGTCCCAGTCCCTGCCCGAGGGCGTCACCTTCGTCCTGTTCTCTCCCCCTGTGTACATGATGTTCGACCAGACCTTGCGCGAACTGAAGTAGCCGCACGCGAAAGTGCTGGTACAAAACCACCCCGGTGCCGATCTAGTCGGATGTGGGTGTGATGGTGAGAGTGTGTGTGAGTGAGAAGTCCTGCGGTGCACCTTATGCAACTGGGAGCACGTCGTCATGGATTCAACCGCCTACCTGGACCTTCGCAACGGAGAGCGAGAGCCGCTCTTCTTCTTCATGCTCAACGCCTTCCTGCAGTCTCGTATTGAAACAGATCACGAGTCGGACGGCGACGAAGAAGTCAACGTCTATCTCGCCGGACTGCTGCATTCCCTCGTGGACGGCCGGTTCTATGCCGACAACGTCGATCATCTGGCGCCCTCGGCACTCGACGTCTGTGAGAAGGCTGAGCAGAGCTGCACGAACCGCGGCAAGACGGACGTGTACCGCACCAACGCCGATCACCGGCTGATGGCCTTCGGCCTTTTCGCCGGCTTCGGCGATCACGTGTCCTTCTACCGTCGAGCCACGACACCGGATGAGGCCTACATCGAGGAGGCGCGGCAGTTCTACAGCTGGGCCTCTGTGTTCTGCAGCCGTCTGCCGCCCCGCTATCGTGGTCTGTCGGTGACGCTGGAAAAACTCGCCGATGAATTCGGTACATATCACGAGGTCCTCGCCCACATGGCGACAAATCACATGGACCTGATGGAACGGTTGTCACCGGGCCAGACCTGGCACCTGGAGCAGGACGCCCATCTGGCGGCACTGCCGCAGATCGAAGCGCAGGCCCTCGACCGCATGCTCGACGCCTACAATCGCTGGCGCCTCGAGCCGAACGAAACGACCCGCAAGCAGTTCCTCGAAGCCAGTACTCCCTACTCGGAGCTGAAGCCGGACTTCATCCCCCGGAATCTGATGAACTGAGAGGAACCGAAACCTCGCGCGATGTACACGAAAGGGCCGCCCCGGATATCCGGGACGGCCCTTGCTCCTGCAGGCTGTCGAAGGTTCTACAGGCCCAGAATCTCGCGGGTCATCTTCTGCAGGTTTCGATAGTCCGTCAGCTCGTAGCGGTTGCCGTCGGCGTCCTCCACCAGAGCTCGGTTCCTCGACAGCACTCGAATACTTGAGCGAATGCCGCGGATCTCGATCTGTCGCGCCCCACTCGTCGTCTCCACGTCGGCGTGGACGACGCCGAACTCCTCGCCGATGTGGGTCACGGCGAGGATCTTCGGCAGGAAATAGGTCAGCGCCAGCTGTTCGTCGAGGGCCGCCCGGCTGTCGCTGTCGAGGCCGCCGGGATCTTCCAGGATGCCAAGCTCATCGCCATCGGTATCGAAGAAACCCAGGTATCGATCTGCCGCTTCCAGGGGAAAGGCACGGCGCACAGTGACATCTTCGTAGTCTTCGGCGCCGATGCGCACTGCCAGCAACCCGCGCTCTGTGCGCCGGATCTGCATCTGCGCTGCCACAAGGAGCGCGGCGCCGGTGTCGAGGCCCGGCTCGGTCCGGAGTCCCCCGTCACCGCCACTCACAGAGCTCTCACTTTGGCCAGTTCCGTCTGCATGTCGACGAGGTTGCGGTAGACACCTTCCTCCTGCTCAAGCAGCGCGGCATGTGAGCCCTCCTCGACGATCCGACCCTTGTCCAGGACGAACAATCGATCCGCGTTCTTCAACGTCGACAGACGATGAGCGATGGCGAAGGTCGTGCGGTTGGCCGTCAATCGCTCCAGTGCCTCCTGGATCTCGAATTCGGTCTGCGTGTCCACCGAGCTTGTGGCTTCGTCGAGGATGAGGACCCGGGGATTGCCGATGAGCGCTCTGGCGATGGAGATCCGCTGCCGTTCGCCGCCGGAGAGACGACCGCCGCGCTCGCCTACCTCACTGTCGTAGCCGTCGGGAATCTTCATGATGAACTTGTGGGCATTGGCGGCCCGCGCCGCAGCGATGATCTCGGAACGGGATGCCTCAGGGCGGCCGTAGGCGATGTTCTGTGCGATGGAGCCCTGGAACAGCAGGGGCTCCTGCAGGACGACCCCGATCTGGGCCCGCAGCTTCTTCTGCTGCAGGTCGGTGATCGACACACCATCGATGAGGATCTCCCCGTCCGTCGCGTCGTAGAAGCGGGAGATGAGATTCACCAGCGTCGACTTGCCGGCACCGGAGTGTCCGACGAGGCCGATCATCTCTCCCGGTTCGACGGTGCATGACACTCGGTCCAGGATGCGGGCAAAACCGTCGTAGGTGAAGGAGACATTACGGAACTCGACGCGCCCCTCGATCACGCCCGGGTCCTTCGCGTCGGGCCGGTCCATCACCTCGGGTTCGGTATCGAGGATCTCGAAAACCCGCTCGGCTGTGGTGGCCGCCGACTCGAGTTCGTCCGATAGTCGGCTCAGTTCACGCACTGGGCTGAGAAACATGACCATGTAGGAGATGAAGGCCTGCAGCTCGCCCAGGGTCAGCGTGTTCTCCAGAACACGATTGCCACCGAACCACCAGAGGATGACCGAGCCCATGGAGGTGATGAAGGCGATGCCGGGCAGGAAGTAGGACTTCATCTTCACCGACACCATACGCGACTCACGCAACTCCGTATTGCGCTTGTCGAAGGTGCCGATCTCGCGGCCCTCCTGGGCGAAGGCCTTGACGACTTTCACCCCGGGGATCGTATCCGCCAGCTGCGAGTTCAGTGCCGAAATGCGCCGCCAGATCGTGTGGAACACCCAGTGGATCCGTTTGCGGTAGAACAAGGTGACGGCAAGCATGATCGGCGTGGGGATCAGCGCCAGCAGGGCCAGCTCCCAGTTCATCCAGAACAACGCCCCGCCGATGCCGAGCAGTGTCAGGATGGCGATGACCATGTCCTGAAAGCCAGTGGTGATGAAACCGCGCATGCGCTCCGTATCGCTCGTCACGCGGGTCATGATGCGGCCAGTGGAATGCTGGCTGTAGAACGACAGGGACAACAGCTGCAGATAGTTGAAGATCTCGGTTTGCAGGTCGTACGTGATGCGTTGACCCAGCCACCCGAGCGTGTAGGAACGCACGCCGTTGATCAGCATGCGACTGAAGTGGATGGAAAGCAGCCCCATGACGATCCACAACAGGTCATCGACGTACCCCGCCTCCGGTATCATCGGCCCCAGATCTAAGTCCTGCCGGCGGACACCCTCGGCGTCGGTGCCCATGTAGTCGGAGATAACGGGCGTGATCACATCGTCGATGAGCCGTCGGTTCAGCTGCGGCGGCAGCATGCCGATGGCCGTCATCGTCAGGGTCAGAACAAACCCGAAGATGGCCACCTTCTTGTACGGCTTGACGTAGGAGAACAGTCGCCAGAAGGTTTCGCGTTTCTTGATGCAGGCGGGGCAGACCTTCGAACCGGCCCGCAAGGCGCGGCCGCAGGTCTCGCAGTGTTCGACGCGCCGGTGCGGGATGGCGCCATCGTCGTCGTCCTCACCCACCCGGACCGTGGGACTGGCCATGGCTGCTTCCACGACCTGCGGGATGGACGAGAACTTGAAGTAGTTGCCCTGGGAGAAACGGACGAGCTCGTGCATGCCGTCGGGCATGTCGATGACGAGTGAACCGTTGCCGACGTAGCTGCGCGTCTGGATGCGCTTCACCTCGGCCAGCGGAAAGGTATCGACTCGCGGCGCGCCACCATTGGCGTGCAATACGAGGATGCGCTCGTCCGTCAGAACGAGCCAGTTCTCACCGTAGCGCCCGTCGCGATCCAGATCGGCGACCAGCAAAGCGAGGAGCAACTCGCCCGGGTGCAGCTCCCGACGCAGGTGCGGCTCTAGTTCTTCCGAGATGGGTTCGAGGAGGTCCGTGGCGGCTATCTCCTCGGAGGGCGGGAAAGGACGTTCAACCAGCTGCGGCGCAGGTCCGCGGGAACCATCATAAAGGACTGAATCTCTTGGTGTTGGGGCCGTTCAAGATCTGTCAACAGCCCGTCAAATCACGTAACCTAAGCTAATGCACGAGGTTACGCGTGGCAACAGAGCCTCTCAAAGGTTGTCACGGGGGATTCATCCGGCGTAGATTCCGGCCATGCCCACAACCTATACGCCCCAGCAGATACGCCAACGCCTCGATCGCCTGCCGCGCCTGCGGCTGGCCGCCTTGCCCACCCCACTTGACGAACTGCCGCGTCTTTCGACGGCTGTCGGTGGTCCCCGTATCTGGATGAAACGGGAAGATCTGACGGGCCTGGCCTTCGGCGGCAATAAGATTCGCGAGTTCGAGTACTCCATAGCGCCGGCGGTAGCCGCCGGATGTGACGTGCTTGTTCATGGCGCCGCGGCCCAGTCCAATCAGTCGCGGCAGACGGCGGCCGTCGCAGCTCGACTTGGCATGAAGTCCGTGCAGGTGGGCCGCGCCGACGCCCACGCACAGCCCCAGGGCAACCTGCTGCTGTCCCATCTGTTCGGTGCCGAAGTCCTGTTGCCACCCATCGACGAGCAGGGAGCAACGTTGCAGGCCACGATGGAACGTCTGCGCGCCGCGGGGCACAAACCGTACAACACGAGCTCTGACGGTGCCGTCTACCGTGGCATCGCCTACGTCGACGGCTTCCTCGAGCTGTGGTCGCAGCTGCGGGAGCGCGGCGTGAAACCCGACGTCATCTACCTCTGCTCCGGGGCACACACACACACGGGCATTGTCGTGGCAGCCAGAGCCCTCGGTCTTCCCCTGCGCGTCGTCGGTATCAGCCCCAGTCCCCGGGACGACGACGACGCGGCGCAGCACATGGCGCAGCTGGCTGCCGAGCACTGCCGGATCCTCGACCTCGACCTCGACATCACGCCGGACGATCTGGAGAGCACCGCCGAGTTCGTCGGCCCCGGCTACGGCGTCGTCACCGACGGCAGCCGCGAGGCGCTGCAACTGGCCGCACGCAGCGAAGGACTCGTGCTCGATCCCTGTTACACGGGCAAAGCCATGGCGGGTCTCATCGCCCATGTGCGCGCCGGCTGGTGGACGGCACAGCAGACGGTCGTCTTCGTACATACGGGTGGCACGCCGGCGCTGTTCGCCTACGCCGATGAGCTGGGGCTGGATTTCGAGACTACGGACGGCACGTGAACCTGCCGACGCCGCAGCCTGAGCGCCTGGCCCGGCGTAGCGATCTGGTGCGCCGCCTGGCCGGGCTGGTTGACACAGGCGGCCTCATTCATCGTGCCGAAGACCTCGTCGTCTATGAGTGTGACGGCGTTTCGGCCTATCGGCAGACCCCTCTCGCCGTCGCCCTGCCGACATCCACCCAACAGATCATCGAGGTGGTGCAGGCCTGCGGTGAACTCGACATCCCCATCGTTCCCTGGGGAGCCGGCACGGGGCTATCCGGCGGCGCCCTGCCTCTCGGCGACGGCATCGTCCTCAGCCTGGCGCGCATGAACCGGGTTCTGCGCGTCGATATCGAGGATCGCGCCGTCACCGTCGAGCCGGGCGTGACGAACCTCGCCGTATCTCACGCGGTGGCCGCACACGGCTGCTACTACGCCCCCGACCCCTCGAGCCAGATCGCCTGCACTATCGGCGGCAACATCGCCGAGAACGCCGGTGGCGTGCACTGCCTGAAGTACGGCACGACGACGAACAACCTGCTCGGGGTACAGCTCGTATTGCCTGACGGCGACATCGTCGACATCGGCTCCGCCGCCATGGAGCGCTCCGGCTACGATCTGCTGGCCCTGTATGCCGGCTCGGAAGGCTTGCTCGGTATCGTCACCGAGGCGACACTGCGAATCCTGCCGAAGCCCCAGTCGGCGCGGGCGCTGATGGCCGCATTTGATACGGTGGCAGCCGCCGGCGCGGCCGTGGCCGACATCATCGGCGCCGGCATCGTGCCGGCCGGCATGGAGATCATGGATCGACTCTCCATCGAAGCGGTGGAGGAATTCCTCGGCTGCGGCTATCCCGTCGGCGTCGAAGCCCTGCTGCTGGTCGAGGTGGACGGTCCCGCTGCCGAGGTCGATGCCCAGATCACCGCCGTGGAAGCGCTGGTATCGACGGCCGGATCGCCACAGATCCGCCATGCCGATACGCCCGAGGAGCGCCAGCGTCTGTGGGCGGGACGCAAGGCCGCCTTCCCTGCCATGGGTCGGATCAGCCCCGACTACTATTGCATGGACGGCACGATCCCACGGGGCCGCCTGCCCGATGTGCTGGACCGTATCGCGACCCTGTCCGCGGCCTGCGGCCTGCGGGTGGCCAATGTGTTTCATGCCGGCGATGGCAACCTGCATCCGCTGGTGCTCTACGACAGCAACGTGGATGGCGAACTCGAGCAGGCCGAAGAACTCGGTAGCGAGATCCTCAAGGTCTGCGTCGAGGTCGGGGGCGTACTCTCCGGCGAACACGGCATCGGCATGGAGAAGCGCGACCTCATGCCCTGCCAGCTCTCCGATGACGATCTAGACTTGCAGGGGGAACTGAAACGCGCCTTTGATCCGACCGGGTTGCTGAATCCGGGCAAGGTCTATCCTGTGCTGCGCACCTGCTCCGAAGGGCGAATGCACGGACACGCCGGGCACCAGCCGATGGCCGACCTGGAGCGGCCTTAGTTGCCCGGAAACGTCCTCCGTCCAGCCGACGCCGGTCAGGTCGCCGAGCTGGTTCGCGACGCCGCTGCCAACGATTCGAGCCTGGCCCTGCGTGCCGGTCGCACCAAGGACCGCCTCGGGCGTGCCACGTCGGCGGTCCACCCCGTCGACCTGTCCGCCCTGAGCGGCGTCGTCACCTACGAACCCGAGGAGCTCATCCTCATCGCGCGTCCGGCGACCCCGCTGGCCGAGGCGGAGGCGCTGCTGGCCGAGCATGGACAGCACCTGGCCTTCGAGCCGCCGTACTGGGGGACCGGCGCGACGCTTGGTGGCACACTCGGGGTGGCAGCTTCTGGCCCCCGGCGGTTTGTCGCCGGTGCGGCTCGCGACTTCGTCCTGGGAATGGAGTTCGTCGACGGTCAGGGGCGGGTGATCCACGCCGGCGGCCGCGTGGTCAAGAATGTGACCGGCTATGACCTGTGGCGATCCCTGGTGGGAGCCTATGGGACACTCGGCATCATGACCGAGGTGTGTCTGAAGCTGTGGCCGCAACCTGCGAGCCAGCGGACACTGGCCGTTGCCGGCCTGCAGCGGCAGGCCGCCCTGGCTCTCATGTTGGACTGGTCTCGACGCCCTGAGTCTATCACCGGCATCGCGTGCACCTCGGAAGACGACACGGTATGGATCCGTATAGAAGGATCTGAAGCTGCGACACTGCCACAGACCGAAACCCTCTGGCGGGAAGCCGGCGCGGGAGACATCCTGTCACAGACCGCATCGAGAAACCGATGGGAATCGCTGCGCGAGGGTGGCGATCTGACGGCCGCAGCGGGCGAGGTCTGTTTCCGCATCGTCGTGCCTCCCTCCCGGGCCGACGACGCCCTGACACAACTGACCGAACGAGGCCTGTCGCGCTGGTGTCTCGACTGGGCGGGGGGTCTGCTCTGGGCCGTGATGCCCGAAGACTGCCCGGCGCACGCCGTGCACGCCATCGCCGACGGCGTAGCTGGAATGGCGTCTCGTCTGAGCTCCGAGCCGCAGGATGCCAATCGGGAAGCCTTCACGCCGTTGTCAGCCGGCGTGGGACGGCTGAACGAGAGCTTGCGGCGAACGCTGGACCCGCACGCTCTGTTCAATCCCGGTCGTGCGGCCTCTCCTCGCGCAGGCCGACCTTGAGCGTACCCAGAGACACTGCCCCCACAGCGGTCGATGGCGGTCGGGATTCTGAGAAGCGGACCAACCCGAAGCGGGACGGCACGTGGTACTGGGGCTTCTCTGTCTGCGTGTCCGACCAGACGCTGAACTGGGGATTCGTCTTCCCGCCGATCCGGTAGAGATTCAAGCGCCACTCATCGCCAGCTGCCGGCGGCAACCGGGGTGCGTACTCCTCGAAGCTCGCAAAGGGAATCGCAATCTCCGTCGTCCACCGATCATCGGTGTCGCTGTCGTCGTTGAGCGTGCCCTCGATGGTGATGGCCACTTCCACGCCCGGCGCATTCCAGCTGCTGCTCCGGCCATCGCGCGGTGATCGATCGAGGATTGTGCCGAGGGCGTTGAACTCGAAGTTGAAGTAGTCATCGACGTTTGCTGTGTCAGGGGCGACGAAGACCTCGACGGCATCGTCACGAGACACGGCGGCGTCGCGATTCCGCAGCGTCGCCGAGATGTGTTGATCCGACGCCACGAAGGAGACGTAGAGAAAGCGGTCATCCCAGAGGAGCCGCGCCTCGGTCGGCTCCTGCTCGCCACTCTCATGCCACGGGAAGATGAACGGCCGTACCGGGCGGGCATCCCGCCAACTTGCCTCGTCCAGGACACCATCGATGGTGTTCTGCGTGTCCGCCCGATGCACCGTGTAAGATGGCAGGTCGGACTGTGCCTTCACCTGCACTGCAAGACACACAAGGCAGACGCAGATCCGCATCGTCCATCTCTCGATCTTCCGAAGCATACACTCTGACCTGGCAGTTGAGGCCAACGAAGCTGGCACAGAACAGATGGACAGTGGACCGCAAGCTCTGCTCAAGGCCACATCTCGATTCATGGCAAGTCCTTTGATACCTCTGCGTTCGACATCGCGCATGATGGCAGCGCCGCGTGACTGAAGGCGCAGTGGTGACTTCTGGACATCTGGTCCTGTCGATCCTCACTGTTCTGTTCGCTAGGTCCGTCGCTCCACGATCGCCAACAGTTTGCGGAGTCCGCGAGACAGCAGCAACCGTCCCATGTCACGCAGACGCGGTGAGGCAACCATGGAAGCGGCCAGACACCCGACGCCCAGCAACACATGATGGTGAAGCACATGCCAGACGCCCAGCGTCACATACGCTGCCCCGACGACCTGCCAGAGCCGCTGCTGAGGCAGCCAGGGCGAGGGGACCTGGCGTCGGAAGTCCGGCCGGAGCCTTGAATTCGGGGCAACCACTGTCGTCAAGTTAATTGAGGTGCTGAATCGTCTCATCGGTGCGCGCCCATTCAGCCAGCACCGTACGTCCTTCTCCCTCGAGAAAGCCTCTCTCCAGCGTGACATAGCGCGCCTCGATGCGTCCCTGGTCCGCCACCGGATGACGGAACTGACGCGGCTGCAGCAGGATTGCAGTCATGTACACCTCTCCCAACGCATGTCCGGCGAGGGCCACGTGGGCAAACGTGTAGTGGTGCGGCCGGGGGCGCTGCCTGTTTCGCAGTTGTTCGATGATGTGACTGTCCTGTTCCATTCGGGCCCCCATTGTCTTCATATTACATCCCCTGTGTGGGGCACGCCTACCGTGAGTCCGAGTGCATCGGCGAGAGAAGAGTTTAATGTCACATGATATTTCTCTATATCATATGATATTTTATATCATACTTCGTAATACTATTAAATGTCAAGACAGAATCCGATGAGAGACCGAGCCATTGCTCTCGTCGTACAGCTCCCGCGAGCAAAGCCTCCGATGTTTTTCCAGGACGCCAGCTGATCAGAAGATGTGCCCCGGCCGATAGTCGGGCGGCGGCGTGTTCCTGCCGCTCAGCCACTGCGACCGGGCGTGCCGGGCGTAGACGTAGCGGTAGTCGTAGGTCTCCTCGGGCATCGACACGTTGCCCGCGCTCGGGTATCGGGCGATGGCCTCCTCGACGATGTCGATCCCGAGGCCGGGGGTGTCTGGCACGACGATGTGGCTGTTCTCGATCACGGGATGCCCCGTCATCACCTCGTAGCGCTGGGGGACGTCGTCGGCCAGGTGCTCGAGAATGAGAAAGTTGGGCAACGTCGCCATCAGATGAACTGCAGCCATCTCCGCCACGGGGCCCAGTGAGCCATCGTGGGGAGCCATGGTGATGTAGTGGGCCTCGGCCATGGCGGCCATCTTCTTCATCTGCAGCAGCCCACCGGCCCGGCCGGTGTCGGGCTGGATCACGTCGACGATCTCCCGCTCGATCAGCTCGCGGGTCCCCCATATCGTGGCGTGCCTCTCTCCGGCGGCGATAGGCAGGTCAACGGCATCGGATACACGAGCGATGGCTTCGATATTCTCCGGGGCGACGGGATCCTCATAAAACAGCAGATCGAACTCTTCCAGCGCCTGCCCCAGGGCGATGGCGTCGCGCGTCGTCAGCCACGGGGGTCCGTGTACATCCACCATGAGGTCCACTTCGGGGCCCACCTCATCGCGGAGGGCGGCCACTGTTTCGACGCAGTTGGTGATGCCCCCCGTCTTGATCGCCGTGTAGCCCTCGTCGACCAGTTCCCGCGCCCGCTCCGCGGTGTGGGCATGGGCGTAGATGCGCACCTGGTCGCGCATCTTGCCTCCCAGCAGGCTCCAGACCGGCACCCCGAGGGCCTTGCCTTTGATATCCCACAGGGCCATCTCGATCCCCGTCAGGGCGCCACCACCGACGATGCCCGTCATGCCGTGGCCCATCATGGCCGACAGCATCTTCTGCCACAGGCGCTCGATGTGCTGGGGATCCTCGCCGATCAGCAACGGTGTCAGGTCCTTGATCGCCGTCTCCACCACCCGTGGCCAGCCGCTGGCCTCACCGATCCCGGTGAGGCCGTCGTCGGTGTGCACCTTGACGAACAGCCAGTTGCGGGCCGCCCAGCCGCCCTGCCCGGGGGGTGCCGCGTGCAACAGAAACGTTTCGATGCGCTCGATCTTCACCTTCGATCTCTCCTTGTGGGGCCATTTCGTTGCGATGCATCTAGTTGACCCTCTATTGGTTGAGCCTTAATTTCTGTCTTTTCCTGAACTTACGCGGTTTCGCTCAGCGAGCCGATCCCCACCACCTGCGACGTTCCGTCCTCATGAGCTCCTCCGGGTCCCTCGGCCAACTCCTCGGCCCCATTCAGAAGGAGATTGACCTTTTCGAACAACGCCTGGACGAGATGCTCCAGGCCGACGTCGAGATGGTCCACGATGTGGTCCGCTACATGGCTACACTCAAGGGCAAGCGGCTGCGTCCGGCACTGACGGTACTCTGCGCCCGTGCCACGGAGCACTGGGACGATCGTGTGATCGATGCCGGCGTCGGCGTCGAGATGATCCATGCTGCCACCTGTATCCACGATGATGTCGTCGATCAGGCGGACACACGGCGGGGCAAGGACTCGGTCAACAGCAAATGGAATGACCATGTCGCCGTGCTCATGGGCGACTTTCTGCTGGCCAAGGCGCTGTGCCTGTTGGTGGATCTGGGCAACCTGGAAGCGCTCGGGGCGGTGTCGCGAGCCACTGAGCGGCTCAGCCAGGGCGAGATCTTCGAGTTTCAGATCGGACTGCAGGCTGACACCCGCGAAGAGTCGTACTTCGCCATGGTGGGCGACAAGACGGCCTCGCTGATCTCTGCCTCGTGTCGTATTGGCCCATTGATGGCCGACGCACCGCGGGAGATGGTGGAGGCTCTGACCAAGTATGGCGAATCCCTGGGCCTGGCTTTCCAGATCGCCGACGACATTCTCGACTTCACAGGAGATGCGTCGACCCTGGGCAAGCCGGTGGGACATGATCTGCGCGAACGCAAGATCACCCTGCCGTTGATCAAGGCTCTGGATAAGGCGCCCGAAGACGAGCGCAGCGGCATCGTCAGCATTCTGACGTCACCGACTCCGAGCGAGGGAGACTGGGCCCGAGTCGTCGACTTCGTCACGCAGTACGACGGTGTCGGCGCCGCGCAACAGACTGCACGGGAATATGCGGCGCAGGCGCAGTCCTGCCTGCAGATACTGCCGACATCGGTGTCTCGCTCGATCCTCGAGACAGCGGTGCGGTTGGTCGTCGAGCGCGACAGCTGAAGCTTCGCCTCCTGGTTGGGGTGGCAGGTCTGGGGCTGGTGCTCCTGCTGCTGCCCAAGGCGGAGCCAGCCAGGCCACAGGAGATATTCCATGTGGCCATGGGCACGATCGTCCGCGTCGCTTTGTTCGTGAGCGAAGCGGAGGGCCCGGCGTTGTTCGCCCTCGCCCGCGACGAGATCGATCGGCTGGCGGGCAAGTTGACGCACTACGGTTCGGTTGGTGAAGTAGCGCGGGTCAACCGTGATGCCCACTCCGGCTGGGTCGAGATGTCCGAGGAATTGTCCGAGGTCCTGGGTCTGTCGCTGGACCTTGCCCGGCGTACCGGGGGTGCCTTCGATCCATCTCTCGGAGCCCTGACGCAGCTGTGGGGGTTCCCTGACGCGGTGCAGCCGCCGACGCGGGGTGCGATCGATTCGGCCCTGAGTCGGAGTGGCTATGTGCACGTGCGCCTCGAAGGTGGCCGTGTGCGTTTTGCCCGCGGCGGTGTACGGCTCGACCTGGGTGCCGGTGCCAAGGGTTTTGTCGTCGATCGGACTGTGGCCCGCTTGCAGGCAGCCGGTGCAACGGCAGGTGTTGTGGAAGCCGGCGGCGATCTGCGCTACTGGGGTACCAAGCCCGACGGTCGGGACTGGCACTTCGGTGTGCAACACCCGCGCGAGCCGGAACTCGTCGTCGCCGTCGGTGACGTCGGCCTGGCGGCGTTGGCCACGTCAGGGGATTACGAACAGACCTTCGAGTCGGATGGGCAGCGTTATCATCACCTGCTCGACCCGGAAACGGGGATGCCGGCACGCCGGACTGTGAGCGCCACCGTCTGGGCACCCAGTGCGCTGGCGGCAGATGGGCTGGCTACGGCGGCTTTCGTCGCCGGCCCCCGGCAGGCTCTGCAATGGGCCGCGTCCGACGACAGTATGGAAGTGCTGATCTACTACGAGTCCGATGGTGTACTCAAGCGCGCACTGTCGGAAGGACTGACGGGGCGCATTGATGCGGCCCGTGACTCACCCGCTCACACTCCGTGAGCCCACAGGCAAAAGCGAAGCGATGACACAGAACTGGAAGAACCTGCTGATCCTGGCCCTCGTGGTCGCCGCCGTGTTCCATCTCTATCCCACCGTCCAGTTCTACCAGATGGATGGCGACGCACGGCAGAGCATGGAGCAAGATCGGCCTGCGACCTACTACGACCTGCAGAAGCGCGCCATCAATCTCGGTCTCGACCTGCAGGGCGGCATCCACCTGGTCATGGAAGTGCAGATCGCTGACCTGGAAGCGGAGGAAGCGCGGGATGCCGTCGATCGGGCGCAGGAGGTCATCCGCAACCGTGTCGACCAGTTCGGCGTCGCCGAGCCCACGATCCAGCGCCAGGGTGAGAACCGCATCATCGTCGAGCTCCCCGGACTGCAGGATGTGGAGCGGGCCAAGAACCTGATCGGCCAGACAGCTCTGCTCGAGTTCCAGTTGCTCGAGCCGGACGAGGACCGTGATCGTCTGCTGCAGCGCATCGACGCCGTGCTGGCTGCAAGTGATGGCGGGGACGAGACCTCCGAGTCCGTCGACGAGGGCGAGGCCCCGACCGGGGCCGACACGACAGCGCTGGCAGAGCCGGCCACACCGAGCCTCTTCGGTGAGGACAGCGACGCTGGTGCTGACCTCTTCGAAGACGGTGCCGACGAGGCCACGCCTGCCGCCGGACTGCTGACCCGGCTGGTCCGCATCGGCACGGGTGTCGGTGTATTGCAGCGCGACCTGGCCGGCGTCAAGGCCATGCTCGCCGACCCGCGGGCCCAGAGCCTGGTCCCGTCGGATGTGGAGTTTCTTTTCACCAGCAAGGCCGAAGGGCCCGAAGGCTCGCGCTACTACCTGCTCTATCTGGTCCGCATCCGGCCGGAGATGACCGGAGGCATGATCGCCGACGCCCAGGTCACCATCGGTCAGAGCGTCGAGTACATGGGACAGCCCATCGTCGACCTGTGGACGACGGACGATGGCGTGCGACGCTTCCGCACGGTCACCGGCGCCCATATAGGTGAACGGCTGGCCATCGTCCTCGACGGCGCCGTCTACTCGGCGCCGACGATCCAGTCCAAGATCATGAACGGCCGCTCGATCATCACCGGCTCCGGCACCCAGGAGGAGGCCAAGGATCTGGCCATCGTTCTGCGGGCCGGCGCCTTGCCCGCCAAGGTCGAGATCATCGAGGACCGCACCGTCGGCCCCTCGCTGGGTCACGATTCAATCGAACAGGGACGCGTGGCGGGAATCATCAGCATGGTCATCGTCGCCGTGTTCATGATCCTCTACTACCGTTTCGCCGGCATCGTGGCCGATGTGGCGCTGGCCATGAACGTGCTGTTCGTCATGGCCGTACTCGCCGGTTTCCACGCGACCCTGACCCTTCCCGGTATCGCCGGTATCATCCTCACCATCGGTATGGCCGTCGATGCCAACGTGCTCATCTTCGAACGGATACGGGAGGAGTTGCGGGCGGGCAAGACCGTGCGTGCTGCCATCGACGCCGGCTACGGCAACGCCCTGTCGGCCATCATCGACGCCAACATCACGACCTTTATCGTCGGTATCGTACTCTACGAGTTCGGCACGGGGCCGATCCGCGGTTTCGCTCTGACGCTGTGCGTCGGTATCGTCTCCAGTCTCTTCACCGCCCTGGTGGTGACGCGATCGATCTTCAGCCTGTGGACGTCGCGCTCCGGCACGACAAGCCTGAGCATCGGTCCGGTGGCCTTCCTGGCCAACGCCAAGGTCGCTTTCCTGTCGTTGCGCAAGATCGCCTTCGGCGCCTCGGGCGTGGTGCTGGCCGCCGGCATCATCTCCATTTTCGCCCACAACGGGCTGACACCGGGTATCGACTTTGCGGGCGGCACGCTGCTCGAGTTGCACTTCGATCCGCCGGTGCAGGTGCAGACGCTGCGTGACGAGCTCAAGCGCGTCGATGTGGGCGGGCAGACCGTCGATCTGAGCAGTTCGGAGATCAAGCAGTTCGGTCCGCCCACCGATATCCTCATCCGGGTCACCGAGGAGGCCGCCGGCACCGACATCGCCGACGGCATCAAGGCGACGCTGTCCACTGCCCTGGCGGGCAACATCGATACTGGTGACTGGGTTCGCCGTCAGGAAAAGGTGGGGCCGAGGATCGGCGAAGAGCTGACCGGCGCCGCAGTGCGCGCCGTGCTGCTGTCATTGGCCCTGATCCTGGTCTACATGGCCTGGCGCTTCAAGCAGTTCCTCTACGGCATCGCCGCCGTCGTCGCCCTGTTCCACGACGTCATTCTCACCCTGGGTCTCATCTCCATTCTCGACATGGAGATCACCCTCGCCGTCGTCGCCGGCCTGCTCGCCATCGTCGGTTATTCACTGAACGACACGATCGTCGTCTTCGATCGTATCCGTGAGAATCTGCTCGGTCGGCGCAAGAAGGTCTTCTCCGAGATCCTTGACGGCAGCATCAACGAGTGTCTCAGCCGCACCTTCATCACGTCGCTGACGACCCTGATGGCGGTGATCGCCATGATGGTCTGGGGGGGCGAAGTGATCCGTGACTTCACCGTCACCCTGCTCATCGGCATCCTCGTCGGTACGTATTCCTCCATGTTCGTCGCCAGCCCCGTCCTCTTCTATGGACAGCAGCGCGTCGAGAAGGCCGACTCGAACAGCTAGTTGATCAGGCGGCGCCCTCCTTTGCGGAGGGCGCCCCGAGGTTCTTTCGCCCATGCGCAGTCTTGGCGTATGCGTCATCCTGCTGGCCCTGGCCGCCGTCGCGCCGCCAGCGGACCAACGAGGGCCATTCGAGCCACTGTGGGCCCTTGGTGCCCTGGTGCTGCTGGCTGTGACCTTCCAGAACGTCCTGCGCCGTTTCCACCTGCCGGCGGTGGCCGGCTGGATCCTTGCCGGTCTCGTTCTCGGCCCGTCTCTCTTCCGAGTTGTCGATCCTCTCCGTGTGCCGCTGCTGGGGCTTTCGTTCGCCTTAGCCGGAGTACTGGCCGGACTGCTGGTCGGACTCGGTGTCAGCTGGCCCAGGGCCCGCCGCGGCTGGCGCGTAACACTCGTGCTTGCCGCCTCGACGGTGATCACCTTCGCCGTCGTCGCCGGCGGCATCACCGTCACCACCGGCCTCTCGACAACCCCGGTCCTGCTCGTGGCTGCCTTCGCCTCCATGTGGGGGCCGCTGATGGCCGACTTCTGGCGCAACCGTGAAGTCCAGGTCGTCAGCCTCTTCGGTGCCTGCGTCTCCTTTGTTCTGATCAGTGCCGTCATCGGAGCCCTGGATCTTCCGGGTGGCCTCCATTGGGTGGTACGGTTGTGGCTGGCCATCCTCGGCGGGGCGGCGGCCGGAGAGGCCATCTGGCGACTTCGACTGCTCGAGAGCAGGGCGTCAGCCCTGCTGAGTCTCGCGGCTCTGACGCTGATGGCCACCTTCGCCGCCAGCCTCCATGACCTGCCGACGTTGCCTGTCGGGCTCGGAGCGGGTCTGATCCTGGCCGCCCGGCAAGGCTCCGGGCGACAGCTCGAGCATCTGCTGGCACCGGCACGACCCACGGCGATCCTGTTGTTTGCCGCCCTGCTGGCCGCCTCGGCGGACATTGGCGGGGTCTTGTGGCCCGTGCCGCAAGGCCTGATCGAAATCGTCGGAGTACAGGCAATCACTCTCGTGCTGATCCGTGGTGTTGCCCCGGCACTGTGGTATCCCCTGCCCTCGGACGCCGAATTCTCGCGCCGTTCAGGCTGGCTGCTGCTGCCGCGCGGCCTCATCGCCGGACAGCTCGTCCTCGGCGCTGGAGCCGCCCTGCCCGCCCTGTTGTCTTCCGGCGACAGTTCGCTGTTGCGGGCTGTAGTGGTGGCCGACGTGCTCGTGTACTCGCTCTTTCTCGGGGCTCTGGCCGCCTTTGTCCCGCCGCCACCGCCGGCGCCGCCGGCCATCACCGAAAAGGATGTCGAACTCGCCTGAGAACGGCCCGGATTGCAGGCATCCGTCTTGTGTCTGATCAGACCGAGGGGTATCTTTTTGGGCTGCCATGGACGCGATTGCCCGCAACTGGAAGGCCCTCAACGAACGCGTCGCAGACGCCGCCGAACGGGCGGGGCGCTCGGCTTCTGAGATCACGATCGTGGCGGTGACGAAGACGCGCACCGCCGACGAGGTCTCGGCGGCACTGGCCGCCGGCGTGACCGATGTCGGTGAAAACCGCGTGCAGGAGGCGGCCTCGAAGCGTGAACAGGTGACCGGGGTCGCCCGCTGGCATATGGTCGGTCAGTTGCAGCGCAACAAGGCGGGCCAGGCGGTCGACATCTTCGATGTGGTACATTCGGTGGACGGCAGTCGTCTCGCCGACGCTCTGGCACGGCGCGCCGCCGAGGCCGAGCGTGAAATCGAAGTGCTGCTGCAGGTCAACACGTCAGGCGCAGCGCAGCAGGCGGGGGTCGAGATGGCGGCGTTCCCGGCTCTGCTCGAACACGTGGCCGGTCTTGACCATCTGCGTCTTCGTGGCCTGATGACGATCGCGGCGCACAGCGACGACGTCGAAGTCATACGCTCCTGCTTCGCCCGGCTTGGCGATCTGGCGCAGAAACACCGCCAGACAGACTCCGTTCGCCTCGACGTACTGTCGATGGGCATGAGCGGGGACTTCGAGATCGCCATCGAGATGGGCGCCACCATGATCCGTGTGGGTACCGTGCTGTTCGGAGAACGATCTTCCCGTGGGTGACCAGATGAACGACCTGACCAGCGCCGGTGACAGTCCCCTCTTCGATGGTACCAGCTTCCTCAACGGCATCCTCGGCCTCGTCGACAGCCTGCTGGCCTTCTATCTCATCGTGATCCTTGCCCGGGTCATCATCTCCTGGGTCAATCCCGATCCCTACAGCCGCATCGTGCAGATCCTCTGCGGTCTCACCGACCCGGCGCTGAATGCCGTGCGCCGCCGGCTTCCTGCCTTCTTCTGGAGCGCCGGCCTCGACTTCACGCCACTCGTGCTGGTTCTCCTGTTGCAGGTGGCCCGGCTATTTCTCGGAAGCCTGCATCTGTGAGTGCCGCCTTCTCGAACGCGGAAAACGGATCCTTCTTCGGCGCGGTTCCGGGTCACCCCGACTTCCCGGCCCAGGAACGGGCCGTGCTGCAGGGCTGGCTCGACGGCGACCTCTACCGCAAGTCGGTGGAGAGCCGGCCTGCGGACCGGGCCTTCCACTTCTATGACGGCCCGCCTTTCGCCACCGGGCTGCCGCACTACGGCCACCTGCTGGCATCGATCACCAAGGACGTGGTACCTCGTTACTGGACCATGCGCGGCTATCGCGTCGAGCGTCGCTGGGGCTGGGACTGCCACGGACTGCCCGTCGAGAATGAAGCCGAGCAGCAACTGGGCCTGAAGTCGCGTCGCGACATCCTCGAGTACGGTGTGCCGCGCTTCAACGAGTTCTGTCGCTCCGTCGTCCTGCGCTACACAGCAGAGTGGCAGGAGCTGATCCAGCGTCTCGGCCGCTGGGTCGACTGGGACAATCAGTACCGGACGATGGACCCTGACTTCATGGAATCGGTGTGGTGGGTGTTCAAGTCGCTGTGGGACAAGGACCTCATCTACAAGGGCTACAAATCTCTGGCCTACTGTCCGCGGTGCGCGACGCCGTTGTCCAATTTCGAGGTCAACCAGGGATATCAGGACACGCAGGATCCGTCGATCACGGTGCGCTTCCAGGTAGCCGATCAGCCGGGTCTGTCGCTGCTGGCCTGGACGACGACCCCGTGGACCCTGCCATCCAACATGGGTCTCGCCGTAGGTCCCGAAGTCGACTACGTGCGTGTCACCACGACGGGCGGCGAACAGCTGATCATGGCGCGGGCTCGTCTCGAGGCGATGTTCAAAAAGCGCGAATCGGAGATCGGCAACGTCGAAGACATGGCTGTAGCCGATCTGGTGGGTCTGCGTTACGAGCCGCTGTTCCCCTACTTTGCCGACCTGGCCGCAGAAGGCGCCTTCCAGGTTGTGGCCGCCGATTTCGTGTCGACTGAAGACGGCTCCGGCATCGTCCACATCGCCCCCGGCTTCGGTGAGGAGGACTACCAGCTCGGCCAGCGTGTGGGTCTGCCCACGGTGTGCCCCATCGATGCCGACTGTCGCTTCACCGACGAGGTATCGGACTTTGCGGGTGAGTTCGTCAAGGACGTGGACACGCCCGTGATCCGCCATCTGCGAAGCACGGGGCAGCTGTTCAGCGAGGGCTCCATCGAGCACAGCTACCCGTTCTGCTGGCGCTGCGACTCGCCCCTCATCTATCGCACGATCTCGACCTGGTTCGTGCGCGTCGAAGGTGAGTTGAAAGAGAAGATGATCGCCGCCAACCAGAAGGTGTGGTGGATCCCCGAGCACATACAGGACGGTCGTTTCGGCAAGGGACTCGAAAGTGCACCGGATTGGGCCATCAGCCGCAATCGCTACTGGGGCACGCCGCTGCCGATCTGGCGCAACGAAGAAACGGGCGAAGCGGTCTGCGTCGGCAGCCGGCAGGAATTGTGCGACCTGACAGGTCAGGACGTCGACGACCTGCACAAGCACGTCATCGACGAACTTGAGATCCCCTCACCCACGGGTCAGGGCACCCTGCGGCGAATCCCTGAGGTCCTCGACTGCTGGTTCGAGTCGGGATCGATGCCCTACGCGCAGAAGCACTACCCCTTCGAGGGACGCCAGCAGTTCGAAGCCGACTATCCCGCCGACTTCATCTCCGAGAACCTCGATCAGACCCGTGGCTGGTTCTACACGCTCACCGTGCTCTCGGCGGCGTTGTTCGACTCGCCCGCGTTCAACAACTGCATCGTCGGTGGCATGCTGCTGGCCGAAGACGGACGCAAGCTGAGCAAGCGGCTGCGCAACTACCCCGACCCGTCCGAGATGCTCGAGACCCATGGCGCCGATGCCCTGCGTCTGTACCTGCTGAACTCACCAGCCATGAAGGCCGAGGAGCTGCGCCTCACCGAAGACGGCATCCGCCAGAGTCTGCGGGACGTCATCATCCCCTTGTGGAACTCGTACAGCTTCTTTGTGCTCTATGCCAACATCGACGGCTGGTCGCCACTCAAAGGGGCTGGCCTGACGGCGACGAACCGTCTCGATCGCTGGATCCTGTCAGAATTGCAGACTCTGGTGCACAACATCAACGAAGAGATGGAAGCCTACCGTCTCTATCGCACAGTGCCGGCCATGGTGGCCTTCGTCGAGAAACTGACGAACTGGTACATTCGCCGCAGCCGTCGGCGATTCTGGAAGTCCGACGACGATGCCGACAAGGCATCGGCGTATGCCGCACTCTACCAGGTGCTGGTCACGTTTATCAAGTGCCTGGCACCGGTGCTGCCGTACGTGACCGAGACCATCTACGGCAATCTCGTGCGCTCGTGGGACGCCGATTCGCCAGAGAGCGTACATTTGAGTGACATGCCGCTGGCCGACGAGTCACTGCGCGACGCCGAGCTCGAAGAGCAGATGGACCTCGCCATGCGCGCCTGCACTTTGGGCCGGGCCCTGCGCAGCAAACACAATCTGAAGGTTCGTCAGCCCCTGGCCCGAATCTTCCTGCTGCCCCCCGATGAACACAGCCGCGACAAGCTGGCCCAGGTGAGCGACCTCATTGCCGACGAGTTGAACATCAAGGAAGTTGTCCTCGTGGAGGACGAATCGGAGATCAGCGAGGTCTCCTACAAGCCCAACTTCAGGGCCCTCGGGCCGCGCTTCGGCAAGCGCATGAAGGAGGTGGGCGCCGTCATCAGCCGCCTGACGCCGGAGCAGGTGCAAGTTCTGGCCACCGGCGGGACGATCGAGGTGGCCGACGGCTCGATCGGCATCGATGACATCGAGGTACAGCGCCGCGAGCGTGATGACGTCGTCGTCGCCGTCGAGGACAATCTGGCCGTCGGGTTGGACGTACACGTCACTGAAGAACTGGCCTGCGAAGGCAACGCCAGGGAGTTCGTCAACCGCGTGCAGAACCTGCGCAAGGACGCCGGACTCGATGTCTCAGACCGCATCCGCCTGTGGGTGCAGGGCAGTGAGGTGATCGAGGCCGCAGTGGCTACGTTCGGCGAATCGATCGCCGCCGAAACCCTCGCCGAAGAGATCACCGTCGGCTCCTTGCCAGACGATGGCAGGACGGTGTCCAAGGATCTGGAAGTGAACGACGAAGCCTGCGCGGTCGCCCTCGACCGGGTCTGACCGCGTGGAACGAATGTTTGGATGAAGAAACAACAGAAGCCAGGATCATGACTGAGGAAGACCTGCAGTTTTTCAAGGACCTCTTGCTCGACAAGAAATCGAAGGCCCAGGGCGATCTCGAGGAGTTCGAGCGCGTCTCGCGCTCCGATACGGCCCAGGAATCGTCCGAAGATCGTTCGGCCTACTCCCTGCACATGGCCGATCGTGGCACCGATGCCATGGAACGCGAGAAGAACCTGCTCTTCGCCCAGCGCGAAGGCAGCTATCTCGATTACGTCGACGAGGCCCTGCAACGCATCGAGGACGGTACATACGGAGCCTGTCGTGAGTGTGGCGGCGAAATCGGTCGCAACCGCCTCGAAGCTGTGCCCACGGCCCCCCAGTGCATCGAATGCAAGAGCAAGGCCGACGAGAAGAAGGAGGGTTGATCTCCCTCCGCGGCATCGAACTGTGGTGCGTACCCGTCGCTCTGGTCCTCGACCAGGTCTCCAAGACGGTTGTCGTCAACACGATGAGGCTGCACAGCCCCGTGCCCCTGCTGGGTGACGCCGTGCGGCTCACCTACATCCAGAATGCCGGGGCCGCCTTCGGGCTCAAGTTGGGCGGTCCCCTGCTCCACACCCTCGTCGCCATCGGCGCCCTCGGGGTGCTCGGATGGCTGTTCCTCAGCCTTCCGGCGACCGCCCGTCTGCAGCGTACTGCCCTGGCCATGGTGCTGGGTGGTGCCCTGGGCAACATCATCGATCGGATCCGCTTCGACTACGTCATCGACTTCTTCGACGTCGGTGTCTCGGAGGCTTGGCGCTGGCCGGTCTTCAATGTGGCCGATTCCTTCGTCACCGTGGGCGTCCTCGTCCTGGCTCTGTCCTGGTCACGCCAGAAGGCACCCGACGCCCCGCCCGCTGCCGCTGAAGAGACTGCCGCCGGGAGCGAGTGCGCCATCGAGGAGTAGGCGCCTCTTGTCCGACCTGCGTTCCTTCGTCGTCGATGAGGAGGCGGAACATTCCCGCCTCGACGTCTTTCTCCAGGGCGTCTGCGACGATCTTTCCCGAAGTCGGATTCAGGGCCTCATCGGTACCGCTGCCGTGCGTGTCGGTGGCGCCTCCCGCAAAGTCAGCTATCGCGTACGTCTCGGTGACTGTGTCGAGGTGGACGTACCGGAGGCTGTGCCGCTGCAGGCCGTGGCGCAGGATCTGCCACTGACCATCCTGCATGAGGATGCGGACCTTCTCGTCATCGACAAGGCCGCCGGCATGACCGTACATCCGGCGCCGGGTTCACCGGACGGCACTCTCGTCAATGCCCTGCTCCACCACTGCAGCGACCTTTCGGGTGTGAACGGGGTCCTGCGTCCCGGCATCGTCCACCGCCTCGACCGCGACACCACCGGCCTGCTGATGGTGGCCAAGAACGACCACGCCCACCGTCATCTGGCGGCCCAGCTGGAGGCACGGACGGTGGAGCGTCGGTACATGGCGCTGGTCTGGGGAACCGTGCGGGAGGCGGGCGTCATCGATGCCGCTCTGAACCGCAACCCCAAGGACCGCCTCAAGATGGCCGTCGTGCGTCGCGGCGGCCGGCGTGCGGTCACGCACTACGAACCGCAGGAGGAGCTGGCAGGTTTCCTGACACGGATCGCACTACGCCTGGAGACCGGGCGCACGCACCAGATCCGTGTCCACGCGCTGCACATGGGCCATCCCGTGTTCGGTGACCCGGTCTATGGTGGCCGGAGCCAGGTGAATGGCATTGAGCCGAAGTTACGACCTGCGGCACAGGGCCTGCTCGACGACCTCCAGCGCCAGGCCCTGCATGCGGCGACTCTGGGCTTCGTGCACCCGAGCACGGGCGAGCAGATGCGTTTCTCCAGCGATCTGCCGGCGGATATGGAACAGACGTTGAGCGCCGCCCGGGAGCTCGGCTCCGGTTGAGCCACCTTCAGCGGGCGCTGCCGATCGTAAAACAGGGCAGTGTGAATCTGTCCACAAAGCCCAGTCTTCTGGCCGTGGCCATCGACCCGGAGTTGCCGTAGTTCGCCGTCCATGAGGGCTCCAGGTCCGATGCCGAAGGTCGAGATGGCCCAGGCCAGCTCGTCGTTGTCGGCGGTGACAACGAAGCCGAAGCCGCCCTCGACAAAGCCGTCGAACCCACCCCAGGTGCTGCCGGTTGCTCAGCCCTGCGTGGCGATCTCCATCCGGCGTGCGGCCCAACCGGCGAACAGCAGGGCGGCCAGCGTCTCGAACAACAACGCCAACAACGGCACCAGGCCCTCGCGCAGGCGGGTATCCAGATCCAGTGGCGCGGGACGGAAACGTGGGATCAACTCCGGGTCCATTTCCGCCTTCGACATGTACTCCGGCAGGAACAGGATGTGTGGCGACTCCGGATCCACGGCGTCCCGCTGCTGCAGGAACTCGCGCAGCACATCGCGGTAGGCTTCGGCCTGCCGGTGAAAGTGGTCGCGCCAGACAACTCCGGTGCCCAGCAGGGCCTCCATCGGGTATTGCATGGCGTATCCAGGAGACAGCAGGCTGACGTTGCGGGCGATGGCGAAACGGTGTGACACGCGCCCTTCGATCTCGCGCAGCTTCTGCTGGGCGCGGGCGTCGGCCTGCTCCGTGCGCTTGCCGAAAACCCTCTCGACGGAATAGTTGAGATCGCGGTCCACGGCGCGGACCCGAAACACGTAGCGGCCCGGCGCCAGGGCCTGGTATTCGAGCCGTCGTTGTTCCGTGGTCTGCCATGATTCGTCCCGGCCCTCCAGCCGGTACTGATAAACCAGTCTCCCGGGGCGCGTCTTGAGGCTCAAACCCTCGAATTCGAAGACGGTCAGCCCGGTCGAGTGAGGGATCTCCACAGCCTGCGGACTCTCGTGGCGACGGTCGGCTGTTACCGCGGTGATACGTACCTCCGGGTGGGTGTCCCGGGCGGGCCGATAGCGCGTCAGGCCGCCATCGGTGCCAAACCAGTAGTCGCCCCGTTCGTCCTGGAAGATGGTTTCTACGATGTTGCCGGACAGACCGTCGTCGACGGTCAGCTGCTGGGCGACCTGGCCGTCGAAAAGCACCACGCCTCCGCCGCTGGTGCCGAACCACACATGGCCGTCCGTACCGCAGAAGACCGCCCGGACTCCGACTTTCTCCATGTCCATCTTGAGCCGGGGACGGGAGAAAGACCGGCCGTCAAAGCACCATACGCCGGCGCTTGTGCCAAGCCATATGTTGCCGTCCAGGTCCAGAGCCAGGTCGTGTATCGCGTTCATTCGCACACCATCCAGCTGCGCCTGGATGAATTCGCGGCCGTTGAAACGTTCGAGCCGTGTTTCAGTGAGGCACCAGAGACCGCCCTCTCGATCCTCCAGCAAGGCCCTGACATTGCGGTTGCTCAGCCCATCCTCGTCTCCGTACCATGTCACCGTTTTGCCGCTCAGACAGCTCAGCCCGCTGTCTGTTCCACCGAACCAGATTCGTCCCCCCCGGTCCTGCAGCAAGGCGACTATGTTCTCATAGCGGAACAAGCCCTCCTGTTTTCCATAGCAGGTGAACGACGTACCATCGTAGAGACAGATGCCGTTCTTTTCGGTACCGAGCCACAGGCGACCGTCGGCGTCCCGCAATAGTGCTCCCACACTGCCGTGCTGCCAGCCGTCTTGTGTAGAATAACAGGTCAACGACGTGCCGTCGTACCGCATGACTCCGTCCCACGTACCCAGCCACAGGTCGCCCTTCTCGTCGGCAGCGATAGCCCTGACGTGGCCGAGTGGCTCGCCATCCTCCCTCTGCACCTGCATGAAGGTATCGGCTTCAAAGCAGCTCAGACCGGTCGAGCGCCCGGCCCAGATATGCCCTTCCCGATCCTGCAGCAGCGCCTGAATGGAGTTCGTGCCCAGTCCATCCGCCGTAGAATAAACCTGCGTGCTGTGCCCATCGTAGCGGCCCAGACCGCGCTGGCTGCCGATCCACAGGTTTCCGGCGCCGTCCTCCAGGAGGGCGAGGACTCCATGGACAATCTTTCCGGCTGCCGGCATGATGCCATTCTCCAGGTCATAGCGACCTACTCCCCCGTTGCCACCAAACCACATCTCTCCGGCGCCGTCCTCCAGCACTGCTTTGGTCCGGTATGCAGAAAAGCCATTGCTAGCGACAGCGCGAAAGGCGCTTCCGTCGTAGTGGCTCACGCCGTCCATGGTTCCGAGCCAGAGACCGCCCTGCCGATCACAGGTCATGGAAAGAATACTGTCGTGGCTCAGCCCGTCTTGACGGGTAAAAGAGGTGAAGGAGTGGCCGTCGTAGCGGCTGGCGCCACCGGCTGTGCCGAACCAGACGCCGCCCGCGGGGTCCAGGGCCAGGCAGTTGATTTTGTTGTCGACCAGTCCATCCGCCGTGGTGCAGCTGCGAAAGGACTCGCCATCGTAATAGCTGGCGCCGCTCCACGTGCCAAACCACAGGCCGCCTTGCCCGTCTTCCAGAATCGCCCTGACGCCATCGTCGATCAGACCGCTGCGCGTATCGAGCAGGGAGAACGCATGGCCATCAAAACGGATGGCTCCGCCCGGCGTGGCCGCCCATATAAACCCATGGCGATCCTGGCACAGAGCCGTTGTGTTCGTGTTGGCCAGACCATCCGTCGCGTCGAAATTACGCCAGTGACCCGGCTGGGCATTGAGGCCGGTACCGAGCGGGACAGGGAGACCGGCAAGAACCATGCTCTGCCCCTGGCCGATCGAGGTCTGGTGGATGGAGAAACCGATCTGCCGTCCTTCTGCAAAGCCAGTGACCGGCGCCAATGCCCGAATCTGGTCCTGCCAGGCCCCATCCCGCGTGAGTCGCTCGTATCGGTGCATCCACTCTGGCACGGATTCGCCGCGAAACAGCAGCCGGACCACGGGATGGTCGGTGGAATCTTCCCGATCGAAGTCGCTGAACCCGTGCTTTTCGAACAAGGGCTTCAGTTGTTTCGCATAGACGGCATCGAAGGCAGCACGGCGTTCGGGCTGCACCCAGAAGGACCAGCGCGCTATCGTCTTCAACCAATCCGACTCCTGTTGACTGGCACGAGCCCAGATTCAGATCTTCAGTTGCGAACAGAAAGGTGCGGAATCGGGCGACTTTGACAAGCCCAAGCTGCCGGATCTCCTCTACGCTCTGGAGAAGCTGGCGGCGGCGATGCCGGGCCGTCGGCTCGCCGCTTGCGTCTCCTGGACGCTTGGTTCATCGTACGTCCATGCCGCAACGAGAAGAGTTGGAGCAGGCCCTGGACGCGCTGGAGGCGCAGCGGGAGACGCTGGGTGATGCGGCGGTGGAGGCGGCACAGGCCGGGCTGCGGTTGAAGCTGGCGCAGGTGCTCGCCGCCGAGAGGCCTTCGCCGCAGGCATCCACGCCGGATGTCGACGACAGTCCAGCGCGGGCTCCCGGTGGCGGCCACGGCCCGCAGACCTACGCGGGAGATCACCGGACGAACACCGGCATGTACGAGGGAGACATCGCCCATGCCGAGGTCAACGCCGCGATCAGCGCCTCGGAGAAGGTGGTCCTTTTCGGCCAGCAGACCCGCCTGCGCTCGCGCCGGCTCATGACCGACGAACGCCTGTCGCGCATCCAGCCGGGGCATCGACTGTCGAAGTTCTTCTACGGCGGCGTGCGCCAGCTGCCCGAACGGCTGCTGGACGCGTTGCTGGCCAAGAAGGTCAGTGTCACCCTGGTCCGCGGCCGGGATCTGCTGGTGTTCCACGACCGCAGGCGTCACCAATCCTTCCACACCGGTCGCACCCGGCGCACCATCTATCTCCCTGAGCCCATCCTGGAGCACGCCTACCAGATGGGCTATGACTACTGGGCCATCGCCGAGATCCTGATCCAGGAGAGCTGGCCCCTCCTCGACTACATCCTGCTGCTGGAGATGATCGAGCGCTGCCAGGTGGCCTATGAAGATCGCTGGACGCTGGGCTATTCATTTCTACGTGAAGGCCTGCGCGCGCACAACAAGCATATGCGCGACCTGTCCGACGACTACCAGGATCTGGAGGTGGGGCTCCGCAAGGGCGACGAGATGGGAGTCTTTCTCGACACGTACATGGGCCGGCTGTGCGAACTCGACCGCAGTATCGTCGGTCGCGATCCCCACGACGTGGCGGGGGAGATCTACAAGGACGAGTGGGAGCGCTTTTCCGGGCGGGCAAAGTTGGACGAGGTGGCGACGCTGAACTCCTTCCCCACCTACTTCATGATCGACCGGGACATCGTCCATCCGGCGGCCTTCCACCGCGCCGACCAGCTCGGTCAGCCCGTCGATCCCCGGACCGCGGAGGACGCGATCCACGACCTGTGGGACGAGACCCGCTTCAAGTCGAGCCTGTCGGTGCGCACCGAGGAACTGCTGGAGCTGCTCATCGCGCTGGGAGCGCCGGGTATCCGGGCCTTTCTCATGGCCGTCTCCTTCCGCTACTCGGCGGCAGGCAGCCTCGGCAGCGACGGGCCGATGCTCGACCTCAATCGGTACGGCATGGTCGACATTTTCCGGGGCAGGATCCAGAGCTATTCGGGGTCGGGACTATCCGAGGTGCCAGGGTCGATCGGCTACGATCTGCGGCAGTTGCAGCAGTACTACGTCGCCGCCCGCCGCGCCGCCTATTTCGAGGACCTGCGTCAGCTCCCGCGCGAAGCGCTGCAGGAGCAGGCCCACGGCATCCGTGAGACCTTGAGCCTGATCGTCGACGAAACCGTCAGCCTGGACCGGGCTCAGGAGCTCAAGGGTCAGATCGTCACGTCCCGCGACCTGACAGGCCTGCTCGACGCCGTCGAGATGGCAGTGAAGCCCGAAAGCGATGAAAGCGAACGCCAACACATGTCCGGTCTCCTGTACAAGCTCGATGAACACCCCCTGTATCACGAGCGCTTCCTGCCCGGTGCCACGCAGCTGAACGACGGCCAGCTGCCGGGTCCTCCGAGCATCCGGCCGGAGGTGCAGCGCCTCCACGGTTTCATGCCGGAGCGCTACTTCGAGCTCAGCTCGGATCCGGCCGACCTGGGATGGTTCCTGGCCCAGTTCCGTGACACCGACGAGAACGACGCCTACAACCGGCTGCTCTTCACGTGGGCCGCCGCCATCCTCGTCCGCTACGACAACTCCGAGGACTACGGCGACATGTGCTCGCAGATCGTCATCCTCGGCGAGTATGCCGTGCCGCCGCTGGAGGAGATCACCGCATCCGAGGTCTACTACGCCAGCGAGGGGCGCGGGCGTATCCTCAAGGCAGCCCAGGTGTTGCTGCCCCGGCTGCCCGACTGCCCGCGGACACTACGCACAGAGTGGAGCGGTGAGATCGCCAGAAGGCGGGGGTTGGAGCTGGAGCCGGGGGGCTGAAACCCGTAGAGATTCGCTTGCGAATCTCGAGGCGAGGCGCTTGGATCCCGTCCTTCTTTGAATCACCGGTCAGCGCCGACGTTCGACCAGATCCGCCTCTCGCCACACCAGCTTCTTGCCGCCCCGCTTCACGGCCACCGTCGTGAGTCCATAACGTCCGATCCGCACCTTGATCTTCCGACGGAATGGTTTGACCCGCAACGACACGTGGCGTTCACGCGCCGACGTGTTCTGCAGCCGCACGATCAGCTGGCCACCTTTCTCCGAGCGCTTCAGCGCCACCACCTGGACCTGGTCGTCGTCGACGCTGACGGTGTCACTCACCTGCAACCGGCGCTGGCGCTCGACGTGTTCAGCCTGTGGGTAATAGACCTGCCACACCGGCGGCGTGTTGAAGACCTGCGCCGCGCGACTCACCTTCGGCTCGTTGAAGCGGCCACCCACCATCACCTGCCACGACAGTTCATGCTCGCCCTGGTCCTGGCGCGGGATGAAACGGGCATTCGCACGCTCGTCGTCGGGATTCAGGTTGAACGAGCTGTATGCCGGGGCGCGGACGACGTTGAGGCCCAGTTCGCTCTCCGTCAGGCTGTGACCGAAGCTGCCCGTGTTGAGCACTGCCAGATGCACTGGCGAGTCGGCTTGTTTGCCGCGCACGGCGACCCAGCGCTGATTCGTGTGCTCCTCGTGGCGGCGAGTGGGTCGCCGGTCGGCGGCACTGTAGAGCGTCTCCGCCACGCCGTCCGTCACCTCGAAGCCGAGGGGCACCATGAGCTTGATCATCGTGTCGCGGTGATTGTTGAACAGGCGATCCCGGATCTCGAGACTGCTGTCGGAATGGCCGATCACGTACTGTCGCGCCAGGGCGCTGGCGCCGCAGACGAATACGGCCTCAACGACGGTGCGCAGGGCGCCGTGTTCAATGATGTTGATGGGGCGCGCGACCGTGGTCGAGGCAGGCTTCCACTTGTCGGCCGGCGGCGGCGACAGCTCGGCCACCTGCTCCCGTGTGGCCAGACGGAAGCGCTCCGCCGGAGCCCGATCCCAGGGCGGCGACACCGATCCGATGTGATGCGACTTGGCCTGTCTGGGGCTGCCACTCGTCCAGCTGTGGTCCATGTCCGCCCAGCAGGCGGGTTGAAAGGCGCTCTTGCCGACCAGCGAGCGCCGTGCTCCCGGCGCGGACAGGTGATCGATCAGACCGGTACGTGGATTGATCTTCAGAGCGAACGTCTTCGTCTTGAAAGACAGGCTGCGGGCGCTGACCTGTGGCAGACGTGGCGCCTTGCCTTTGTCGTTGATGTAGTACTCGTCGAAGCGGGAAACCTCCCAGGGCTGCAGATCCACCGTCGCCGCCAGTCGCACCCGCCAGTTGTCACCACAGCTGGCCTCGGTCAGCAGGCGCTGACAGGGCACGTCTTCTCCCTTCGGGCCCCGGAGTCGTACCTCGGGGTTGCTTACCGCCCAGGCGTTGCTGTTCAGCTGCACCTCGAACTCAACCTGCTGGCGTACGGCAAATCCGTGGGGGTTGGCGATGAAGACGGGGACCTCGTCGCGGCCGCCGTCGCCGTCACGACTTATCAGGCTCTGCAGAGAGCGCAGACGTTCCCGACGCAGAATCTCCCGGGCATGGCCGAGCATCTGCACGCTGTCCCGTTCGGCGGAAGGGATCCCGGACCCGGGCAGAATGTCGTGGAACTCGGAAAACAGAATGTCCCGCCAGGCAATCTCGAGGGCTTTCTCCGGGTAGGTCGCCGTCCCCCACCACCACGCCAACGTCGCCAGGCGCTCGGTGGACGCCATCAGACTCTCCGCCTCCCGGTGGCCGCGTTTGACGCGACTCATCGATGTGTAGCACCCGGGGAAGCTGTTCTGGATCTCCCCCTGTACGAGAGGGAGTTGATCCATCTGCTTGAGTACGTCGTCGAAGAACCGGTCGATCGTACTCTCGACGAATTCGTACTCCGGGTGCTGGCGCGCATACGCCTTGATGGCACGATACTCGTCGCGTGACGGCCCACCCCCGTGGTTGCCGATCCCCCACAGGATCATCGACACCGGCTCGGTGCCGAAACGGTCCAGACGGTCGGGGCCCCATTCGGCGAACTTGCCGTTCGTCAGGTAGTGATCATTGCTGCGGCGGGCGACGATCTCGGTGCCGGAGCGATCCCGCCAGGTGAAGGGACCGGCCGGCAGCTCGTAGGTGCCGTAGTCGGGACGGCAGAAGACGTAGCGCTCCATACCGCAGCCGGCCAGGATCTGGGGAAACCCCTCGCCGTGTCCGAAGGGATCGAAGTTGTAGGCAGTGCGCGGGTATCGCCCGAAGGTTTTCTCGAAGTACTCTCTTCCCAGCAAAAACTGGCGGATGTGACTCTCGCCCGAGGTGTTGTTGACGTCCGGCTGCAGATAGGCGCCGCCCGAGATCTCCCATTGCCCCTTCTGCACAAGGCGTTGGATCCGCTTGAAGAGCTGTGGTTCGTACTCCTGGGCCCAGCGATAGAGGATTACCTCGTTGTGGTTGAAGACAAACTCGGCGTTGGCTTCACAGAAGTCTGCGGCCGTGCGGTACGTCGACAGCGCCTCGGTGAGTCCATCCTCCCAGTGCCACAGCCAGACCGGGTCGAGGTGGGCGTTACAGACCAGGTGGATTCTCTTAGCAGCCATGGAGAGATCTTTCGGTATCTGGGGTTGTGGGCGGGGACGCCGCCAGCTTGTCGTGGGTCACAGAGCAGTCCCTGCCTCGCCGGCATCCGCCGCTGCCTGCACGCGCAGGACCGTCTCCGATGAGTCCAGCACCTGCTGCGTTGAGGGCTCGCCGTCGTCCAGCGTCTCCCCGCGGATCGTCTTGAGAAAGGCACGGAAGTACCCGCCGCTGTTGCCCGCTGGCAGTTCACGGCGCTCCGTCTCCTTGCCACCGGCCGTCGTCAGCGCCAGATGCTCCATGTTGGTTGCGGTTTCGATTACGCCCTCCCGTCCCCAGAACGTCGTGCGCCAGTAGTAGGGCATGCTGTAGCCGGCGGCGTCCGGGGCGTGATAGGAGACGTCACCGACCACGCCGCAACCGTTGTCCATGGTCAGCAGCATCTGGGCGCCGTCCTCGAAGTGCGGTACGCCGTCGGCAAAGGCATTCCAGCAACGTGCCGCCTCCACCCGGGCGAACTGCCATCCCGTGACAAAGGGAATGCTGTCGATGGCGTGGACGGCGATGTCATTGATCGTGCCGCCGTGCATGCCTTTCTCCCAGTACCAGTCAGGCCTCGAGTCGAGCAGCAGAGGATGCTGACCACCGAACTGGATGGCGTGGATCTCACCGATGGCCCCGGCGCGAATCAGCTGACGGGCGGCGATGGTGCCGGCTGAGTCCCGCATCGTCAGCATGCAGCCCACCTGCAGCTTGCTCTGCGCCGACAGTTCGCGAATCCGGTCGAGTTCCTCCAGTCGTGTGCACAGCGGCTTGTCGACTATGACGTGTCGACCTGCCTCCAGGGCGGCGATGGCGCGGCCGCCCCGCAGGCCGAAGGCGTCACCCACGGCCACGACGTCACAGTCGACCTCATCGAGCAGACGCCCCGCGTCGTCGTGGGTGATGTCGACCACACCCTTGCTCCGCAGGCTCTCCCGCGTGGGACCGTGTTCTTCGCAGGCAGCCACGACGGCCACCCCCGGGGTGCTGGCAGCCAGGTCGTAGAGGCTGGTGATGTGGCCGTGGCGGAAGCCGACGAAGGCGAGGCGGAGTTCAGGCACTTGTGCTCCACTTGGTTGCGGGTTGCTGGTCAGACCGACCGGGACAAACCAAACCCGACGTCAGACGGGGTCAAGGTGCTTGCCGGTTGGTGTTGGCCCCGGTTACCTTGGATCATGTTTTCGACCGTTGCTGTCGTCGGCGCGGGCACGATGGGACAGGGTATTGCCCAGCTCCTGCTCGAGGCCGGGTTGACGGTGCACATATACGACCGCTCCCCCGGGGCCCTGGGCCTCGCCGTCGATGCCATCACCCGGCGTCTGCAGCGACGCACCGAGGCAGAGACGCGGTCCGCCGGTTCGCTGCGCGTCGTCGAGAGCGTGGACCAGCTCGGCGATGCCGACCTGGTCATCGAGGCGGTTCCCGAACACCTCGAGCTCAAGCGGACCGTGTTTGCCGAGCTCGATCGCCATCTGCCGCCGGCAGCGATACTGGCGAGCAATACCTCGGGCCTCGACATCGATGTCCTGGCGCAGGCCACGACACGGCCGCAGCGTGTCGTCGGCCTGCACTTCTTCAACCCGCCCCCCCTCATGCCCCTCGTCGAACTGGTGCCGGCGGCAACGACGGACGGTGCCGTGCTGGATGTCGTCCGGGCCTTCACCGAGAGCCTCGGCAAGACGGCGATCACCGTCGCCAATCGTCCTGGTTTCATCGTCAACCGCCTGCTCTTCGCCATGATCGCCGAAGCGGGGCGGATCCTCGACGAAGGCGAGACGTCGGCTCAGGATGTGGACCGTGCTCTCTGTCTCGGCGCCAGTCATCCCATCGGGCCCCTGGCGCTGGCCGATTTCATCGGCCTCGACGTCAGTCTCGACATCCTCGAGTCGCTGGCATCCGGATTGGGAGAGCGATACACCCCCCCGTCATCGCTGCGTGATCTCGTCGCTCAGGGGCACCTTGGACGCAAGTCGGGTCGCGGGTTCCATTCGTACTGACCACCTTTGACCGCTCTCGACTCCATGCGAATTCCTGGCTGCAGGGCGCTCCTGCTGACGGCAGCTCTGTTGGCAGACGGCTGCGGCATGACACCGGCGCCGCGATACACCAGTGCCCCGTCAGCCGGTGGCGCGGGCCTGACACGTGAACTGGAAACCCGGCAACGGGCTCTGCGGTCGGGCAACTCGAGCCGGCTCATGAATGTTATCCGCAGTTACCTGGGAGTGCCCTACAAGTGGGGTGGCACCACCCGCCACGGCATGGATTGTTCGGCTCTCACACGAGCGGTGTACCGCGAGGCCTACGGCGTGGAGTTGCCGCGCACCTCGAGGCAGATGTACGGCCTGGGCAAGTCGGTGGCGGCTCGGGGTCAACTGCGGGCCGGCGATCTCGTGTTCTTCCGCATCGACACCTCGGGACCGGGCGTGTCCCATGTGGGGATCTACGTCGGCGACGGTCGCTTTGCTCACGCCAGCTCCAGCCGCGGAGGGGTCATCGATCCGCTGAGCAACCCCTACTTTGACAAGCGCTACGCCGGCGCCCGCCGCGTGTTGCCTTGATCGGACCGTTGAGCAAGGCCCCCCGGTTGCGGGTGATGGGTCTGCTCGCTGCCGGTGTTCTGCAGCTGAGCGCCTGGTGGTGGATTCGCCAGCTCGGCGACCTGTCCCTGCACGTGCATGAACTCTGGTGGTCTCTCCTGCCGATTCTTGCCGGGTACTGCCTGGCAGCGCTGGCGTGTCGCGGCGGACAAATGGCGCACTCCGGGATCATCATCGTCGGCGTCGCCCTGTGCAGCCGACTGCTTCTGCTCGACACCGCCCCGACGCTGTCCGACGACATCTATCGCTACGTCTGGGACGGCCGGGTCCAGGCTGCCGGCCTGAACCCGTACTCCCACGCGCCCGAACACGACAGCCGCACCGGGCTGCGGGACGACGACTGGTCACAGATCAACCATCCGGAACTGGTCACCGTCTATCCGCCCGTAGCCCAGTGGTTCTTCCACGCCGTGGTGCGTCTGGCCCCCGGTGTGACAGCCATGAAGGCGGCCCTCGTCGCCTGCGACCTGCTGCTCATCTTCGTGCTCTGGCGCTGGCTCCGGCGCCGCTCTCAGGCAGGCTGGCGCATCCTGCTCTATGCCTGGCATCCGCTGCCGGTGATCGAGATCGCCGGCAACGGTCACGTGGACATCCTCGGTGTACTCTGTCTGTGTACTGCGCTGCTGTGGTTGTGCGGGGATCGCCGCCATCTGGCCGCCTGGGCACTGGCGGCGGCCGTACTCGGTAAGATGATCCCGCTGCTCTGCCTGGGGGCCTTCTGGCGGCGACTCGCCCCGGATCGGTCGAGCCGATGGCTCCGGACGATCGATCCGCGTCCTCGCCTGTCCCTGCTATGGGTGCCGGTTCTTGTCGTCACCGCCTACCTGCCCTTCCTCGAAGCCGGCGCCGCCATGTGGTCGGGGTTGTCCGCCTACGCCGTCAAATGGCGCTTCAACGACAGTGCCTACGGACTCGTCTACCGGTTTCTCAGCAATCCCAAACCCGGCTGGGAATGGGATGACGAAGCCCTGCTCACGGCTCGCTGGGTCTGCCTTGGCGGCGTGGCGCTGGTGGCCCTCTGGACCGCGTTGCGCCACGGCGACGATGTGGCCGTGGGCTGCGCCGCGGTACTGGGCGCCCAGTTGCTGCTGGCCCCCACCGTACATCCCTGGTACATGCTGTGGGTGCTGCCCTTCATGGTCCTGCGCCCGCACCCGGCGTGGATGGCCTTCAGCTGGCTCGTATTCCTGCCGTATCATGTCCTGCTCGACTACCGAAACTCGGGCGTCTGGCAGGAATCGACATCGATCCGTCTGCTCGAGTACGTTCCCGTGTACCTGTTGCTGCTATGGCCGGTCTGGCGCCTGATATGCAGTTGGCGCCGGAACGAACGACGTGTCCTGACGTCTGTTGGTTAGCCGGATCTTGCTCCCGGCGTGGAGTTGTCGGCCCCCGTTCGTATATTGCTGAGCCACACCGGTGCTGTTCCCCCCAAACCCGGTACCTGCCGCTGTGACACCCTTTGTCCGCAAATTGTCCGTACTGGCCTGCTCAGCGCTGCTGCCACTGCTTGCCTGCAGCTCGGTCTCACGGAGCACGACCGCTGCCGGGCCCTGGTGGGAAGGGACCGACGGGGCCGCTCCGGTCGCCACCGTCACCCCTGACACCACCGGCGCCAAGACCGACTCCGATGGCCCGACCGTGGATGTCACGGTTGTCGAATCTGTTAAACCCGAATCCCCCGTTGTGCGTCCAATGGAAGACAGCCTTTCGGTGCTGTCGTCGCTTTCACCCGAGGCCCTGGCGAGCCGGCGCACTGCCTACGCCAAGCGCACCCGGGCCGAACGTGACCGGGTTCGACAGGTGAACGAGTACGCCTTCTGGTGCCTGGGCCGGGACATGTGGGATGAAGCCCGCATCCACCTGGAACGGGCCGTGCAGATCGACAGTCTGGCCGCCAGCCTGCACAACAACCTGGGCATCGTCTATGAGCGCATGGGACGGCGCGATCAGGCCCGTGTCCGGTACGGGATGGCCGCCGGGCTCAACCCCGATCGTCCGTTGTATGAGGCCAATTTGAGTCGTATGCGTGCCGCCCTCGAGCAACCTCGGCCCATCCCCTCGGACAGCCTGGCGGCGGAAGAGCTGATGCTGCGACCGCCGCGCGGCGATCGCCGTCCCGATCTCGGTGTCGTGCCCAAGCGAACAGAAGGTGAGGTCCGCCGTGAACTCCCTTGAAAAGATCACCCGCTGCCTCCTCGTTCTGACGGCCACCCTCGGCCTGACGACGGCGGCGACACCGGCCCAGGACATCGTGTCGTCCCAGTTGCGTCAGGGATTCGGCATGAACAAGGTTCGCTACAAGGACTTCGACTGGCACTTTGTCGAGTCCGAACACCTGCTGCTCCACTATGAACCCGAGTTTGCCGATCTGGCCGACCGCGCCGTCGAGTATCTCGAGGAAGGCTACGACCATATCAGCTCGCTGATGCGGCACGAGCTGTCGACCAAACCGCCCATCGTCATCTTCAAATCGCACTACGAGTTCCAGCAGACGAATATCATCCAGTCTTTCCTGCCCCCGGGTGTGGCCGGTTTCGCCGAGCCTCTGCGCTACCGCATGGTCATCCCCTTCAACGGCGACCTCGACGATTTCCGCAACGTCCTGGTCCACGAGTTGATGCACATCTTCCAGTATGACATCGTCAACCGTGGGCCGGTGAAGCGGATCTCCAATCCCATCGCCAACCCGCCCACGTGGATCATGGAGGGCATGGCCGAGTTCTCCACCGAGGAGAGCAACACGGTCGATGAGATGGTGCTGCGGGACGCCGTGCTTACCGACCAGCTGCTCCCGCTGGAGGTCATGGACTCGAGCTGGAATTTCCTGCCGAATCCGTTCCTGGCCTACAAGCAGAGCCACAGCCTCATGGAGTACATCGCGGCCAACTTCGGACCGGAGAAGGTGAGTCGCATCCTGCGCGTCTGGGACAGCCAGACCGATACGGACAAGCTCCTCGAGCGCCTCATCGACATGGACATGCAGACTCTCGACGAGCGTTGGCAGGCCTACATGCGCAAGAAATACTGGCCGCTGCTGCAGGATCGAGACTATGTCTCCGAATTCGCTACACGGGTGCTGCAGGACGATGACGTCTACCGCCTGTACATGGCCCCCTCCTGGTCGCTGGGCGGCGATATGCTGGCCACCCTCAGCACCGATGGTGTCGAACAGCACGTCGACATCATCCGCCTCAGCAACGGCCGCCTCGTGGAGCGTCTCACCGGAAGCATGCGCGCCGAGGTCTACGACGATCTGACCTTCAACGACGGCACCGTCGCCTGGGCCCCCAACGGCCGCTCCATCGCCCTGGTCGGCAAGAAGGGCGCCGGCGATGTCGTGGTGCTGTGGGACCTGTATGACAAACAGATCATCGACGTGCTGACCTTTGACGGTCTCGAGATCGTCGAGGGCCTCGACTGGGCCCCGGACAGTCGCCGGCTGGCCTTTGTCGGAACGGGCTTCGGGCAGAGCGATATCTACGTCGTCGACGTCGAAACCGGGGATGTCTCGCAGGTGACGGGCACACCGCAGCGGGATGATCAACCCGACTTCAGCCCCGATGGTCGGCGTCTGGCTTTCAGCTCCAAGCGGGGTGGCCGGTTCGATATCAAGGTCTACGACTTTGATACGCGGCGCGTCTCGACGCTGCTGGCCACGCCGAATGACGACATGTGGCCCGAATGGCTGCCCACAGGCGATCGGATTCTTTTCGTTTCCACCAGAGAAGGCATCAACGATCTCTTCCTCTACGACATCGGCAAGGATCGCGAATACCGCCTGACACGGACGGTGAGCGGCATCATGAGCCCCTCGCTGTCCCCCGACGGCAAGCAGATCGTGCTGACCACCTACTACCACAGCCGGCGTGAGCTGTACCGGATGGACGTTCCGAGTCGGGTCGACGTCGTGCGCCGCAGTGACGAGTTGGCGGCGCGCGTCGGCGAACCGGCGGGAGGTCGCCTCGTCCACGGAGAGACGGCCATGCCCGTCTCTGCCGGAATCGACAGTCAGCAGGCGCCGGCCCCGGAACAGATGGCCAGCATACCGCCCTCGGCGCCGGTGATCTCACTGAGGGAGGGCTCCGGTATCGATGTGGGCGACGCCGTCAGCCTTCTCGAGTCTGTTGCCAGCACCGACATGCCCGTCATGCTGGCCGACGTGAGCGAGGGGTATCGCGCCGATGTGGCCACCCCCGTGGAGGCGGAGGTGGAGGATGTGGGTGCCGCCCTCAGGCGGGACACGGCCCGCATGGATACCCCCGCGGGGGACGTGGGTAGTGTCGACTTCGATCAGCTGCCCGTGCGGCGCTACACGCCGAAGCTGGAATTCGACGGCATCGCGCTGCAGATGGGGTACTACTCCGGCTTCCTGTCCGGCATTGCCCAGCTGAGCATGAGCGACCTGCTGGGTAACCACTCGCTCAACATGTTCACCGACTACGTGGGCTCGCAGGAGGTGAACAATGACTTCACCTTCGCCGTGGGCTACACCTACTTCGGTCAGCGACCGACCTACAGTGCCTCGATCTTCAACTGGAATCAGTACTTCAACGACACCGAGGGTGGTCCCACCGGCACCGGCATTCACATCGTCGGCGGCGCACAGCTGGCCAGGGGGCTGATCCGCAGCCGCCAGAGCGGCCTGCTCGCCGACATGAGTTATCCCCTCGATGTGTTCCGTCGCATCGAGTTGTCCTACTCGTTCGTCGACGAGGAGCGGGAAGTCGCCTGGCCGGTAACCGAACCCCTCGACGGCTTCAGCACACATCTGTTCAAGGCCGCCTATGTCCATGACTCGCTGCGCAACGGCCTGCTCGGCCCGACGGCGGGACGCCGCTATTATCTGTCGGCGGGACGCACGCTGTCGGCCACCAGCGACGACCGGACCTTCACGCATCTGGAAATCGACTACCGCCACTACTTCCGCATGGGGCGCTGGTCGGTCCTGAGTCTGCGCGGCACGAGTGTCGGCTCCCTCGGGCGTGACGGCCTCGAGTACAACCTGGGGGGTCCGGCGTGGTTCCTGCCCTTCTTCCCCGGCTACAACCTCAACGTCGGCCCCCTTCGCGGCTATCCCTTCTCCGAGTTCAGCGGCAGTCGTGTCGTGCTGTTCAACTCCGAGGTCCGTGTTCCCTTTATCCGCAACATCACCTTCGGCTGGCCGGGTACGTTCGCCATCCCCGCCGTGGATGGTGCTTTCTTCTTCGATGTGGGCAGCGCCTGGAACGATGGCCAGTCCGTCGATGTCTGGCCGTTGCAGGCCCCGGAAATACCCTTCGACCCGACGGCGGATACGGTCCGCCTGCAGGCCGGGTATGGCTTCGGCCTGCTCGTCTATTTCCTGGCGCCGATGAACTTCGAATTCGCCAAACGGACCGACTTCAAGACCACCTCCGAATGGCACATGCACTTCAGCTTCGGCAAGGCCTTCTGACGTGCTGAGAATGAGGCGCCGGGCCACACTGCTGGCAGCTGGACTCTCGGCAGGACTGGCCTGGAGTTGCAGCTCCGGGGTCGTCGGCAGCGGCATGGGTGAAAAGATCCGCTTCAGCGCCCCTTCGCCGCCCGATGTGGAGCTGTTGCCCATGGTGCAGGATGTCGACATCATCGGCGTTCTGTCGACGACGAATATCGCACCGGTGCAAAGTCTCGACATCGAGAAGGTCATGGGCCGGCTCACCGACGCCACCGCCCGCGGCCTGCGCAACCTGCAGGACCGCACCGTCATCACTCAGGACGAAATCCGCTGGCACTTCCGGGATATCACCTTCGACTCGACGATGGTCTTCAGCGACAGCCTGCAGCAGGCGCTGCGCTCCGAGCTGGAGGTTGACGCCATGGTCTATATCACACTGCGATCTCTGGACGCGAAGGTGACCCCCGTGTCGCCAAGCGCCTACGGGACGGCACCCAGCCCGGGGTTGAACCTGTCTGTGGAGCTCGAGCTGATGTTCGTCAACCTGCACAGTGGCCAACAGTGGTCGCAGGCCGGCAGGCGCAGCAGTTGGCAGCCCGTACAGGTCGATCTGATGGGAGGAGGTCGAGATCCGACGGAACGGCAGATGCTGATGGCCCTGGCCTCGCCACTGCGCCAGTTCCTGACCCGCCTGGCGCCGCCCCCACGCCGACAAACCCGGCAGTTCGACACCAGCGGCGACTGAAGGACATCACCGAACGAGAAAGGGCCCGACTTCCATCGACGGAAGCCGGGCCCTTGTCTGTTAGGTCAGTGTGCTCTGGTCGTCTTACCGCCGTGTCTTGCGACGCTTGGCGGCATCGCTGCCGCTGCCCTTCGAAGAGCTGCTGGAAGCGGGCTTGGTCGACGTGCCCGAAGAGGAGGACACCTTCTTCGGTGTGGAAGAGGACGTGCTGGCCGGTCTGGGTGTGCGGTAGCCACTGGTGGACTTGCGCGTATCACGGACGGTACGCTGCGTCCACGCCCGATCCGCCTCGTCCTGCTGCCGACGCAGGGCGTCCTGCCTGGTGACGGCAGGTACACCGGTACTCGCCGAGCCATTTCGCAATACTGAGTTCTCCGCCCGCAGATCGGCCAGCTCCTGGGTTGTCACCAGCTGGTACCCAGGCGGGACGTAGGAACTGCCACCACCCGACCCACCGTAGTAGTACGGATCGTAGCCGTAGCCGTAAGGTCCATAGGCGGAGGAATAGCGGCCGTAGGGATAGGCGGCGCCCAGGCCGGGGCCATAGGCGAAGGGGCTGCCAAAGCCGTAGAGGCCGTAGCGTGAGTCGTAGCCGCCGACGGGATAGCCGTTGCCGTATCCGTAGCCGTCGTAGCCATAGCCGTCGCGAGGGCTGGTCCAGGGATCGTCGAGATCGTCGCTGTAGCTCCCGATCAGCGCCGGTTCGGCCATGGCTTCGGTCTCCCAGGCTGCGGCGGGGACATCGACAGTCGAGGCCAGCTGTGGGCCCCGTAGAACCGTGTAGCAGCCGCTGAGTGCGACAGTTGCCGCCATCAGTGCCACCAGTCTGGAGATTCGTCTGGTCATCCGGTCCTGCCTTCCTCGATGGGCTTCGTGCGCCGTACTACCAATATATCTAGCGAGAGGGGTCGAGCAACACTGCCGATCCGGCCGTAACTCAGAACTGGTACGCCACTCCGAGAAAGAGGCGATCGATACTCACGTCCTCGCGCAATTCCGCCTCGGCAAGTCCCTCTGCCTGCTCGTAGGACCCATGGTTGTAGGCCAGGTCGGCCCGAACGGTTTCGTCGAGCACGAGCCCGGCGCCAAGCGTCCAGAATCTGCGATCCTGGAGGATGCGGATCACCGGGTTCGTCACAGGATCGGCGACCCGGTTCGGATCTCGGGGGCCGGTGAAAGGCAGCGGATCGGTATAGGTGCCTGCCCGCAGGTCCAGCGCCAGCCAGGGAACCTGCCACTCGACACCCAGGTGGTAGCTGAGTATGTCGTCATACTGATCCTCGAAGGAGGTGTTGGTGCGCAGCTCGAAGGCATCCCCGTCGGCATACTCGGTCTGCGACCACTCCGTGGCCTGCACCGAGGCGGCCAGCAGCACCTGGGGAGCGGGCCGGTAGGAGGCGCCGATGCCGAAGGAAAGGGGCTGGTCGATTTTGTAGCTGCTGTCAAAATCGCTGCTGCGGGCACTTTCGACTCGACCATCGTCGAACTCGACGCGGGTGAATGCCGTGTCCGGTGGAGCACGGTAGGTGAAGCTCACCTTGTGTGTCGGCCCGGTGGTGATGGTGGCGCCGAGACGAAACCTGGGGTCCTCTTCGGATGAGTGCATCATAGCGCCAAGTGTGGCTGTCCAGGTCGTCTCGTAGTCGTCGATGAAGAACTCCTTGTCCACGAAGCGGCGCTCCAGGAACAGGTCCTCCGTGTCGATGGAGACGAAAGTGCTCTCCGTCTCGTTCTCCCCAGAGATCAGATTGAGAGTCAGCCCGAGGGACATCGAAGGCGTCACATCCACAGCGGCGGCGATGGTCGTCACCGCCAGTTCTCCTTCGCGGAAGAAGCTGTCCTCAAAGGCAAGACTGTCGCCGATGACACTGCCAGAGCCATCCCGCTGCACGGCGAAGGTGGGCAACTGCAGACCCCAGTCGAAGTCCTTCACACGGTTGAACCCGGCAGCCAGCACAAAGGCGCCGCGATACACCGGATAGGGGTAGACGAAGCCCAGAGAACCGAAGCGGGTGTTACTCACGTCGGCGGTTGCCGAGGCGGCGACGGCGGTGCCCCGGCCGGCGGTGGCCACGTTCTGCTTGGCGTTGCGCAGGAAGGCGACATAGACCTCACGCCGGCGCATCTGGGCCAGCCCGGCGGGATTCCAGAACACGGCGGTGAAATCGTCGGCAACGCCGGTGTAGGCGCCGCCCATGCCCATGGCACGTACACCGAGGCCGGCGAAATTGTCGATGGCACTCTCCTCCTGGGCGACGGCGGCCGCCGCCAACAGCAGGACGAGGAAAGTCATAAGGGGCCACTTCATCAGAACATCTCCGTATAGCGTACCGAGAGTTCACGACTCATGTCCGGATCGGGCCCCCCCACCGTTCCGGACTCGTCTCCGTTCTCCAGAATGTTCTTCAGCAGGAATCCCAATCGCAAGCCCTGTACCGGCGACCAGTGAGTCCCCGCATTGAGATACCCCCGGCCGGAGCCGAGGGAATCATCGGCATTGTCGTTCAAGGCGAAATCATACTCCGCCACGGCGGACAGTTCCTCGTTGATCGTCTTGTCGATCCCCACCCAGCCATTGGGGCCGTCGTCGTCCTGGCTCTCACGGCTCCAGTTGATCCCGGTGTGGACACCGAACTGCCCGAATCCGGAGACGTAGTTCTTGCTGGCAGCAACGAAGAAGCCCTTTGACTTGACCTGGTAACGGTCTCCTGCCCGTGGTCCGTAGCCCTGTGTCTCATAGCCGATGGCGAAGGCGGGCAGGGCCTCGCTCTCCTCCAGAACCCGGTACCGTGCCGCCGCTTCGACGCGGGGATACCAGTTGATCGGGTCATTGCCGATGACACCCTCGCCGCCGTACGACAGACCGATCGTCAGTCGGCGCATGATCCCGGCATGCAGCTGCCCCACCAGCCCCCCGTCGGGAAACATCCTCATATCGACGGCGAACCGGCCCTTGTCGACGAGACCCGCCGTCGGATTGTCCACCAGGCGGACCAGCTCCCCGGAGCCGGGTCCGACGGCCCCATCCTGTGCTGCCGCCAACTCAGGCACGGCACAGACCAACATCAGAATGCAGCCCGCCAGATGACGGCCCTTCCACGGTACTGTCACTCCGTCTCCCTCCCGTGTGCCTGGCTGACGATCGGACGCCGCCAGTGGATCGTGCGGTGAGTGGCGGTGTCGCCGTGCTCGAGGCGCACCTCCCAGCGCGACTCGGGCAGATACTCCGGCATACGATCTGCCCATTCCACCAGACTCACCCCCTGCGAATCTTCGAAAAACTCAAGTGCGCCAATGTCCTCGAGCTCCTCCCCTGAGGCCAGGCGATACAGATCGAAATGGTAGACTGTCAGTTCGCCGCCGGCAGCCTTTCGAGCTGCGTACAGGTTCAGCAGGACAAATGTGGGACTGTTGACCACATCCGTCACGCCCAGTCCCTCGGCGATTCCCTGGATGAGACATGTCTTGCCGGCGCCCAGATCCCCACTGAGCGCCACCAGCTCACCCGGCTGCATAGCCGCCGCCAGCTCTCGCCCGAACTGTCTCGTCTCCTCGGGATCGATGGTGACACGCTCACCGGCCGAGGGGAGAGCCGTCACTTCGATTCCAGTGTCACCACGGGCAGAACCACCTCTTCCAGGGAGATGCCGCCGTGCTGGAAGCTGTCCTTGTACTGTCGCTGATACTCGTTGTAGTTCGTCGGGTAGACGAAGTAAAAGTCCTCCTTGGCGACGATATAGTTCGAACCCAGACCCGTGGACGGCAGACCCCAGGCCTCCGGATCCTCGATCAGCAGGCTGTCCTTGGCGTCGACGCGCAGGTTGCGGCCATACTTGTAGCGCAGGCTCGTCGACGTCTGCCGATCACCGTGCACCTTCGTCGCCCGGCCGCCGCGCACAGCGCCGTGGTCGGTGGTGATAACCACAGTGGCGTCGGTACGGGATAGACGCTTGAGCAGCTCGAACAGCGAGGAGTGCTCGAACCAGGACAACACGAGAGAGCGAAAACCACTCTCGTCGGGAGCGATCTCCTTCAGCAGTTCGGAATGTGAGCGGCCGTGGACGAGCATGTCGAGGAAATTGTAGACCACGCCGACCAGAGGTACGCTGCCCATGCTGTCAGCCTTGCGCGCCAGACTCTGCCCTTCGGCTGTATCGATGACCTTCACGTAGCGCGAGTCGCCCTTCAGCTTGATGCCCATATCGGCGATCTGGTCATCGAGAAACCGGTGCTCATGCCGGTTCAGGCTGTGCTCGTCATCCTTGCCACCGTGTGACCACAGCTCTTTGTACTTCTTAGCGATCTCCACCGGGAACAGTCCGGAGAAGATCGCATTCCGGGAGTACGGTGTAGCCGTTGGTAAGATTGAATAGTGGTAGTCGCGGCGCACGTTGTAGAACTCGGAGACCATCGGCTCCAGGATCATCCAGTGGTCGAGGCGCAGGCAGTCGATGACAATGAAGAACACCTGCTTGCCCTGTTCCAGCAGCGGTGCCACCCGTTCAGGAACGACATCTACCGACAGGGGTGGAGAGTCTTCTTCACTGGCCACCCACGTGCGGTAACTGTGTTCGACGAAACGCCCGAATTCGTGATTGCACTCCTTGCGCTGAGCCTCGATCATCTGTCGCAGGCCATCGTCTCCGATGCGGCTGATCTCGATATCCCACTCTGACAGCAGTCGATGCACGTCGATCCAGGTGCGCCACGTCATGTCACCGGCCAGCCATTCACGGATCTGGTTCGACTTCGACACATACGCCTGTCCGGCCTGGCTCTGACGGATCTGCCTGGCGTCGAGAATCTTCTTGCAGGCCATGAAGATCTGACTCGGGTTCACCGGCTTTGTCAGGTAGTCGTCGATGCGCCGGCCGATGGCCTCGTTCATCAGGTATTCTTCTTCACTCTTCGTGATCATGATGACGGGCACGTTCGGGTCGCGCTCCTTCAGTTGCTCCAGCGTCGACAGTCCGTCGAGACCTGGCATCATCTCGTCGAGCAGCACCAGGTCGAAGTGCTCCTGCTGCAACAGCGCCAGGGCATCTTCGCCGTTGCTCACAGGTGTTACATCATAGCCACGCTCGTTCAGATACATGTGGTGTGAACGCAGCAGGTCGCTTTCATCGTCGGCCCACAGGATCTTGTGGTTGGTCGATTCCGTCACGTACTCATCCTCTCAGACATTCTCGGTTCTGGCAGGCAGGTTGATCTCGAAGGTCGTACCGGCTCCCTGTTCGGACCGCGGGATGTGGATGTGGCCGCCGTGGTACTCTTCCACGATGCGGCGCACGAAGGCCAGCCCCAGACCCCAACCACGCTTCTTCGTGCTGAAGCCGGGCTGGAACACTCGGGCCAGGTTCTCCGCGTTGATGCCGCGGCCGTTGTCCTCGATAAGGATGCGCACGCGGTGACGCTCCTCGTCAAAGCTGGTGCCGATGCGGATGCACCCCTCCTGCTGCACCATGGCGTCCATGGCGTTCTTGAACAGGTTCTCGAAAACCCAGCCCATCAGCTCGGCATTCAGTGGCACCGCGGGGATTGCCTGCAGATCGAGAACGAACTCGTGTCGGCCGAACTGCGGGCCACGCCCCTTGAAGTAGCCCACCGTATCATTGATGACGTCGCGGACGTCCGCTGGTTTCAATTCGGGCACCGAACCGATCTGACTGAAGCGGGAAGCAATCTGATTCAGACGCCCCATGTCCTGCTGCATCTCGCCGACCACCTGATCCACCGACTGCCCGGCCTCGTGTCGCATGTCTTCAGTGGCGGTGACCAGATCGTGCACGCGGCCACTCATCAGCTCGAGCCAGCCTGACAGCGACGACAGCGGCGTACCCAGCTGATGCGCCGTCTCCTTGGCCATGCCGACCCAGATCGAACGTTGTTCACTGCGCCGGATATTGCGCGAGCCGACCCAGCCGATGAGGACGAAGAGCAGCAGCACGCCGACGGTGATGAAGGGAGCCAGCGAGATGCGGCTGAGCCACTCCGTGTCGCCATAGTGGATCTTCAACTCGTTGTGCACGCGGAAAGTGATGGGCTCGGTGCTGGCGGCGACACGGTCGTAGAGCGCCTGCGCCTCGGGGCTGATCTGCCCCGATTCGCGGAAGGGAGGCAGCGACGGACCGCCCCAGGCGATGACCCGGCCGGTCCGCGACACAGCGAAATCGGCACCGGCGCGGATCAGATGGTTTACGGAGTCTGTCGAGACGTGAAACAGCAACGGCCGCACACCGTCAGCTTGCCAGGCTCGCGCAGCCTTGGCGGCCTCTTGTCGATTTGCCTCCGATGTGTCGACCGACGCAGGAAGGTGTGGCCCTCCCCATGCCACGGCATACCCCTCGGGATCGAGGACCACGAGATCCTGGGCGTCCTGGTAGACGCGGACTATGGCCTCGGTGTTCCACGAAGCGACGACGGGCTCGTTGACGTCGTCCATGGCGTCCATGACCACGCGCACTGCGGCTAGGGTCGCAGGTGAAGCGGCGGCGCTGCGGCTGACATTGGTCGCGTCCTGCGGCGGCAGGCCGGGACCGCCCCACAAGGTGACCCGTCCACGATGGTCGGTGACGACCACGGGGAACGAGTTCTTCTTGTTGTGGATGATTTTCTCGAAGATGTCACCTGACACCTCAGAGGGTAGCGCGTCGGAGATCGCCAGACCGTAGAGGTTGGCGTAGAGATTCGCCCGGACCCGTTCCTGGTCGCGGAACTGCTGAATGACGTACTCGTTGTAGAGCAGAAAGGCCATCACGCCCAGAACGCCCCCGAGGAAGAGAAAGACTCGGAACGTCGGCGACAGACCCCAGGCGGTGGGCGCCAGAACCCGCCAGCCCCTGGCTCGCCTGCTGCCTGCCGGCCGCTCGCCGGTTTGCCGGTCATTTCCTGGAACGGTCGGTGTGGTGACCCGGTCGCTCGTCGGGCGCGGCTCGACGGGGTCGTCCGTGCGACGGCGGCGGCGGCGGCGCACAGCGTCTTCGGAGCTGCGTTCAGGGGGACGTGACAAGGGCGTTGTCATGGTGTGGGTTTCGAAGAGGCAGAGCGACTTCTAATTTAGCATGGATCGGTGACACTCGCTCCGAATAGGTTCATCCCTTTGAAAGCCAGCCAGATGCGACGTTCCCGCCCCGTACGAACCGGGTGTGCGGCCGAGCCGGACAGGTCCGTGCCTCGGCGGGCAAAACGCTGGTGCAGCATGCTTCTGCTCGGCACCTTGCTGGCGACGGCGGCCTGGGGAGAAGCGCAGGTGCAGCGGGTGGAAACCGAGGGACTGCACCTGGATCGTCTGGCCGCGCTGGGGGCCGGCGGTGTCGTCGCCCACTGGGCTGGCTTCAGGTACTTCGATCGTGCCTGGTACCAGGGCGAAAAACGCGGATCGATCCGCTGGCTTCGTGACTGGTCGGGCAACACCTACCTGCACATGGACAAAGGCGGCCACTTCATGGGTGGCATGTTCATGTCCCGCAGCCTGGGTGACGCCTTTCGCTGGACCGGCTTCACACCACGGGCGGCGGCCGGGCTCGGCGCCGCTACCAGCTGGGCGCTGCTGTTCGAGGTGGAGATGCGCGACGCCTACTTCGCCGACTGGGGCTTCTCGATTCCCGACTTCCTCGCCAACACGGCAGGTGCTTCGGTTCCCCTCATGCACACCCTGTGGCCGCGGACGCAGGCGCTCAACTTCAAGTTCAGCTGGTTCCCGTCGCCACTCTACCTGGACTACGATGAACGCCTTGCTGCCGGTCGGCCCCGTACGCGGTACGCCATCGACGACTACGAGGGCATGACCTTCTGGCTCGCCCTGACCGTCGAGCAGGCCCTGCCGAAGCGCCTGCAGACACGGTGGCCGGATTGGCTCGGTTTCGCCGTCGGCTACAGCGCTCGTGGCATGCATGGAGCCAACGTGAAGAGTCGCGGACGGGAACGGGAATACCCGGAACTGCCGTCGGCGCACCCCGAGATCCTGCTGTCTCTCGATTATGATGCTCGGTACATGCCTGCAGGAGGCTGGTTGTGGGAGGAGTTCAAACAGCAGCTGAACTGGCTGCACTTCCCCGCACCCGCAGTGCGGGTCTATCCGGATCTGCGCTTCTACCTGCTCTATCTCTGAGTGATCAGCGCAGCAGGGAAAGGATTCTCTCGATGTCGGCGTCGGCGTGTCCGGCGATGCTGGTGGCTGCCTGCGACAGGATCTGGGCCTGTGTCATACGTGTCGCCGCCCGAGCCACGTCCACCTCACGAATCCGGGACTCGGCGTCTATCATCCGCTCCACGACACTCTCACTGGTGCTGATGCTCAGTTGCAGGCGATTCTGAAAAGCGCCAAGCCGATTGCGCTCGCCGGTGATCTTGTCGATGGCCGTGCCCAGTTCTACCAATGCGCCCTGGGCGTCGATGCGGGTGACGATCGACAGACCGCCGAGACCAAGGACCGGACCGGTAGCCCGCATATCGCTGATGCCGACGCGACTCACGTCGTTGCTCGTCTCGGAAGGCCCGACCTGGAAGGTGAGACCGTCATCCTCCTCCACGATGAGGGTCTGACCATCGAGGACACCGTCCACATAACCACCTGGTGCCCCGCGGACGTTCTCGCCGGTGAGGGTTACCTCCACCCCGAGTCGGTCGAAACGGACCTTGTGGAATTCGCCTTCGCCCAGAGAACCATCCTGACCGAGGAAGCTGGAGACAGCCACGGTCTGCGTCTGTACGCCATTGCCAAGGGTGACGAAACCGTCTCCCGGCGTGTCGACGAAGGTGTAGGTTCCGACGGTGGCATCGCTGACGAGGATGTCGGTCAGGCCGGTGTCGGCGGCGCTGGTGGCAGCCGTCGAGGCAGCATTCAGGTGGTTGTTGCCGCCGGTGAGCAGTTGCTTGCCGTTGTAGGTCGTGGCGCTGGCGATACGATCGATCTCGGCGCGCAGTTCGTTGAATTCTGAGTTGATGTTGAGGCGATCGACGTCGCTGAAGACGGAGGATGCCCCCTGCATGGCCAGAGCGCGCATGCGGTTCACCATCGCACTGATCTCGTTCAGCGAGCCGTCGGCGACCTGAATCAGCGAGAAGGTTTGCTGGATGTTGCGCGTGCCTTCGGCGATGGCCCGCACCTCAGAGCGGATGCCGTCGGCCAGGGCCAGGCTGGCCGGATCGTCGCTGGCCCGATTGATGCGCAGGCCGGAGGACAGCATGCCGATCTGCTTGCTCACGTCGGCTTGATGCACCGCCATCGTCCGGTGCACTTCGGTCAGATGTGAGTTGTGGTTGATGCGAGCTGTCGCCATGGGATCCTTTGCACTGCGATCAGAGAAGGCGCTCGAAGGAGGCGTTCACCGAAGGTGAGCAAAGTGTATACCACGGACTGTGAAACGGCTCAACTGAACCGTCCGACATAGCCCTAAACTACTGTTTACATAGGATTAACAGTCATCGGCATCCAAACCACATCGATCTGGATCCCGTGGGCACTGCGGGAAATTCCTGCTAGGAACCGGAGGCGCGGGCTCCGTCCTGAGTCGTTTCGAGGGTGGCCGCGGCAGCGGCGCCGTCCAGCCGCTTGCCATCCATGGGGATGACCGAGCCATCGCGCTTGGTGTTGTCCTCGATCTCGCTGGCCGCCGTCTCCATGGAGCAACTGCCGTGGAACACGGCTCCCTCGGAAACCGACAGGGCACTGGCATAGACATCACCGATGAAACGAGCCTGACTGTCTAGGCGGACCTTGTCGGCGCGAACAGTGCCGCGAACGATACCGTTGATATAGATATCCCGCCCCTCGAGATGGGCGTAGGCTTCACCTGACTGGCTGATGGTGAGTGCCCCCGAGCAGGTCAACTCTCCCTTGAATGTGCCGTCGATGCGAACGCTGTTGTCGACCTTCATCACTCCTTCGAAGACCGTTCCGCGACCGATGATGGTATTCAGGGTCTGGCCGTTACCGGCGACCGAACCGTTGTCCTTTTTCTTCAGCATAGCTTGTCTGGCGTCCGAGTGGTCTTGGCTTTGGGAACGTATACTGAACGGTCAATATAGCCCGGCCTTCAGGGAGGGGCAACGTCCCTCGGGGGGCACCCCTACCTTTTCTTCTTGGCTTTGCCGTTGCCCCCCATCATCTGACGGATCTCCCGCTCCTGCTGCAGTCGCTCGGCGACGACGGTCACCGCCGCACTCGTCGGATCTTCGATGGCGGTTACATCGATGGTGGGCACATCCTCCTCCTCGCTGCACTGCAGGATGTGTTCCTGGATCGTGAGGATGTGATCCAGATGGGCCAGATACTTGTGTGATTCCCGTGCCGGTTCCTCTGTCGCCCGTTTGGTAAACCTCTCCTGGTAGGCATCGGGCTCGGTGACCAGCAGACTGAGAGGCGCGATGATCGCCTTCTTGTCGAAGGCGGACAGGTCGATGAACCCGGGCAGCAGGTGCACGCCGTCCATGATGACGCTGGTGTTCTCCTCGACGCAGCGACTGATGATGGCGCGCACGCCGACGCCGACAACCCGCGCCTGCTCCCGGTACCCGGCGATGACGGGATCCAGGCCAACCTGACCCGATTCCGGAATCGCCTCCGCCGCACGGTACGATGAGGTGTGAATGGCTGGCATGAAGTCCTCCGCCAGAGTAAGGCGCAGGATCTGGCGGATGTCGTCGGTGGCCACGACCCGCGGAATGTCGAGCAGGTTTGCCAGGCTGATGGCCAGCGTCGTCTTGCCCACACCACTGGCGCCGCCGATCAGTATGACGAGAGGCTTGTCGAGGTTGCCCCAGGCCCGCCAGATCCGATAACGCTGGGCGTAGTTGCGCCCGTGCTCCTGACGCAGCACCTGCTCGACGACTTTCTCAAGTTCCTCGTGATCGATGTCGGCATTGCGCTCCTGCACGAGCCGACTCTCGACGTTCTGCGCCAGGGAGTAGGCGGCCTCCGGCGGCAGACCCGAGGCCTGGATCGAGTGGGACAGCAGTTCCTTGGAGAAGGGTCGTGACCCCTTCTTGCGCGTGACCCGGATCGTCGTCGGGGCTCGCTCCCAGAATACGAGATCACCCACGGTCCGCTCGGCATGGTCCCGCGCCAGCAGGCTGCCGATCAGTTCGAGGATCTCCTCCCGCTTGACGTTCTTGCGCTCGCGCAGCTCGCCGCGCACCTCGTCGGCCAGCTCGTACGCCTCGTCATGGTCGAAGCCGCGCTGGATCAGATGGTGGACTAGCATTCCCCGCATGAAGGGGATCTGCTTCTTGCCGTCGGTGATCATGGCCATGATGTAACGGTACCCCCGCTCTTCGAGAGGGGCAAGCAATTACCCGGAGTTGCGCATCCAGTCCACCGTCTGTCGGAGACCCTCTTCGAAGGAAACACGTGGCTCAAACCCCAGATCACGGCGGGCGCGCGTGATGTCGGCCACGGAGGCGCGCACGTCACCGGTCCGCTCCGGGCCGTGTTCCGGCTGCAGATCGGTGCCGAGCACCTGGTTCAACGAAACGACCAGCTCGTTCACCGTAACGCCTCGGGACGTGCCGATGTTGTAGACCTCACCGCTGGCGTTGGGCGCTGCCAGAGCCAGCAGATTGGCGTCGACCACGTTGTCCACGAAAGTGAAGTCGCGTGACTGTTCGCCATCGCCGTGGATCAACGGCGTGTCGCCATCGATCATCCTGCGGGCAAAGATCGAGATGACGCCGCTGTACTGGCTGGCAGGATCCTGACGCGGTCCGAAGATGTTGAAATACCGGAAGCAGACGGTCTCCAGACCGTAGACGTGCGACCAGACGCGGCAGTAGTGCTCTCCGGTGACCTTGGACAGGCCGTAGGGCGAAACCGGCAGGGCGACCATGTCTTCGCGTTTGGGGATCGTCGGATCGGTGCCGTAGGCAGCGGCCGAAGCGGCGAAGACGACCCGCCGGACCCCGGCCTGACGCGCCGCTTCGAGCAGACGCAACGTACCCACGACGTTGACCTCCTGCTCGTCGAGTGGCTGTTCCACCGAGTACTGCACCGAGGCGATCGCGGCGTGGTGCAACACGATTTCGGCCTCCTCCACAGCCTGCGCCGCCGTGGACGGATCGCGCAGATCGCCCACCATGAGGTCCACGTCGGTGTCACCGAGATTGCCACGCCGTCCACTCGACAGATTGTCGAGAGCACGGACCTCGTGCCCGTCGGTGACCAGGCGTCGGCACAGGTGTGAACCGATGAAACCGGCGCCGCCGGTGACCAGAATGCGTGCCACTGTTTCGATCTCCCGGGAGCGTGTGACAGTGCGGGCTGCACCCCTGCAGTCGTGTTGCCTGCCAAGGGAGCAGTCGGGATATTACCCAACCGGGAAGTATACGGTTTCGAGGCAGAACCCACCCTCTCCGTCGCAGGAGTCCAGATATGTCCAATCCGCTGGTCGATCTCGGGTCCCAGGGCCAGAGCGTCTGGTACGACAGCATCAGCCGCAGTCTCATCACCAGTGGTGACCTGGGCCGCCTGATCGCCGGCGACGGCGTGCGGGGCATGACGTCGAACCCGGCCATCTTCGAGAAGGCCATCTCCGGATCTGACGACTATGCGGATGACCTGCGGCGACACGCCGCAGCCGGACTGTCGCCGCTGCAGATCTACGAGGCCATTGCCATCGACGACATCCGGGGCGCCGCCGACGTGCTGCGGCCCATCTTCGACGAGACGCAGGGAGCCGACGGCTACGTGTCGCTGGAAGTCTCGCCCCATCTGGCCGACGACACTCAGGCCACCATCGACGAGGCCCTGCGTCTGGCCGGCGCCGTGGACCGCCTCAATCTCATGATCAAGGTACCGGGGACGCCGGCAGGCATTTCTGCCGTCGAGGCCCTCATCGGCAAGGGGCTGAACATCAACGTCACCTTGCTCTTCGCGCAGGACAACTACGCCGCCGTGGCCGACGCCTACCTTGCCGGTCTCGAGAATCTGACGGCTGCCGGTGGCGACGCAGGTTCGGTGGCCAGTGTGGCCAGCTTCTTTGTCAGCCGTATCGACACGCTGGTGGACTCGAAACTGGAACAGCTGCCGGACGTCACCGACCTCCGTGGCAAGGTTGCCATCGCCAACGCCAAACTCGCCTACCAGCATTTCCTGAGGCTGAGCGCCACAGACCGCTGGCAGGCCCTGGCGTCGAAGGGTGCGCGTCCACAACGGCTTCTCTGGGCCAGCACCGGTGTCAAGAATCCACAGTACCGCGACGTTCTCTATGTCGAGGAGCTGATCGGCCGGGATACGGTCAACACCATGCCGGTGGCCACCTTCGAAGCCTTCCGCGACCACGGCGTCGTGGCCGCGACGCTGGAGCAGGGCGTGGACGAGGCCCTGCGTGTCATGGCCGCCGTCGATGCCGCCGGCATCTCCATGACCGCCGTCACCGACAGGCTGCAGGCCGATGCCGTCGCCCTGTTCGTCGAGCCCTTCGACAACCTGCTGGGCGCCATCGAGAGCCAGTGCGCCGCATTGCCGCAGGGCTGAGCATGAGACCGGGTGTCAGGTGACCGACTCGCTGCTGGCACCGGATCGGGTACCCGATCCCTGCGTCCTGGTCATCTTTGGCGCCTCCGGTGACCTGACCCGGCGAAAACTCGTACCCGCGGTCTGGCATCTGCAGCAACAGGGGCGCCTGCCGGAGAACTTCGCCCTCGTCGGTGTCGCCCGTTCGCCCATGAGCAGCGATGGCTTCCGCGCCCACATGGGACAGGCCCTGGAGGAGTTCGTCGGGGCCAGCGGCGAGCAGGTGGAGGGCTTTCTCTCGCACCTGGAGTACCTCAGCGGTGATCCAGGTGACTCGGCGTTCTACCAGCGATTGAATGTCCGTCTGCAGCAGATCGATGACGAACGCGGCACCGCCGGCAATCGCTGCTTCTACTGCTCGGTGCCTCCCCAGGTCTACCTGACGATCATCGAGCAACTCGGCGTCGCCGGACTGCATCGCGAGGGCCAGGGCGAACCCGGTTGGGTCCGCATCATCGTGGAAAAACCCTTCGGCCAGGACCTCGACAGCGCCGGCGAGTTGAACCGGGCCATTCACGCCGTGTTCTGCGAGCCTCAGATCTTCCGCATCGATCACTACCTGGGAAAGGAGACGGTGCAGAACATCCTTGTCTTCCGCCTGGCCAACTCGATGTTCGAACCGTTGTGGAATCGACGCTACGTCGATCACGTGCAGATCACGGCGGCCGAAGCGGTGGGTGTCGAACACCGGGCCGGCTACTACGACGGTTCCGGGGCCCTGCGCGACATGATCCAGAACCACCTGCTGCAGGTCATGTGTGTCGTCGCCATGGAGCCGCCGTCGGCCTTCGACGCTGAGTCCGTACGTCTGGAGAAACTGAAGGTTCTCAAGGCTGTGCGTCCCATCAGTATCGGCGAGGTCGACCGCTTCGCCGTGCGCGGCCAGTACACCGCCGGTGCATACGACGGTGGGCCGGTCCCGGGGTATCTCGACGAGGAGGAAGTGCCGGCAGGCTCCCGCACCGAGACCTTCGCCGCCGTCGAGTTCACCCTCGACAACTGGCGCTGGCAGGGCGTGCCATTCTATGTGCGCACTGGTAAACGCCTGGCACGAAGGGCCAGTGCCATCACGATGCGCTTCAAGCAACCACCACACCTGATCTTCTCCGGGGGTCGGGACGTACGGCCGAGCACGTTGACCATTCGCATCCAGCCCGACGAGGGCATCTCTCTGTCCTTCAGCGGCAAGATGCCGGGACCGGATGTGAATCTCGGCTCCGTGGAAATGGACTTCAGCTATCAGGATGCCTTCGGGGGCCGCAGCCCGGAAGCCTACGAGACGCTGCTGCTCGATTGTCTGCTCGGTGACGGCACGTTGTTCGCCGACTCCAGGTGGATCGAGAAATCCTGGGAGCTGCTGATGCCCGTCCTCGAAGCCTGGAACGCGACGTCTGCGACCAGCGTGCCAGAATACGCGGCCGGCACCTGGGGACCGCGGCAAGCCGACCTGCTGTTCGACCGCGACTGGAGGACCTGGGCGTGTCCCTGATCCTCGGTGGCGACGTGGGCGGCACGAAGGCGTACCTGGGACTGTACCGTGTCCTCGGAGGGAAGCTCGACCCGGTAGACGTCAAACGTTTCGAGTCGTGTGACTTCGAGGGGGCCGCGCAGCTGCTTGCCGCCTTCGTCGACCACTGCGGCCAGCGACCGGATCGGATCGTTCTCGGCGTTCCTGGACCCGTGCGACACACGCCGGTGAAGCCGGTCAATCTGCCCTGGACGATCGACCCGGGGCAGATCGCCTCGGCTGTCAGCGTGGCGCACGTGTTCCTGCTCAATGACCTGGAGGCTGCCGCCTACGGCCTTCTGGCGTTGGCCGACGAGGACGTGATCACTATCAACGAAGGCGAACCCGATCCCACGGACGGATTCCCGTTCACATCATAAAGCAGGACAACACGGCGCTGCTGGGGGCGGCTTACTACGGCGCCCGTATACTCAAACAGGGAAAGGCCTGAAATGGCAGCTGACCCCATACCCCCGCCACCCTCTCCGGCACTGCTGTCCAAGGCCGGGCGAATCAAGGTCTTGCTCACCGACATCGACGGCGTGTGGACCGATGGCAGACTGTTCTATTTCCCTGGACCTTCGGGCGATCTCGTCGAGACGAAAGGCAGTACTGCCATCGACGGCATGGCCCTGCGCTGGTGGCATGCCGCCGGCCACGTAAGTGGCGTCATCAGCGGCCGCGACGCCCCCGGGATCACCCACCGTTGCCAGATGCTCGGAGTGTCCTACGTGTTCCAGGGGCACCTCGACAAGATCGAGCCGTGGGAGCAGATCTGCCGCGAGGCGGGCGTACAGAACGACGAAGTGTGCTACATGGGAGACGACCTGCCGGACACGCCTCTGCTCCGTCGGGCCGGTCTTGGCGTGGCGGTGGCCAATGGCCGGCCGGAGGTGAAATCCGTCGCCGACTACGTGACGGTGTCCCCGGGGGGGGAGGGTGCCCTGCGCGAGGTCATCGAGTTGATCATGAATGCCCGTGGTGAATGGCAGGCAGTGCTGCAGAAGTACGGCCTCGACAGATGAAGACCGACGAAGAGACGCTCCTCGAGCTGTCGCAACGGCTGATCGACAGCATCGCCGACGGCGACTGGCAGATCTACGAATCTCTGTGTGCGCCGGAATTGACGGCCTTTGAGCCGGAGGCCCTGGGTCACCGTGTCGAGGGACTGCCCTTCCATCGCTATTACTTCGACCTGGGGGCACCGGCAGGCGCCAGGAACGAGACCATGGTCGACCCCCGGGTGCAGCTGCTGGGCAAGGATGCGGCCCTCGTCACCTACATGCGGTTGACCCAGCACCAGACCGACGCCGGACCGGTGAGCCGCCGTTGCGAGGAGACCCGGGTGTGGCAGCGGCGAGACGGCCGCTGGTGGCACGTGCACTTCCATCGCTCGAACAACGGCTGAGCCGGGTTGACACACGCACCTGTGTGCCTCTACACACGCTACCAGCGTCCTTTCACCGATCCCCAGGTCGATGCCCGCACGCTGGTTGCCGGCGACGACGGGGCCTGGCGCACCAGGCGGGCACCGACCCCACCGTCGGGAAAATCCTGGGAGCCGCCATAGCGGAAAGCTGAACGCAGGCCGCGGGCATCCCCCATGAAGATGCCGCCGCGGACGATACGGAACTGGCCATCTTCCGGGCCCTGCGGATCCACCTGTGGCCCGGCAGCGTACACGCCGGACCAGTCCTGGACCCACTCCCAGGCGTTGCCGTGCATGTCATAGAGCTTCCACGGATTTGGCAGTTTCTGGCCCACCGGGTGGGCCCACGGCTCGCCGCGGAAGAACGTGTTGTCACGGTTCCAGGCGTAGTCGCCGATCAGATCCGGGTCGTCGCCCCAGGACCATCGCGTTGTGGTGCCGGCCCGCCCGGCGTACTCCCATTCTGCTTCGGTCGGCAGTCGGCAGTAGGGGCCGCCTTCGGCGTCATTGAGGGCGCTGACGAAGTCCTGTACATCCAGCCATGAGACGTACGTGGCCGGATGGCTGGGGTCGTCAGAAACGTAGGTTCGGCTGTCCTGCGTCCAGGGCTCGGTGCCCATGACGGCCGTCCACTGGGCCTGCGTGATCTCAAACTGACCAAGGTAGAACCCATGCTCGATGGTCACTTCGTGTCGGGGGAACTCGAAACTGATCACCAGTTCCTCATCCTCCGCGGAACCCATCAGGAACGATCCCGCCTCGATCCAGACGAAGCGCATTGTCTGTCCACCGGGCAGGGCAAATTCGGCCTCCTCGAGGTGAGGGGGATCCGTTTCCGCCC
>PBSR01000018.1 GCA_002726335.1 Gemmatimonadaceae bacterium
TAGGTTGATCAAGCGGCCCTCGCCCAGCAGGTACAACTTGCGTCCGTCCTTCTGCACGAACTCCTCCAGGAACGGCCGCACCGTGCGTCGTGAGGTCGACATCTCCGCCAGGCCGGCCACGTTGATCTCCACATCGAAGTGACCGGAGTTCGCCACGATCGCGTCCGACTTCATGACATCCATGTGGTGGGTATCGACCACGTGCTTGTCGCCGGTCACCGTCACGAAGATATCGCCAATTGCCGCCGCTTCCATCATCGGCATCACCCGGTAGCCGTCCATCACCGCTTCGAGCGCCCGCGTCGGATCGATTTCGGTCACGATCACGTTCGCGCCCATCCCATCGGCCCGGCTCGCCAGGCCCCTTCCGCACCAGCCGTAGCCGCCGACCACAAAATTCTTGCCGGCCAGCAGGATATTGGTCGCCCGCAGTATGCCGTCTACCGTCGACTGCCCCGTGCCGTAACGGTTATCAAAGAAGTGCTTCGTGTTGGCCTCGTTCACGGCCACGATCGGGAATCTCAGCACCCCGTCCTCTTCCATGCTGCGCAGCCGGATCACCCCGGTCGTCGTCTCCTCCGTGCCGCCGATAATCGTCTCCAGCAGCTCGGTACGGCTGGCGTGAATCGTGCTCACCAGATCCGCGCCGTCATCCATCGTGATCGCCGGCGACGTATCCAGCACCGACTTGATGTGGTCGTAGTAGACCTTGTTGTTCTCGCCGGTCCGGGCGAAGGTCGGGATGCCGTAGTGCACCACCAGTGCCGCCGCCGTCTCGTCCTGGGTGCTCAGCGGATTCGAAGCGCACAGGTACACATCCGCCCCGCCCGCCTTCAGCGTCCGCATCAGGTTGGCCGTCTCGGTCGTGACGTGCAGGCAGGCCGCCAGCGTCAGTCCCGCTAGGGGTTTTTCCTTTTCGAAGCGCTCGCGGATTGCCCGCAGCACCGGCATCGACGCCTCCGCCCACTCGATCGCGCTCTTGCCCGTGTCCGCCAGTTTCAGGTCGGTCACGTCGCGGGGCACGTTTGCGGTTACCGCCATATCAATAGTTCTCCTCAATCGGAATTCCGATCAATCTAGTCAATGTCAAATTCGACTCGTGAAAAGCGGAGGAACTCCGCATAACGATCCTTCATTTGTTGTTCCGTCAGGTTCAACAGCGATTCCAGTCCAAATCCCTCCACCGAAAACGACGCCGCCACACTCCCGTGCACCACCGCCCGGCGGAGGTTCTGGTCGGTCAATTCTCTCTCACGGGCCAGGTACCCTGTCAGTGCCCCGGCAAACGAATCGCCGGCGCCGGTTGGGTCGCGCACTTCCAGCAGCGGATACGCCGACGTGAAAAACCATTCGCCGGCCGTCCGCAACAGGGCCCCGTAGGCGCCCTGCTTGATGATCACCGCGTCCAGGCCCATATCCAGCATTTCCAGCGCCGACCGCAGGATGCTGTGGTGCCCGCTTATCATCCGCGCCTCCTCCTCGTTCACCACCACCACGTTCGCCCGCGCCAGCACCTCGTCCACCAGGTCGCGCTGGCTCTCCAGCCAGAAATTCATCGTGTCCACCACCACCACCTCCGGCCCGTCCAGTTGCTCCAGCACCTTCAACTGCACCGCCGGATCCGTGTTACCCAGCAGCACGAAGCGCGAATCCTGGTAGCTCGCCGGCAGCTCCGGATCGAACTTCGCCAGCACGTTCAAGTCTGTGAACAGCGTCTCCCGGTCGTCAAAGTTCATCGCGTAGCGGCCGCCCCAGCGAAACGTCTTGCCCGGCGCCGTTTTCAGCCCATTCAGGTCGATACCGCGGCTGGTGAACAGCCGCCGCTGGTCGTCGCTAAAGTCCTCGCCCACGATGCTGACCATCCGGCTCGGCCCGAAGAACGATCCCGCCACCGCTGCGTAGCTGGCTGACCCGCCCAGTATTCCCTCCGCCTTATCAAACGGCGTCTCGATGTCATCGATTCCGATCGAACCCAGCACCAGCGTGCTCAACGTATCGCGACTCCTCGATCTATTCCCGGCCTATTCAACGTATTTTCCGATCAACAACTCGTACCGTTTCTTCACCGCGTCCGGCATCAATCCCGTATCCGAAATGATCGAGTTCTCCAGCGCGTTACAGCACCCGCACACTTTTTCCATCTCGCCCAGGTTCGCCGCCAGCGCCCGCACCGCCGATTTCGCCATTTCCACGTTCTTACCCAGATTCGCGATCACCATTGCCACCGTTACCGGCTCGCCCTTCCACACGTCGTAATCGGTCGCCATCGCGAACGTCGCATAGTGCAGTTCCGCCTCGCGGGCCAGCCGCACCTCCGGCACCGCCGTCATCCCGATCACGCTCATCCCCCAGCCCCTGAACACCTCCGACTCGGTCACCGTCGAAAACTGCGGTCCCTCCATACACACATAGGCGCCGCCGCGATGCACCGATGCCCCCGCGCCCTCGGCGGCGTCCGCCACCAGCGCACTCAACGCTGGGCAAAACGGCTCCGCCATTCCCATGTGCACCACCAGGCCCGGCACGTCGAAAAACGACGTCGCCCGGTTGCGCGTGCGATCGAAGAACTGATCCGGCACCACCACGTCTAAAGGCCGAATTTCCTCCTTCAAGCTCCCCACCGCGCTCACCGAAACGATCGCGTCCACGCCCAGCGACTTGAACCCCCAGATATTCGCCTTCGAGTTCAGGTTGGTCGGCGAGATCAGGTGCCCGCGCCCGTGCCGGGGCAAGAACGCCACCTCCAGCCCTTCCAGCATCCCCACCCGGTATGCGTCACTCGGGTCGCCAAACGGCGTCTCCACCACAACCTCCTCCACTCCCGTCAGCCCCTCCATGTCGTAGAACCCGCTGCCCCCGATGATCCCCAGTTTCGCCGTGGCCATTACCTACGCTCGCAATTCTGTCTGTTGTTCCCGCTGCGTTGCCAGCGAGTCCGTATAGTCCGCCCGGGCAACCCCCATCTCCGTGATAATCCCGGCGATCAGGCCCGCCGGCGTCACATCGAACGCCGGATTTGCCACCGGCGCCGCCGCCGGTGCCCACACCGTGTCTCGAAAGCCGCGCACCTCGTCCGGATTGCGCTGCTCGATCGGAATACCGGCACCGTTCGGCAGGCTGAAATCCACCGTCGTCAGCGGCGCTGCTACGTAGAACGGTACCTCGTGATGCGCCGCCAGCACCGCCGCCGTGTAGGTGCCGATCTTGTTCGCCGTATCGCCATTGGCCGCGATCCGGTCCGCCCCCACCACCGCCATGTCGATCTCGCCCGCCTCCATGAAATGCCCGGCCATGCTGTCCGTAATCAGCGTGTAGTCCACCCCCCACTGGTCCAGTTCCCAGCAGGTCAGCCGCGCTCCCTGCAAGAGCGGCCGCGTCTCGTCCACGTATACGTGGATGCCCTTGTCCTGCTGGTGCGCTGCGTAGATCACCCCCAGCGCCGAGCCGCGCTCGTGGGTCGCCAGTGGCCCCGTGTTGCAGTGATGCAGGATCTTCGCTCCCGGTGCCACTAGGGCCGCCCCCGCCTCGCTCAATTTCACATGGCGCTCGCGGTTGTCGGATTCGATCTTCGCCGCCCGTTCGCGCATCGCCGCCAGCATTCCCTCCGGTCCCCCCTGCGCCCCGTCCGCCGCCGCCAGCATCTCATCCGCCGCCCAGAACAGGTTCACCGCCGTCGGGCGGGTTTCCTTTACCGTCGTCGCCACCGTCTCCAGTTCCTCCTTGAACCCCGCCGCGTCCGTCGCCGCGATCTTTGTCGCCCCCAGCAGCACCGCGTATGCCGACGCAACTCCCAGCGACGGCGCCCCGCGTATCCGCAGGCTCCGAATCGCCTCGCAGATCATGTCCAGCGAATCGCACAGGATGTACTCCTCCTTGTCCGGCAACCGCGCTTGGTCGAGGAGTCGAATGCCGTCATCGGTCCATTCAAGAACTGTCATCGGGGAAACTCCGCTCCGCATCGTTTCATCTCCGGCCGGTCCGCGCCGTTCGCCTTGTGGCCGGTCGGCAGCCGTCAAGTCCAGGATCATTATTCCGCCCTGCGGCCGGGGCGCGAGCGCGCCGCCAGAAAACCGTTGGGTGGCGCGCCGCCGCTTTCCGCGCCGATGAGCGGCCCCGAGTATATTCGGGCGCGCGACCCCCTCCAAACCCGCCACCCCGCCACCGGCTCAAGAAAACTCTTCCCCAAAGACTAGAGATTCACGGTTTCCATCCGATAATTGATAACTGGGAGACTTGCTTCCTCCCGTTCCCGTGCTAACTCTGAATCCGTGAGTGCCTGTATTTCCACGGCACCACACCGGCAAGGATTCGTCGGTTCTCTGAAGAATGGTGAAGGATCATGGGAATCCGGATTACCGGCGGTGAAGATAGTGGCGGCCTCCAGGGCTGCAAAACTCCTCCCGCGAGATACAGGGCTCGACCAGCCAGCTCTCGTCCGGTCTACGTCTGAATCGAGCCGCCGCCGCCCAACCCCGCCCCGTCTAGCCGAACATCCCGCCCATACCCGGCAAATTCGGCATCCGGCCCGACGACAGCATCTTCATCACCTTCTGCATCTGCTTGAATTGATTCAGCAACTGGTTCACATCGCTTGGCTCCGTCCCGCTGCCNGCCGCGATCCTTCGCCGCCGGCTCCCGTCNATCAACTCGGGACGTGACCGCTCCGCNGGCGTCATGCTCAAGATAATCGCCTCTGTGCGGGCGATGTTCTTGTCCGTCAGNGCCTCCTGGACCTCCGGATTCTTGGCCAACTTGCCCATCCCCGGCACCATGCTCATCATTGACGACAGCGAGCCCATATTCTTGATCTGGTTGAACTGCTCCAGGAAGTCATTCAGGTCGAACGACGCTTGCCGGATCTTCTCCTCCAGGCGCTGAGCCGATTCCTCATCAATCACCTCCTGCGCCTGTTCCACCAGCGTCACCACATCGCCCATCCCCAGAATCCGCGACGCCAGCCGGTCCGGGTGAAACACCTCCAGCGGCTCCACCTTCTCGCCCTGCGTCAAGAATTTCACCGGCACCCCGGTCACCGCCCGGATCGACAGCGCCGCCCCGCCCCGTGCGTCCCCGTCCATCTTCGTCAAAATCAGCCCCGTCAACGGCACCCGCTCGTGAAACTCTGCCGCCACGTTCACCGCCTCCTGCCCCGTCATCGCGTCCGCCACGAACAGCACCTCATCCGGCTTCGTCAGCTTGCCCATCCGCCGCACCTCCTCCATCAGTTCATCATCCAGCTGAATCCGACCCGCCGTATCCACGATCACCGCCGAGTGCTTGTCCTTACGGGCCTTGTCCAGCGCATTCCGCGCGATGTGTTCCGGTTTCGACTTCGCACCTTCGAAATGCACCGGCACCTCGATCTGCTCGCCTAGCGTGCACAGCTGCTCCACCGCCGCCGGCCTTTTCACGTCCGCCGCCGCCAGCAGCGGCGTCCCGCCGGCTTTCTTCAGCCGCAGCGCCAGCTTCGCCGCGCTGGTCGTCTTCCCCGAGCCCTGCAGGCCGATCACCATAATCACCGTCGGCCCGTCACTCGCCTTCGCTAGCCCCTCCGTCTCCTGCCCCAGCAGCTCCGTCAACTCATCATGCACGATCTTCACGACCTGCTGGGCCGGCGTCACACTCGACAGCACTTCCTTGCCCACTGCCCGTTCCCGCACCGCCGCGATAAAGCTCCGCGCCACCTTGAAGTTCACATCCGCTTCCAGCAGCGCCCGCCGCACCTCGCGCATCGCCTCGTCCACATCCGCTTCGCGGATCCTGCCGCGGCCGGTCATTTTCTTCAGCGCCGCGTCCAGCCGTTCCGTCAACCGATCAAACAAAACCAGGGAGCCCTTTCAGCACCCGACCGGCGCGGCGGAGTTTCCTCCGGCCGGGGCGGTCGGGTCATTCACTAATTGATTGTAGCCCCGCCCCCATTTGCTACACTCCCCGCACCTGGCGCATTCGTCTAGTGGCCCAGGACATCGCCCTCTCAAGGCGAAGATCGCGGGTTCGAATCCCGCATGCGCTACCAGCCCCCCACGCCGACCTCGCTACCCGACCGGCCACACCGTACCGTCCGAAGCCTAATCCCGGGCTAGCGTTCGTAGACCGCCCCGCCAGTGCGGTGCGCATGGATGTAGTCCCAGTCCACCTGCGCCCCCAGACCGGGCCCCTCCGGGGCGTAAACGCAGCCCTGGTCGTCGATGGCGTCCAGCCCGTCGCGGTAGTTGGTATAGGTGTTCACCGCTGACGTATCCGCCTTCGGATCGGGGTGCACGAGGTTCATTTCATAGAAGTTCGTGTTGCGCAGCGCCGTCATCAGGTGGCGGTGGGCCGGGCTGTGCGAGTGGATTTCCACGTCCAAACCCAGTCCCTCCGCCACGTGGGCGATCTTCATCGCCCCGGTGATCCCGCCGTCCTGGTAGGCGTCCACCCGCAGGATATCGGTCGCCCCGGCGATCGCCGCATCCGTATGCGCCATCAATCCCCGCAGGTACTCCGACATCAGCAGCGGAGTTTGCAGCTTCTCCCGCAGCATTCGGTGCACGTGAAACGACTTGCCGCCCTCCCACAGCGGATCCTCGTACCAGGCGAACCCTGCCTCGTCGCAGGCCCGTCCCACCCGCACCGCCTCCACGAACGTGGCGATCGCGCAGGCCGGGTCGCTCATCAGCGCCATCGAATCGCCCACCGCGTCGCGCACCGCGTGGATGGTCGCGATTTCTTCCCCGGGGTCAGCGTCAATCCAGCCGTGAATCTTGAACGCCGTGTAGCCCATTTGTTGGCAGCGTACCGCGAAATCGGCGTAAGCCTGTGCTGAATCCAGCCCGCCGACCCGGTCGCCGTGATAGGTGCTGGCATAGGCGCGCAAGGGGCGTCGGCGGCCCCCCAGCAACTCATACACCGGCGCGTCATAGAGCTTTCCCGCCAGGTCCCACAGGCAGATATCGATCAGCCCGATCGCCAGCGCATCGTGCTGTCGCAGTTCAAACAGCAGATCGCGGTAGATTTCGTTGCGTTGCCGAGCATCGCGTCCGATCAAGAATCGCGCCACCAGGTCCGCCTGCCGCACCGCCATGATCATCTGCCCCGCCGCCTCGCCGCTCACCCCCGCGTCGGTTTCGATCCGCATCGCGCTGCGGCCCACCGTGCCCTGGTCGCCGGGGGTATAGATCAGCCCCAGCCCCGACGAACTGCCGGAGATGTTACGCAGGTTGACCGTGAACTCGAAGGTCTCGATTCGCGTTATCAGAGGTGGTTTCATGGATTGCTGTTGTTCCGGCGGAGAGCGGCGGCAATAACGACCCGGCCTGTCCCGGGGCCGCTGCAAGGATACTTGGTCCCCTCGCCGGGGGACGTTCCCCGATCGAATTTCTATGTCCATCAGCCCTTCGGAGTCCGGGTCATCGGGGATATCCGGAGGCGGATCCGCCGGGGCGTCGGGGCCCGTCCGATCCGGGTCGATATTTCGCAGGGTCGATGGGTCCCGGTCGTCACCCACGTCCTCGATCGCGATTTGCAGTGCCGTATCGCCGTCGGTGCCGTCGGGCCCGGCCATATTCCCGCGTTCGATCTCTCCGGATGCCGGGCGTGCTTGCGTATTGCCCCGCTCCCCGTCGCCCGTTGCGCCCGGACTCGCCCTGAAGTTCATCCCCATCGGGGTCGCTCCCGGCCCCGGGTCGGTCGGGACGAACCGTCTGTTGCTGCTGCTGGAGGCTGGCGTCAGTGTCCCCGCCGGCGTGGGTGATATCGGTATCGTCCCATACGCCAGACCCATCGAATCTGAGTGCGCCTGGTCTTCCCCGGTCAGCCACAATCTATCCCCCCCTCTCAGAGTTCCCCGGCGGCAGGTACGTCCCTGCGCAGATACCGAAAACGGCCACTTGCGCGGCACACATACCCTGGGGCGTCCGGGCCGTCCGGCCGCTGCGAGTCCGAGCGACAACGCTCGCCATCAAATATGCTTTCAAGCGGGTCTCAGCACCCGACTCAACCAGCCCCCCCGGGCACCCCCCCATAGCTCAGAGGACAGAGCATTGGTTTCCTAAACCATGTGCGCAGGTTCGAGTCCTGCTGGGGGGACCATCGTTTCACAGGTTTGGCAACCACCGGCGCGATCTGCACAACCGCTGCGAACTGCCCGTTTGCTAACAATTTGCTAACGCCCGGTCTGAGACAGCCTCGAAAGCTGGCCTCGTGCTACCCCGTCTGAGCGTCCGCCTAGCCTCCCGATAGCCACTCATCCAGCCGTTCGGCGGCGGCATCCTGCAAGCCCGGTAGGACGTGGCTGGCGAACCTGGGGACGACGAAGGTGGAGGTGGCGACGCGGCTGATCGTCCGGACGCGGGTGGAGTCTCGGGGCAGTGGTGGGTGCCGTGGGTGACGGACGCGCTGGTCGTCCCAGTGGATGCGCTGATGCAGTGGGGGATGCTGGACGGCATTCGGCGGCGGGTGGAGGGCAGCTAGGTTTAGCCGTCTTCTCTGGCGGTGAGCGCGATTGACGGGCGGCCAGCTTCGCAGACTGCTGTCAGCAGCGGATGCGGGCGGCGGGCGAGCCGAGGCGGGCCGCCCCGATGTCGGTCGTCCCCAGCCTTCTGCCTTCCATTCCAACCTCCTGCACCGTGCCGGATTCCCGGCGCCGACCTACGTCGCTCCGCCGACGCCGCCCCGGTCAGGCGACAGCCGGTTGCCGGCAGTCAGTCTCCGAACTCGAACCCGTACAACTCCGCGTTCTTCAGCCAGATGCGCAATTTCACCCCGCCCGGGATCCCGTCCAC
>PBSR01000019.1 GCA_002726335.1 Gemmatimonadaceae bacterium
ATAACGACTAGATGACCTGCGGCCAGAATCACGCACCGGTTCCAGGACAGCGTTGACCTGGCGACTCACCGATCAACTCAGCTCCCGCGTCGATACCGTCTGGTCAATCTAATGTTGGACATTCATAGGAAAGGTATGGCGTTTCAACAGGGCCCTTTCACCGCCGTCCGGCTCCTAGCACACCGCGGCAAGCTGCCACAAGGCCACGGCCCACGATGTCGGCTCGATCTCCGGGCTTCACACGGAGAAATACGAGTTCCGGCATGGCACACAAATTCGCGCTCGGCATACTGCCCCGACGCCACGCACACACCACGCCCGGCTCCCGAGTCGCTTGATCTCGGATCTTCACGCCGCCACATGATAGCCCTTCTCCCGCGGAGGCGCGTGCGCCACCGCACGAGGAAGCTCCTGACACTTCAGACGCTGGCCACACCTCGGGCACTGCGTCACAGGCTCGATCTCGAGTTGCTCCAGATACGCGGCCAACGTCAACTTGACCGCCTCTTCATACGCCGTCATTCCCAACCAACCGCGGCACTGCACCAACGCCGCACGCCGGGTCGGCGCAAACAAGCCGTAGTAACGGACCGTCCGGAAGCCCTTCTCCGGCACGTGCTCAAGGATGCGATCCATGAAGGCCCACGCCGACTGCTCCACCTGGCGATCCGCACCCGTCTCACGGTCCCGATACCGGTACGTCACAACGCCTCTCGCATACGACAGAATCTGCGGATTCGAGATCGGACCGCCGCGTACGTAGCGCGAGAAATACGTCAGCACCCCTTGCCCACCTTCGTAGCGCTCCATCACCTTCACGTGCCACTCCCTGGCGCCCACATCCTTCAGCATCGTCACCAACTGACCGCACATCACACTCGGCACCACCAATTCATCCCGTTTCAACGCACGATGAAGGGAACACACCAACTTGTCACGAAACAATTCGCGCAGGCAATTGTACGGCACGAAGTAGTCATCGGCACACGACTTCCAACCCTCAGGCGTCCAGCCACCGGCCGTCACCAAGAAGTGCTGGTGCACGTGATTCTCACCCGAGCGCTTCCACGTGTGCAGGTTGCCCACCAGACCGGGAAGCGCACCCAGATACTTGGTATCCTGCAACAACTCCAGCAGCGCATCCCGCGCCGCCTGAAACATCAAGTTGCTGAACAGCACACGGTTGTACTGCCACACCCGCGTCAACTCCTGCGGCACCGTGAAAATCACGTGATGGTAGCCGCAATTCAACGCATAGCGAGACATCTGACGACGAAGCCAACGCTCCGTCTCCAAACCATGACACTGAGGACAGGCTCGGTGACGGCAAGAGTTGTAGTGGCATTCCACGAAGTGACCCGCTGGGCAATATTCCGCGTGACCACCGAGCGCCGCCGTCCGGCAAGCCATGATCGCCCACCCGCCTTGGCGCACCACACCACGCAACCCGCGAGCACGCGCGTAACCGGGAAACTCGGCGCGAAAAATGTCTCCCATCGTCGGCATGACGACACCATAGCACAACCACGCCAGGACATCCCCTCTAATCTCTACCGAAAAACTCTCATCCTTACGCTGATGCGGAGTTTAGATATGTCCAACGTAGTGTTGAGCCGCGGTCAGATTCACCGATTGCCTTGGACCAACTGAACGGGCAAAGCGATTCACCGTCAACCTGAGATGCCCCGACAATCCGTCGTTGCTCCAACACTTGTTATAGCAGTCCTCACAAGTCACGGGTCTGCAATGCCCTGGCGCCGTCAGTCCTTTTGCGTTGTCCTCACAGCCGCCGGTCTGCAACCAACTCGCATCTCAGCTTCTACACGCACAGCGCTCCCCACCCTGAGCCCGACTCGGGCTCGCAGGCGGCAGGGCGTGGGGAAGAGAGAGCCCCATTCATAACACCACTGCGTCGCCCTTAGCGACTCCCAACCCAGACCGGCTCGGGCTCGCAGGCGGACGGGGGTGGGAGGGAGAGAGCCCCATTCATACACCTCTGGGTGATCGGACGCTACCAATCCAGAAATTGTCTGTTCTATAACGCAGGGTTGAGCTGCGGCCAGATTCACCGTTTGCGTTGCACAACCGATCCAACCCGGCGAATCACTGATCCAACAAGGAATCACCAATAGAGCCGTCTGCTCCAACCCATGTTATGCCTTTCCTCGCACCATTGGAGCTCTCTACTAATCCCATTGATATCAGTANATCTTTGGTTTACACGCGGTAACATACTGTTTTTCCAGGTCTTAGATTCAATAGATCATCCGGTGGTAGGCACACCTACCCTTGCCTCAGTTAGGAATTACTAATACTATTCGGATTAGTAAATGATTGGTGGAAGCACATTAGGAGACCTATGCCATGCAGATGCCCAGGAATCCACCCCAGTTCTCGGAGCTTTGGCAACAGGCCCAAGGTGATCAAGAGAGACTGCTGCGGCTGATCGGTATGGGTACACTCGGCCCTGATGGGAGGTACGTCCATTGGGATAAGCTCATTCACCTCACTCCTCCCGAGGGCCTCACACACAAGGACTGGTGGCTATCGCTAAAGCTCGCCAGGATAGCTGCGGCAAAGAAGCTCCCACTGCTTCGGGACAAGGATGACGGGGGCTTTGGATACACCCTCGCCGATCCGATCCCTGAGCTACTGCACGAGGTCGATCTTGGAGCGGGTGGTCGCATTGAGATGCCCTCCCAGATCACTAATGCCGAGACGAAGGACCAGTACTACGTTGAGTCGCTCATTGAGGAGGCCATTACTTCGAGCCAGCTCGAAGGTGCGACAACGACCAGACGAGTCGCTGAGCAGTTGATCAGGTCGGGCCGCCGCCCAAGCGATCGGAGCGAGACCATGATCTTCAATAACTATCTCACGATGAAGAAGATCGCGTCGCTCAAAGCAGAGGTCCTCACACCAGAGCTTGTCCTCGACATCCATAAGCGAGTCACTCGAGACACACTGGACGATGCCGATGCATGTGGGAGGCTACGCAGCGCCTCGGAGGAGGTCGTAATAAGTGACGACGAGGGGAGGGTCTTCCACCGACCTCCACATGCTGACGAACTCAAGGAGCGACTCGAGCGCATGTGTGCGTTCGCCAATGGAGCCCCTGACGACATCTTCATTCATCCTGTCCTTAGGGCAGTCATCCTTCACTTCTGGCTCGGGTATGATCATCCCTTCGTTGACGGCAACGGTAGGTGTGCCAGAGCACTTTTCTACTGGTCCATGCTTCACCACGGTTACTGGCTCTGTGAGTTCATCTCGATCTCCCAGATTCTCCTAAAGGCGCCGGCCAAGTACGGGAGGTCCTTCCTACATACTGAGACGGATGACAATGACCTCACCTACTTCATCTTGTACCACCTTGATGTGATTCAGAGATCAGTTACTGAACTTCACGACTTCATCGCGAAGAGAACTGGCCAACTTAGGAATCTGGAGTCTCGGGTGAGGAATCTAGGTGCCTTGAACCATCGTCAGCGGGCACTCCTAAGCCATGCGCTCAGACATCCAGGCCATGAGTACAGCATCATCACGCATAGGACGAGTCACAATGTGGTCTACGAGACCTCGCGAACGGACCTACTAGAACTCAGAGATCTCGGCATGCTCACGGCAGACAAGCGGGATCGGACATGGGTCTTCTCCGTGCCCGAGGATCTCGAGGAGCGTCTTTCGAGCTGATCTCAAGCATAACGCAGTGTTCAGCTGCGGACAGATTCACCGATTGCCTTGAACAACCGAACAAGAAAGGCGAACCACCGTCATTTCAGAATCACCGACCATCCCCGCCAGCTGCAACACATGTTATCGCGTCACACGACGTATCGGGTCTGCACAGCGCTCACACGTCGGCACGGATCAGAACCTAGCTGTTGCAGTTCATGAGTTGGTCTCGTGCGTACGCTGTCTCATCTCGTGCTGTGAATTCGACGTACATCAATGAGCAGGGCACATCACCCGGCTTGTCGGAGCTTCTGTATCTCTGACTTAGGTTGAGTCTTCGCGAGGTCATGTAGCGACTGGAGATTAAGCCAGAATTCGGGGCTTGTATCTAGAGCCTGAGAAAAATACCACGCGCTCTCTGGTGTTACGCCGCGCTTGCCACGGATCACTTCGTTGATGCGCTGAACAGGCACACCGATGTGCTTGGCAAAAGCTACCTGGGTAATCTCCAACGGCTCTAGAAACTCACGCTGGAGTATCTCTCCCGGATGTGCTGGAACTCGGTTTTCGGGCAGCATTGGCAACTCTCCCAATTCAGTGGTAATCGGTGAGGCGGACATCGCTGGCCGTGCCACTAGACCAGCGGAACACAATCCTCCACTGATCGTTGACCCGGATGCTATGAAACCCGCGCAGGTTGCCTCGGAGGGCATGGAGACGGTTCCCCGGCNGCGATCGCAGGTCATTGATGTCGTGGGCAGCATTCAGGATGTCGAGCTTGTCCAGTGCCACGACAAGAATGTCTTGCGGCAATCGACGAACACGTGCCGTCGATCGACCATGAAACAGATCTGCCGTAGCGCTGTCCCCAAAGAACGCTATCATTATTTATCGGTAACCGGGTTGTCATGCAATATACGATGGCGAGACTGAATTGCAAGGTCGATGACGGGATTGTCGCCCTCGACGCCTCCGCTCGATCCATACTCTCATTTTATCTTGCGATAACGACTAGATGACCTGCGGCCAGAATCACGCACCGGTTCCAGGACAGCGTTGACCTGGCGACTCACCGATCAACTCAGCTCCCGCGTCGATACCGTCTGGTCAATCTAATGTTGGACATTCATAGGAAAGGTATGGCGTTTCAACAGGGCCCTTTCACCGCCGTCCGGCTCCTAGCACACCGCGGCAAGCTGCCACAAGGCCACGGCCCACGATGTCGGCTCGATCTCCGGGCTTCACGATGAAGAAGGCGGTCCGCACGTCCGGTGTCGCCAAGATGGCCGGCGTGCACACGCTGAGGCACGGCTTTGCCACTCATCTACTGATGAAGGGAGTGGACATCCGTCGGATCCAGGATCTGCTGGGCCACAAGAGTGTGGAGACGACCATGATCTACACCCATGTGATGAGGACGATCGCGCCCGATCTTCGCAGCCCCCTGGATGAGCTCTAGTACCCCAACGCCCGTGCCGTTTCCTCCACCGCCTCAACCACGGCCCGCACCGTCTCGTCCACCTGCTCTTCGTTGACGGTGAAGGGCGGGCTGATAGCGATGTGATCGCCGGCGACGCCGTCCACCAGCCCGGGCGCGCCGGGCATGATCAGCACGTTGCGTGCGAAGACGCCGTCCACCACGGCAGCCGTCACCCCACGTTCAACAGGAAAAGGCGCGCGTGTCTGTTTGTCGGCGACGAATTCGACGCCTGTCAGCAAGCCCTTGCCGCGCACGGCACCGACGATGGGGTTGTCGGCCAGTGGCTGCAGTCCCGCCAGCATGCGCTCACCCATGCGCTGACAGTTGGCCACCAGGTCGTGTGTGGCGATGTAGTCCTGCACCGCCAGCGCCACGGCGCACGACAGCGGATTGCCGCCGTAGGTGTGGCCGTGCACGAAGCTGCTTTCCTTCTTGTAGATCGTGTCGTAGACCTCGTCGCGCACGACGGTGGCGGCGATGGGCGTGTAGCCGCTGCTCAATCCCTTGCCCGTGGCCATGATGTCGGGAACCACATCGAAGTGTTCGATGCCGAAGTTGCGCCCCGTACGGCCGAAGCCGGTGACCACCTCGTCGACGATCATCAACACGTCGTGGCGGTCGCAGATGTCGCGGATACGCGCGAAGTAGTCGGGCGGCGGCGTCAGACCGCAGCACGATGTGCCGAGGATCGGCTCGGCGATGAAGGCGGCAATCGAGTCGGCCCCCTCCTGGTCGATCACCCGTTCCAGGTCATCAGCGCAGGTCAGGTTGCAGGCGTCGGTGTCCCGGCAGTAGGGGCAGCGATAGGGATAACACGGACGGATGTGCGGGAAGTCGAGCAGGTAGGGCTCGTAGTCGCGTCGCCAGGGCGTACGACCCGACATGGACAGAGCGCCCACCGTGTTGCCGTGCCAGCTCTGCCAGCGGGATACGATCTTGTGTTTCGACGGCCGGCCGCGCTCCAGGTGGTACTTGCGAGCGATCTTCATCGCCGACTCCGTGGCCTCCGAGCCGCCGGAGACGAAGAACACCCGGTTCAGATCACCCGGAGCCAGAGCCGCAATGCGCTCGGCCAGGTCGATCTGCGGCTGCGTCAGGAAACGGGCATAGGTGAAACACACTTTCCGCGCCTGCGCCTCCATGGCAGCGACGATCTCGGGCACCGCATGACCGATACTGACCACATGTACTCCGGCGCAGGCATCGAGCCATGCCTGTCCGCCTTCGTCATATAGGTAGACGCCTTCACCGTGGGAGACGCGCAGCCAGCGGTCCTTCTGCACGCGGTGGAACAAGCTGTCACTCGACATGGGTCGTGGTCTCCTCTATGAAACGCCGCCCGTCAGTCCCGCCTCGCCCATCTGCCGCGAGGCCAGCCCCCAGGGATCGTCAGTGGCCATGCGGAACTGGCGCACCTTGGTCCGCATCTGCTCAGTCACGTCCTGCAGAGCCGGATCGTCGATGAGGTTCACCGCTTCCACCGGATCCGCCTGCACATCGAACAGGGCTTCGGCGGGTTGGTGCAGAAACGCCTCGGTGGGTCGTTGCCCCATACTCACCATGTTTTCGTCGATCACGGCCTGCCAGGTCGGTGACGCCCACAGATCGCTGGGCAACGGTCGCGTCAGCTCGGGGTAGAGGTTGCGTACGTACTTGTAGCGCCGTCCGCGCAACGCCCGGTACGGGTAGTAGTTCGTTACTTCGTGGAATGTGTGCGAGGTGAAGGTCTCGTCCCACCCGTCAACATGTGAATCTTCCAGGATGGGCAGCATCGATCTCTCGGGTAGTCCCGCGGGGGGCTCAACGCCGCACCAGTCGAACACGGTGGGGGCGATGTTCGACCAGTTCACCAGGGCGTCACTTTCCACTTCATCGGCACCGGGGCGGGCGATCAGCAGCGGGCAGTGGTGTCCCGAATCGAAGGACGACGCCTTGGCGCCGGGAAAGGGCATGCCGTGGTCGCTCATGACGATGATCATCGTGTCGTCGGCACGGCCTGCTTCTTCCAGCGCCTTTACGGCCAGACCAAATCCCAGGTCGAGACGCGAGATGGACTGGTAGTACTGAGCCAGTTCGGCGCGCACCGCCGGATGGTCGGGCAGGAAATCGGGCACGGGAACGTCGTCCGGGCTGTATGTTGTTTCCTCCACGCCGGCGTATTCGTGCTGGTTGCCAAAGTCCCTGTGCGGGTCCGTGAACCCCATGTGCAGGTAGAAGGGCCGGTCGCCGATGTCATCGAAGAAGCCCTCCGCCATCGCCGCCATCTGTGGCACGTTGCGCGGCCCTCCCGGCACTTTCTGCAGATCGTGGGTCCACGGGTACACGCTCTCGGGCTGTGTGTGCAGCTTGCCGATGATTCCGGTCGCGCAATTGGCCTGTCCCAGCTGTTTCGGGATCGACGGCATCGTCGCCGCCGTGTGAAAGTTGTGGATCGAGTGTGAGTGGCCGTATTGACCGTGGGTGTGACTGTAGTGTCCGGTGAGGATGTTGGCGCGGCTGGCCGCACAGGAAGGTGACGTGCAGTAGGCGTGGGTGAAGCGGGTGGCCCGGCGCGCCAGGGCGTCGACGTTGGGTGTCTGGATGACGGGGCTGCCGTAACAGCCAGCCAGCGGACTCCAGTCATCAGCGATGAGGAGCAGAACGCTTCGGTGGTCGGTCATTCATCGTCTCCGGTCTTCCGGGGGATCGTCTATGTTACATCTTATCAGTTGACTCGAACACAGGCGGAGGACGACGATGAGACTTGGGGTGATGCCGGGCGACACGATTCCGGCGGCGGAGTTGAAGTCAGAAGGTTTTGATGGCATGCAGCTGTTCTGGGGCATGGGCGAAGACTCCGAGTCAAAGGACCCGACGGTGGCCGCCATCGACGCCACACTGCAGGCCGGTGACCTGGCCCTCACGGCAATGACGTTACACATCGATCTGGTCGGTACGCGGGGTGCGATCGAAGCAGACGTGGCCCGTACGGTACAACTGGTGGAACGCACGGCGGCGCTGGATGGTCGCTTCGGCGACAACCCGCAGCCCATGCTCGTCTGGCATCCATCGGGGTATCCCGCCGGCGACGGTCTCGACGATGTGGCCATCTTCGATGGCCTTTGCCAAGCCTTGACCACGATCTGCGCCGCCGCCGAAACCCATGGTGTAGATGTGGCCGTGGAGATCACCCGTGCCGGCAGCGTCGGCAGTGCCGAGACTTTCCTGCACTTGCAGGACCGCGTCGGCTCGTCCGCCCTCAAGGTCTGCCTGGACGCGGCCAACTTCGTCCCCGATCGCACCCCTCTCGAGCGCGCTGTGCGCATCCTGGCGCCGCACACGGTGGCGGCTCACGGCAAGGATTCCTGCTTCCAGGCCAACGGCGAAGTCGACACCTACGGCCCCACCGGTTCGGGCAAGCTTGACTACGACACCTACATCAAGTGTCTCCTCGAGCATGCGCCGGTGCCTTATTTCGTGCTGGAATACTACAAGTCGCGGGAACAGCTGCTACGGGCACGCGATATCGTGCGCGCCGCCATGACCTAGAGGTCTACGTCGGGAACAGCGACATCTGTCCGCCCCGTCGCCGGCCGGATTCGACCGTGCGCTCATCCATCAGGTGAGCGGGGATATCGGCCAGAAACGGCGATGGGCTCATGGACTGCTTCGTGCCATGAATCGTCCGCTGACCGGCCGTCGTCACCACAACGTGTTCCTGTCCCCGCGTGAGCGCCACGTAGAGCAGCCGGCGTTCCTCCTCGCGATCCTGCTCGGAGCCGTCGGCACGTCGCAGGGGCAGCAGACCATCCTCGAGGCCGCAGACGAAGACGACGGGAAACTCCAGTCCCTTCGACGCGTGCATCGTCATCAGTGTCACCGCCTCGGTCCGGGCCACGCGCGTGGGCGGCGACTCCGTCCCGCCGCGACGTTCGACATCGGTCTCATGTCCCAGCAGCAGTGTGTCGAACAGATCACCGAGTGAGTCGGCCCCCTCGGCAACACCAACAAGCCGCTCGAAGGCGGGGCTCGCTTCGACATCGAGATCGGCCTGCCATACGCGCAACACCTCGGCGGGCACATCCCGTTCGGCCCGGCGGGCATAGCCCTCGGCGGCACGGCGCAAGCCTTCCACCTGCGCCGCCGCCGTCGTCGGCAGAGCCACGATCTCCTCCTCGAGATGGGCCTTCGATCCGGCGGCGGCCGACAGCTGCACCAGGGCTGCCGATCCGATATCGAAGGGACCGGTGCGCAGCGCTTCGATGAGGCGCAGTGGGCGTTCGGGTTCCAGTGCGTAGCGGAAGAAGGCCACCGCGTCCCGCGCCCCGCGCTCGGCCAGAAAGCCCTTCTGTCCGACGACGCGGTACGGCAGTCCTTCTTTGTGCAGGCAGTCTTCTAAGGTGTCAGCCTGGCGGGCCGTACGGGTCAACACGGCCATGTCGCCGAAACTCCAGCCGCCACGTTCCGTTCCGCTCGTCGCGTCGGCGCCGACCATGTCGGCCCCACCCACCAGGTCGGCGATGGTGCGCGCCACGGCGATGCCCTCCGCCGTTTCGCTGGCTGTGGCCAGCAGCTGCAACGGCTGGCCGACTCCGTCTCGAGCCGCAGTCGGTGCGTCGGCACAGGCCGGATCTCGTGCGCCAGCGGCGATGACGGCGCCGGCAGCGTCGACGATCCCCGCCTGGCTGCGGTAGTTGCGCGCCAGATAGTGCACGGTGGTCTGCCGGCAGTCCTGGCGCAAGCGCTGGAAGAATCCCGGATCGGCGCCACGGAAACCATAGATCGCCTGATCCGGATCGCCGATGACGAACAGGCCTTCGCCGCCATTGCTGAGGGCCTGGACCAACTCGTACTGCACCGCGTTGACATCCTGAAACTCGTCGACTAGCAGATGGGAGAAGCGCGTGGCGGCACGGTGGCGTAAGTCGGCATCGGCCCGCAGTCGTTCAACCAGATCCAGCAGCAGATCGTCGTAGTCCCGGGCACCGCACACACGCAGCCGCTCCTCGTACCCGGCGTAGACGACGGCCAGAGGATCCTCGGCCACCTGGAAGGGGCGCAGACCGTCGGCCTTCCACCGCGAGATCCGGCGCTGCGCGGCCGGCGGACGCAACGGTTTGCTCGGAGCCACATCGAGCACGTCGCGCAACAGCCCCAGGGCTTCGACCTCGTCGAGCACCGTCGATGCCGGCTCACCGGTCAACTCGGCCATCAGATCGAGGGCGAGACGGTGGAAGGTGCCGACGACGATACTCTCGGCGTTGCCGCCCAGCAGATCATCCAGGCGCTGTCGCAGCTGCCGGGCGGCGCGCTGAGTGAAGGTCACCGCGGCGATGTGTGCCGGCTCGACATCACCTTCGGCCACCAGCCACCGGATGCGCTCGGTGAGGGTCCGCGTCTTGCCCGCACCGGGTCCGGCGATGACCGCTACCGGTCCGCCGACAGCCTGCACGGCCTGCAACTGTTCGGCATCGAGACCACCGTCGGCGCGCGACGTTTCGGGTGCGGTTTCGAGGAGGCGATCGACACGGCCTTCTGCATCGTCTTCGGTGGCCATGCGCTCGACGACGTCGGCAGCGTCCACGTCGGCGGGAACGACGGTGTGGGCGCCCAGGTCGAACAGCCGTTCCTGGCCCTCCAGCTGGTGGCACTCGTCATCTGTAAACACCTGGGCCACGCCGTACTCGCCATCGTACCCCGCGGCGATCGCCACCTGCCCGGCCCGCATGCGGCGCACGCCTTCGGCAACCAGGGGCTGACCGCAGGCGGCGATCCGTTCCGGTGTGACGTGGCGCAGGATGTCGAGTTCGGGCCCGAGTTGCTGCAACAGGTCGTGATAGATGCCCTGCACTCTCTTGCTCTTGGGTCCGACGCCGACGCAGGAGCCGATGACTTCATCCAGCGGGATCAGATACTCGAAGGGCCGCGTCACCGGGGTTTCTTCGTCCTCGGCGCGGTCGGCAAGCGCTTCGACGCGGTGCAGGACTCCCACCGTCAGCTTCTTTCCACAGGTGGGACAGAGGCCGTCGGCTGACATCGTCTGTGATGGCGTCGTGCAGACGCCGCACTTGCGATGCCCGTCGAGGTGGTACTTGCCCTGCTCCGGATAGAATTCGATCGTGCCGGTGAAGCGGGCCGGGTCACGGGTTTTGAGTGCGGCAACCATCGCCGCGTACGACAGCTCCGTGTCAAAACAGGTCGCCTCCCGCCCGAGCTTGGGCGCCGAGTGGGCATCCGAATTGGAGACCACGGCGTAGCCGTCCAGTGCCGACAGCCGACTGTTCATCGGCGGATCCGACGACAGCCCCGTTTCCACGGCAAAGATGTGGGGCAGCAGATCCTCGAAGCACTCTTCCAGGCTGTCGAATCCGGAGCTGGCTCCGAGCACGGCGAAATGGGGGGTCCAGATATGTGCCGGAATGAACAGCACCTCGGGACAGGCCTCGAGGCAGATGTCGAGCAGATCCCGGCTGTCGAGTCCGAGGATGGGACGGCCGTCAGACTTCAGGTTGCCGATGGCGCCGAGGCGGCGATTGAGCTCGTCGACGGCCGCGAAGGAAGGCAGGCAGACCACATTATGCACCTTCCGGGTGCGCCCGTTCTTCTTGTAGATGGAGCTGATCTCGACGCTCAGCAGGAAACGGACCTCCCGGCGGCAGGCGGGCGGAACGCTCTCCTCGATGGGGTCGAGCAACTCCGAATTTAGCTGAAACAGCCCGTCCTCGGCGGCCACGAGCTTGTCCTTGAGCTCGGTCAGCCACTCCGGATGGGTGAAATCCGCCGAGCCGACCACGGAGATGCCCTTGAGCATCGACCACCGGTGCAGGTTCTCCGGCGTCAGGTCACGACTGGTGGCCCGCGACCAGCGCGAGTGCAGGTGGATGTCGGCGAGATAGTTCATTGGATTGGGGTCTGGCGGTGCGGAGTTCCAAATATACCACAACATCTTGTAGCTGCCAGAATCGTGCCGCTTGACGCGATCGCACTCTGGCCGTTATGTCGTTTGCTGTGCTGATCACGACCGAAAGCCAGACATACCTGGCCGATGACACCGGAGGCGGCGAGCCGGTTCCCCTGCGTGAGGCGGCCAGCCCCGCCGCCGTCGATGAGACGGCAGACCTCACCGTCATCTGGCTGCCCGGCGGCGATATCATCCTGTTACGGCCCGATGTCGACACGCTGCGACTGACCACCGAGCTGGATGCCGACGTGCGCTGTATCCGGTTGCTGTCGGTAGAACCCTTCGTGCTGCTCGTCGGTACCGAACCGGCACAGTTGTATCGAGTCACGGGAGACGGCTCGGCAGAACGGCTGGAGGGCTTCGACCGGGTGGACGGCCGGGATGCGTGGAGCACGCCCTGGGGCGGCCCGCCGGCGGTGCGCTCGTTGGCCGACGCTTCAGGGGGCTGGCTCTACGCCGACATCCATGTGGGCAGCATCGCCCGCTCGGGAGACGGGGGCGATACCTGGGAACCGGTGGACGCCGCCATCCATCCCGACGTACATGAGGTCGCCACCTGCCCGAAGGCGCCGGAGCGACTCTACGCCAACACGGCGGATGCGGTGTTCGTCTCGGAGGATCGTGGCAGCAGCTGGCGCCACTGCGTCGAGGGAGTCGGCGCCCGCTACGGCCGGGCCCTGGCCGTGCACTGCACCGATCCCGACCTGCTGCTGGCCAGTCTCAGCCGCGGACCCCACGATGATGGAGGCGAAGGTCGGTTGTACCGGTCACCCGATGCCGGCGTCAGCTGGCGTCACCTGACCATCGGGTTCCCGCCATTTGTCGTAGGCAACATCGACACGGCGTGTGTGGCATTTGGTGCGAGCGAGGCGGCGGACCGGGCGTGGGCCGCCGAGGGCGAACGGCTCTACCGTAGTGAGGATCGCGGCGAGACCTGGCGTCGCGTGTGGGAAGCCCCCGAACGGATCACGGGGGTGGCGGCGGCGCGGGTGCTGTAGGAATCTTCACGGGCCGGGCAACGCACCGTCAACTCCACCCAGCTTGGCCTCCCGCTGCGGCGGCACCCGGCCGGCGACCTGCAACCCCAGCTGTCCCGTGTCGTCCTGCGCCGGCCAACCGCAGAACTTGGCGCGTCCGCCCACGAACACCAGCGCCGGGTCTTCGGCCCGCGCATCGAGACGGATCACGTCCCCGGCTTCCAGCGTACACGCCTGTGCCGCCGGCATCTGCGTTCGCCCCACCTCGACGACGGCGGGCACCCGCATGCCTCCCAGGCGCAGACGATTCTCCGGCCGGGGGTCCTCGGTCCGGCGCATGCGGCTCGAGTAGCTGATCCTGTCGCTGTCCAGATGGGACAGGACCGACTCGAGGGTGAAGAAGGGGTAGCAGAGCAGCATCAGACCGCTGGCATTCAGCGAGTTCACCTCGATGCCGATGAGCAGGACGATCTCAGCCTTGGTCGTGATCTGCAGAAACTCCGGGTTCGTCTCCAGCATGATGTCGTGGATGACGGTGGGCCCCAGCACGGCGGACCAGGTGTCCTCCAGGTGCTCCAGCGCCCCGCGGGCGAAGCGCGCCAGCACGCCCATCTCGATCTGCGAGACCTGGCGCGGCACGCCCTGCGGCTCCGGCGAGCCCTTGCCGCCGTGGCAGCGGTCGACGAGGGCGAACACCAGCGGCATGGCCACGTCCATCACGACCTCGCCCACGCCCATGGACGACGCCTGGAACTGGTAGGCCACGTTGGGGTTCGACAGGGAGGCGACGAACTCGGCGTACGTCGTCTGGTCCATGAAGGCCACGTCGGCGGTGACGGGAGCCCGCATGTGATGCGAATACACGCCGGCGAGGCGCTGGGCGTACTCCTCGTGCAGGCTCTCCATAGCCCGCATCTGCATCTTGTTGAAGCGCGCCGGGTGCTTGAAGTCGTAGCTGCAGACGATCTCCTTCAGGCGCCCGCCAGCAGCCGCCTCACGGTGCAGCTCCTCGAGGGCGTCGACATCGCCCAATCCGGGTGAGTTGTCCCGGAAGCCGGCCGCCATGTCGTCGGGCAGCGCGGCCAGCAGCCGCTCGTCGAGAGCGGCGCCGGCGGCGGCGAGCCGCTGGCCCAGCGCCTCGTCGCTGACGTCGTCCTCGTCAGCAAGACTGATGCGCCGCAGGGCGACGGGATCGTCCTGACCCAGGCGGTCTGCCATCATCGGCTGCCTGGCGTCGCACAGAGCGTCGATCTTCGCCGCCCCGTCCGCCGCCGAGAACGGCATGGCGAGCCAGTCGCCGGCGCCGGCGCGCAGTGCCTCCAGGAAGGCTTCGTCCGTGTCCTGCAGCGAAACGGCGAGGACGGGAAGGTTGGCGATGTGCTCCTGACGCCGCAGCCAGCGCGTCAGACCGGCGCCCATCGAGCCCCCCGGTGCGCCAAAATCGGTGACCACCACGTCGGGCGGTGAGCTCGTGCGCCCCAGCCGGTCCTCGGCGGCGGCTTCGGTAGCTGCCACGTCTACCTGCCAGCCGCGACGCTTCAGACGATTCTCGAAGGCCTTGCGGCCCTGGTGCGCCACCAGCAGAATGCGTGGTCGATCGGCCATCAACCGTCCTCCCCGTAGTGGATCGCCTGGGCTGGCGGTACGCGACCGGCGATCTGCACGCCCATGTTGCCGGCCCTGGCCTCGCCATCGCCGAGGGCGCAGGGAAACCCGAGGAACCGGGGCTTGCCGCCCACGAAGATGCAGGCCGGATCGTCGGCGCCGGCATCCAGGCGGATGACGTCGCCGGCGCGCAGGCTCTGCGCTGAGCCGACGGACAGCCGCGTGCGCCCCAACTCGACCACGGCGGGCAGGTCCATCGCCCCGAGGGCCAGCCGGTTGCGGGCGCGCGTCTCGGTACGATCCCGCCGCCCGCGAGGCAGGGGCGCCGTCTGCGCCAGCCGCGGCAGGACCGGCTCCAGCGTGAAGAAGGGGTAACAGAGGCGGATCAGCCCGGACATGTTCGTCGTCTTCACCTGCAGCGCCACGAGCACGACGATCTCGTTGTCGGCCGTGACCTGCATGAACTCCGGGTTCGTGTCCAGCTCGATGTCGTGCATGTTGACGTCGGGGATCACCGGCTCCCACAACGCCTCCAGGTCGGCGATGGCCCGGATCACCACCTTGGCGAAGGTGAACATCTCCATCTGCGTCATCTGCCGGCCGTCGATGCCGGCCGAAGACCCCTTGCCGCCGAAGATGCGGTCGACGAGGCCGTAGACGAGGGGCAGCTCGAAGTCCATCACGGCGCCGCCGTGCATCGGGCCCAGGGTGAACTGGTACGACGCCGACGGGTTCGACAGGGAGGCGATGAACTCCCGGTACGTCGTCTGGTCGATGAAAGCCATCTCCACGTCGACGACGGCGCGCATCACACCCGACAGCGTCGAGCCGAGGATCTTGGTGCCGTTCTCGTGCAGCGCCTCGATGACGCGCATCTGGTCCCGGCTGACCCGCGCCGGGTGCTTGAAATCATACGACCTGACGATGGGGGCGCTGTCAGACCCGGCTGTCATCGGTCCTGTCCCCGCACGACGGTCAGCGTGCCCTGCTCTTCCAACTCGAGCACCCTGGCCACGATCCGCAGCTGGGCCTCCTCCGCCGAGCTCGTGCGTATGGGGCCAAGCCGCTCCATCTCGGCGGCCAGCGACTTCCACCGGGGCTCGGGGACGAGCCGCTGGATGCGGGACATCAGCGACTCGGGCACCGCCTTGCAGGCGCTGGCCAGGTCCGTCTCGTCGACGGCGGCCAGCAGGGCCGCCAGGTCGGCGTCGGCCAGCCCCTCGAGATCGTCGAAGACGAACATCCGGCTGCGCACCCATTCGGCCACCTCCGGATCCTGGGCGTCGAACTGGTCGAGGATGTTCTTCTCCGCCGAGGTGCCGCACAAATTCAGGATGTCGGCCAGCACCTTCGGCCCGCCCACCTCCTGGTCGCCGCTTCGGAAGATGAAGTCCCGCAGCTGCGCCTCCAGGGCCTTGTCGAGCTCCTTCAGGGCGGCGGGGGTCACCTTGTCCAGCGTCGCCAGGCGGTAGGACACGTCCGCCATCAGCCGGTCGGAAAACCGCTGCAGGATGCCCGCCGCCTGCGCCGGCTCCAGCTGCGACAGGATGAGGGCGATGGTCTGCGGATGCTCGCGCGACAGGTGGGGCGCCACCTGTTCCGGGGAGGCTTTGCGCATGGCCAGGAAGCCGCCGCTCTGCCCGACGACACGGTCGAGGATCTCCCTCGCCTTGCGTGGCCCCACGGCCCGCTCCAGGGCGCCGCGGGCGACGTCGGCGCCGCCGCGATCCACCCAGCGTCCCGTGGACAGGTCCCGCTCGAAAGCCTCCAGCACCTGTTGTCGCATCTCGGCCGTTGCGGACTGCAGCTGGGCCACCGCCTGGGCCGACTCCTCGATCTCGTAGTCCGACATGAACTTCATGACCTCGCCGGCCACCTCCTGGCCGAGGGCGACGAACAGGGTGCCCAGTCGCTGCGCCGGCGTCAGCGTCGACTCCGGGCCAGCGGGATGGACCAGGATGGAGCGCGCCGCGCGGGCCGCCACTTCGGGCCGGGCCCAGACGCGGGCGTGCACGCTGTCGGCCTCGATCCACGCCGGCGGTGACGGTCGAGGCCGTGCCTCCTCCGGCTCCGGCGCCTCTGCCTCGGGCCGGGCCGGCGACGCGGGTCCGGGCCTGTCCTTCGCAGGGGCCAGCTCCGGTCGCGGTGGCGGCAGGGGCAACGGCTCACGAGCCGACACCTCGGCGGTGGATGGCGGTGCCCAGGGGGCCACCTCGACGTCGCCGCGCCGCAGACCCTCGCGGTTACCGAACACCCGCGGGTCCTTCGCGTCGCCGGTTTTCGTGCTCGGGCTCATGTGGCTGCCTCCGTGCTCTGCGTCTGTCGCGCTTCCACCGGGGGCTTCAGGCGTGTGAGGCGCAGAAAGAGCTGATCCTGGGTGACGACGATCTCGCCCTCGCCGAAGGGATGTCCGTTCAGCGTCAGCTTCATGGCCTCGCCGGCGAGTCGCTGCACGCGGATCGCGTCCCCCACCTGCAGATCCCGCGCCTGGCGCAGGGGCATCGTCTCCCGGCCCAGCTCGACGACGGCCTCCAGCTCGATGTCGCCGAGATCGGCCACCGTGGGCTTGCCGCGAACGACGCTGTGCCGCGTCGTCATGACGGCTCTCCCTCGCCGAGGATCTCGGTGAGGCGCACGCCGAAGTGCTCGGCCACCGTGATGACCTCGCCGCGGGCGAAAAGCCGTCCGTTCAGGCGCACGTCGACGGGATCGCCGATGCGCTTGTTCAGCGCCATCAGTGATTGTTCCGACAGGTCCAGGGCGCCGTCGAGGGTCAGGGCCGTGCGGCCCAGCTCCACCGACAGGGTGACGTCCACTTCGTCCACGGTGGCCGCCGCCGGGGCCGCCTTTGTCTGTGCCATCGTCATCGCCTCTCTATGGGCTTGTCGTCAAACAGATCAGGAGCTCTGGCGCAACTGCTCGATGCTGGCCGGCTGCCGCGCGTCTCGCGGGTGTACGGCTCGGAAGGGGTTCGTGCGCACGCGGATGTCCTCTGTCGCTTCGCGGCCGTAGGCATCGGTGTGCGTACCGGCCTCGGCCCACTGGGCCGGCTGCATCATCGTCCGCAGGTCGTCCACCGTGCGCCGCAGGTCGCCGATCTCGGCGGCCAGCCCCTTGACCATCAGGGTCAGGTCCTCGACGTCGGCGCGGCCCCCGTCATCCATCTGGTTCTCGATGCCCTGCCACAGCCCCTCCGGGGCGGCCTCGGCGGTGGACTGGTGCGCCGCCTCCCAGGCCTTCTGATGACTCTCGAACTCGGTCCGGCAGGTTTCACAGCCGTCGAGATGGGTCTCGATCTCGAGACGCTCATCCATCGGCAGCTCGTCGTCGAGGTAGGCCGACAGGTTTCGTTCACACTGGAAGCAGTTCATTGCGATATCAGTTATCCAGGTAGTTGGCGAGGGAATCACGCACGCGTTTTCGCGCCCGGTGGATGCGCACTTTTACCGCGTCTTCCGAGCAGTCCACGATCTGTCCGATGTCCTTGTATTTCATCCCCATCTGCGTCGCCAGCACGAACAGCAGTCGCTGGCTTTCGGGCAGCTCGGCGATGGCCGCCTCGACACGCAGCATCATCTCCTTGCGCATCAACTGCTGCTCGGGATTGTCACCCTTGTTCTGCAACAGCACGGCCTTGGGTGCCGTTTCCACCTCGTCCACATCGCGGAATACAGACCGCCGCTTGCGCGCCTCCGACATACAGCGATTGGCGGCGATACGATACAGCCAGGTACCGAAAGCGGATTCAGCCCGGAACGAGCCGACGTGGCGAAATGCCTGCACAAAGGACTCCTGCGTGAGATCCTCGGCATCCTCGCGATTGCCGGACATGTGCCGGCACAGGGCGAATACACGATCGCGGTAGATCTCGTAGACGGTGCGGCGATGAGCCCGATGTCGGCCTGTTGGTCCAAATCGCTCCCGTCGGTGCTTTGCAAGCCCATTACGTGCGGTTCACAGCTTTGGACGACCTCTTGGCGAAAAGGTTACACCGGTGTGGGCAGATACCCATCAAAGTCCGCGCTCGAAGGGGCGTCACCCCGGTAGGTTCGCGGCTTCGGCTCGAGCCAGTCGATCACCGTGTCCTTCAGGGAATGGGCGAAGAAGTGGTTTCCCGCCGGACTGTAGTGACCCATCCAGTAGCGCTTCCTGTAGTCTTCAACTGAGAGACTGAAATCGCCGAAGTCCTGGCGGTGCACCTCGTTCATGTCGAACACCCTGTGGCCGGCGGCGCGCAGGTAGTTGGCGAAGCCCTGGTCATACCGCGGCTGACCGCGCAACACCTGCTCGGTGGCCGTGGGACAGAGCAGGCAGATCAGCAGCTCCTTGTCATGGTCGGCGACAAAGTGCTCCGCCTGCTCGACGATGAAGCGGCTGGCGGCAAAGCCGTAGGCCTCCTTCAACCCCTGCACGCTCGCAATGCGTCGATCCCCATCGCTGTCGTCGATGCCGTCGATGCCGTCGACATCCAGGTGGTCGGCCAGCCGCTTCAGCTTGCCCGGGTCACCGTCGACGTCAAACCGCTCCATGCCGTAGAGCATGACCATCAGATCGTCTCTCAGCGACTCTACCATGAAGTCGGCGTCGCACATTCGATAGAGGGATTCGGCGGTGGGCAACAGGCACTCCCGTTCGACGAACCGGCCGGTGTCCAGATCCATTTCGACATTGGCCCAGAAGTTGCCGTGGAACAGGTAGCCGTTGTGGTGATCCCAGACGCGATGGGTCGCCGCGTGCCGGCAGCGCATGATGGACCGGCAGTGGTCGTCTCCCCAGATGTAGAGGATGACGTACTTACCGCCCAGTTCACTCAGTTCAGTCCGTCGCAGACGTCGGTACGCCTGGTAGGTGCCGAAACCGCCCATGCCGAAGTTGCGCACCGGCTCCCCCAGGTGGGCGGCCAGGTATTCCTGCCAGGTTTCGCCGTCACTGACCTGATGACACTGGGTGAAGGAGTTGCCGTAGGTGTTGATGCGGCAGTCCCGACCGGCATACATCCACGATGTGCGCTGGCCATTGTCCTGCGCTGTAGAGATCGTCCAGCTGTCGTCGATGCCGTCTTTGGGCAGGTAGCGGCCCAGGGTGTAGCCCACCTCGCCATCGAACCGCGCCCACGTGGGGTCTGCCTCGTCGAGAAAACGGTCGATCGTCTCGCGGGGGACCGCCGAAGTGGTGAGAAACTCTTCGTATGTCGTCATGGGTCTTCCGCCTGGCTGGTGTGCTCTGTGATCCGGGAGTCTATGGGATTACTATGTTCGTGGCTATGGAAACTGCGTCTCTTGACGACGTCCTGACGAGTCTGGGTATAGACGACCCGGATGATCGCCTGTTTCGCTCTCACTGGGCTGCGTCCCAGTCGAATCAGCCGGGCCATGCCATCGATTTTCTGGGGGCCGAGTCCATCCGGCGCGACCGGGCCTATTCCGGCCTGCCGGAAGATGTGGATGCGGTTCTGTTGCAGGCTGCCGAGCGGGTCCGGGCTTCGGCAGAACTGTCCAGCCTTGCCTGGCATTGTCAGTACCTCGTCTACGATGTGTTCGAGTTTCCGGCCTGGCAGAATACCTGTCACTGGCCGGTGGTCATCGCCGGTCTCGGTGACCTGACCAGCGCCTTCTACCTGCTCATTGCCCTGGCCGCTGTGCCGCGCATGCTGGCCGCGCACCAGCAGCGCGGTATCCCCGGACAGATCAGCCACGACTGCTGCACCCACTTCCCGGCCTCGGTGCGGCGCTTCGGCGAACACAACGCGGGGCGTGTCGGCATGACCCCGGGGTCGCTGTACTGGCTGCAGAACCATGTGCGCGGTGACCTGTTTCGACTGGGTCGCCTCGAATTCATGGTCAAACCTTTCCGCGGCCCTCTCGTGGCCTGGCGGCATCGTCACGGCGGCGCCGTCGTCGCCCTGGCCGGGGATGGTGTACCCTTCGATGCCGAGGGGGTCATCGCCGCCGACGCCAACCATGCAGTGTGGACGTCTCAGCTTGTAGAGACAGACCGGTCGGTGACCGGCACCCCGATCTCACCCCTCGGCTACGGCCAGCGCGATATGGTGGCGCTCCCACGGGCCGAGTGGGAGGCGGTCCTGGCCCCCGAGGATCCGATCCTGGAGGTCCACATCCCGGCGGGTGGTGACATGACACCGGGGCGCTGCCGCGACTCGATGCAGCAGGCCCTGGAGTTCTTTCCCCGGTACTTCCCGGACAAGCCTTTCGTCGGCTTTGCCTGCGGCTCCTGGATCCTGAATCCCGAGCTGGACCGGATCTACCGTCCCGATTCCAACATGGTTCTGTGGCAACGGGAGCTCTACCTCTACCCGCTGGCCCATCACCCGGACAGCCGCTCGGGGCTGCACTTCATCTTCGGCACTGACGACGTCGATCCGGCGACGGTCCCCCGCGATACCAGCCTGCGCCGGGCCCTGCTCGAGCACCTCGAGACGGGCGGTCGTCTGCTCGGCGGCGGCATGTTCCTGCTGCTGGAGGATTTCGAGCATTTTGGTACACAGATCTATCGCAAGGAGAGTGAGTAGACACCATGGCCGACTCCCGACCCGGATACGACGACGTACGGCAGCTGACGCCCGAACCGGCGCCCGATTGGTGGCCCGTCTCCCCCGGGCAGGTGACGCGGCATTTCAAGGCAAATGCCAGCAAGGGCGATCTGTCCCGCCTGTGCCGCTCGGCCGGCCGCCGGGATGTCTGGCTTTACACCCTGGGCAAAGGCAAACCGACGGCGCGTACGGCGACCTACTCGGCCGCCATGGGCTCGAGCGACAAGCGGTCCTACCTGGGGCGACAGCGGCCGAACCACAAGCAGACGCTGCTCATACTGTGCGGTGTGCACGGTATGGAGACCGTGGCGGTGGCCGGCGCCGTCAACCTGCTCCACATCCTCGAGCACGGGAAGGACCTGCGCGGTCGCCGCTGGCCGGAGCTGAAGAAGATGGCAGCGAAGGTCCGTCTGCTGCTGGTGCCGCTGGCCAACCCGGACGGTCGTGCCCGTACTGGGATCCCGTCTCTGGTGGGACTCACCGTCGATGATCTGACCTACTACGGTCAGGGCATGTGGCAGGACGGGAAGCTCATCGAGTGGGCCGGCTCCAAGCGGTTCCTGCCGCTGCCTCTCGACAAGGTGCGCTTCAGCGGCGGCTATCCCAATGACGACGGCGTCAACTTCATGCACGACGTCTCCCCCGCAGGCCACCGCGCCAGGGAGACTACCGCGTTGTTGCAGTTAGTAGAAGAAGAAATCGTCGACTGCTGTCTCAACATGCACGGCCACATGCGCGGCCCCATCATTCTGCCCCATGCCTCCCACTGTCCGCCCGCCTTCTTCGAGCACACCCTCGAACTGGCCGATGCCGTGCATGCCCGTCTCGACGCGGCCGGATTGCGCCCCATGACGGTGAACCGGTCCGTCGCCGGCCGCGGCTCCTTCAACCTGCCCAGCGCCATGCACCACACGTCAGGCTGTCTGTCGCTGACCTTCGAGACACCCCAGGGCGTGACGGAGAATCCCTGCACCTACGAGGAGCTGCTCGACATCCAGCTGCTCACCATCGAGGAGACCCTGCGGTTCGGGCGGGAGCGGCGCTTTCGGCCGGAGTAACTTGCATAACGTCACGCTTTACACGGTTCATGCCGGTGACAACCTTCCCTTCCGCCAACCCGTCCTCGCCCACCTGCACCGGAGCCTCGATTTGACCGCCGAATCCCTGCCGACGTGGGACCTGACCGACCTCTACGCTGCCGTCGATGATCCGCAGCTCGAGGCCGACATGACAGCCTCACGGCAGCAGGCCGTCGACTTCGAGACGAAGTACAAGGGCACCATCGCCGTCGACGATCTGTCTGCCACCCACCTGCTGCAGGCGCTGTTGGACTACGAGTCCCTGCTGGCCGCCGAATACCGGCCCCAGTCGTACGCCCAGCTCCACTACTCGACCGCCACCACCGATGCGGCCCGCGGCGCCCTGTTGCAGAAGACACGCGAATCCGGCAGCGACATCGCCACGCACCTGGTCTTCTTCGACCTTGAGATCGGCCAGATTCCACAGGGCGTCTTCGACAGCATCGTCACCGAACCGGCGCTGAGTCCGTACCACCATTATCTGGAACACGAACGGGTCATGGCGGCCCACAATCTGTCGGAGCCGGAAGAGCGTATCCTCGTGGAGACCTCAAACAGCCGCGGACGCGCCTTCGCCCGGCTGGCAACAGAGGTGAACTCACGCACCCGGTTCACCATCGAGCTCGACGGCCGGACCCACGAGAAGACCCAGTCTGAGATTCTTGTCCTGCTCTACGACGCCGATCGCGAGCTGCGTCGCAAGGCAGCCGCCTCGATTTCGGCCGGCCTGCAGTCGAATTCACATGTGTGTACTTACATCTACAACACGCTGCTACACGAGAAGGACGTCCTCGACCGCCTGCGCACCTACGATGAGCCGGAAGCCAGCCGGCACCTGGCCAATGAGCTGGACGGCGCCATCGTCGACACCGTCTCGGATGTCTGCGCCACCAACTTCGACACCGTGGCGCGGTACTACCGGCTGAAGGGACGGATCCTCGGCATCGACGACCTGGCCCACTACGATCGCTACGCCCCCATGCGTGGTCAGGAGTCCGACATCCCGTTTTCGCAGGCCCGCCAGATGGTGCTCGACTCGTTCCGGGATTTCAGCCCCGAGCTGGCAGAGACGGCGGACAGATTCTTCGCCAACCAGTGGATCGACGCCGCTCTGGGTGAGGGCAAACGGGGGGGCGCCTACTGCGCCGCCGTGACACCCGATCACCACCCGTACGTGTTCATGAACTACACGGGCAATCCGCGTGACGTCATGACCCTGGCCCACGAGCTGGGACATGGGATCCACGATGTGCTGGCGTCCGACAATCACCTGCTCGACTACCACCCCGTCCTGCCCATGGCCGAGACGGCCTCCACCTTCGGCGAGATGCTCGTCTTCGATCGATTGCTGGGTGAATTAACCGACGACGGTGAAAAGCTGGCTCTGGTGTGCAGCAAGGTGGAGGACACCTTCGCCACGGTCTTCCGCCAGATCGCCATGTACCGCTTCGAGCAGCAGGCCCACAAGGCGCGCCGCGCGGAGGGGGAGTTGCCGACGGAACGATTCAGCCAGATGTGGCAGGACAATCAACAGGCCATGTTCGGCGACAGCCTCACACTCGGTGAGGAGCACGCCGACTGGTGGCTCCATATTCCGCACATCGTCGACGTGCCGTTCTACGTCTACGCCTACGCCTTCGGCGAGCTGCTCGTGCTCGCCCTCTACGCCAAGTACCAGCAGGAGGGCGCCAGCTTCGTCGAGCGCTACTTCCAACTGCTGTCGGCCGGGGGCTCGAAGGCGCCAGCGGATCTGGTGGGGGAACTGGGTCTCGACATCGCCGACCGCAACTTCTGGCAGGGCGGCTGCGATCTCATCGCCGAGCGGGTGGCGCAGGCGGAACAGCTGGCGGCATCGACGGGGGCCGTGTAGCCGTCTGGGTCACCACGATACCCGCGGCGACCAGCAGCATGCAGCCTACCAGCCCGAAGGTGAGCTCATCTCCGGTGATCCACGTACTCAAGCCCACGCCCACCGCCGGCGTGACAAAACCGAAGGCTCCGAGGCGCCCGGCACTGTGTCGCGACAGCAGGGACACGAGGATGATGAAGCAGGCGCCGGCGACGACAACGCCCTGGTACAGCACCCCCGCTGCCGCACGCCAGCTCCACACATAATTCTCCGCGCCCCCTTCGAGCAGCCAGCTGAGTACGACGAAGACGGGCAGGCTCATCAATGCCTGCCAGTAGAGCACCTTGTACGGATGTGCATCGGCGACCAGCCGCTTGAGCACGACTTGACGTAACCCCAGCAGGGCCGCGCTCAACAACACGACGGCGTCGCCGAACAGGTACTCGGTGGAGGCCCAGGCGAAGCTCTCGGCGAACAGTCCGGCAATCCCCAGAAAGGACAGCACCATGCCGGCCACCTGCCGTGCTGTCAGACGGTCACCAGGGATCAGCAGATGGGCGAAGGTGGCGGTAAAGAAAGGGTAGGCGGAGATGAGGACGACGGAGCGACTCGCCGAGGTGTGCAGCGTACCGATGTTCAGCGTCGCAATCTGGACGACGAAGAGGACGCACAGTCCAGCGAGGGGGCGCCATTCACCTGAATTGAGACGGACAGACTGCCGCGTGACGAGGGCGGCCGACAGCACGACGAGCCAGCCGATGCCGAAGCGGGCCGCCGCCATGGCCAGTGGCGGCATGCCCTCCAGGCCGACCTTGATGGCCACCTGATTGCCGCCCCACAGCACTGCGGTGAGCAGTGCCAGCGAGGCGGCACCGGGGCCGATGTGATCGAGATGGTAGGTGCGGGACGGAGCGGCGATCAGTCGACGATCTTGGCGCTCAGGATCGTATCCAGGTTGGGGTAATTCTCGTTGAGATAGGCGTTGCCGCCCTGGGCGATCATGGGCTGGTTCGGTGACTGCCCGTATTCGGTGGTGATCGCGTCGACGACCTTCATACCCTCGGAGACACGGCCAAAGGGAGAGAACCGTTGTCTGTCGAGACGAGCCCCTGTTTCGCCGTTGTCTACCAGGTTGATGAACAACTGGACGGTGCGGTTGTTGGAGCCCCGTCCGGGCTTGGCATAGGTGACCGTCCCGCGCTCGTTGGAGATCGCCACGGGATCATCGAGGATCGTCGCGTTCTGCCAGATGGCGGTGATCTTGGGATCGCCGTGCATACCCCACTGGACGATGAAATTGGGCATCACACGGAAGAACTTCTGCCCGTCGTAGAAGCCGTGGCGCACCAGGTTGTAGAAGCGATCCGCACCGTGGGGTGCCAGCTTGCGCTCCACGTCGATGACGAAAGCTCCCTTGTTCGTCTCAAACCGAGCCTGGTACTCATCCGGCGCCTGCTTCTTCATCTCCGGGCTGTCAGCATCCAGCAGCACTTTCTGTCCCTTCGCCGCATCGGCGGCAGCTTCGACATTGGCGGCATTGGCGGAATCACCGTTGCCGCAGCCGGCGATGACAGCGGCGGCGAACAGGGTCGTGGTCAGCGTCTTCAGAATCTTCAATGCACTCTCCTTGGTGTTCATATCCATGTGGTGTGGGCTATAATGTCTGCACGGCCTTCACCAGCGCGGCACTGGTGATGCCGAAGTGGTCCCACGTTTCCATGTGACCATCGGCGGGGGCCGTCGTCGGATCGGTGATGCCGATATGTGCGACGGGCAGACAGGCATCGGCCGCCTTGCTGGCCACCAGGCCGGCAAACCCGCGGACGCCGGTGTGCTCGGTGCCGATGAAGCCATCCTCGATCGTAACGACACCGGCGGTGTAGGGCGCCAGCAGATTTTCCAGCTGCTTCGGCTCGAGGGGCAGACCGTTGATGATATGCACGTCTGTGGGCACACCCTTCCTGGCCAGCTTCGCCGCCGCGTCCTCGGCGAGAAAGGCGGGGGCCCCCATGGCAAGGATGGCACGTTCAGCGCCGGCGTAGCTGCGGAAGGATGTCACCGTCTCAAAAGGATCGGTGGCCTCCCACAACGGGCCGGAGCCGTCCTGCCTGGTCAGCACCGGCAGGTTGTCCCGCGGGATGCCGATGACGTGGCCGCCGTAGTGGGCGGCCGTATCAACGACGGCGAGAAACGCCGCGCGCGCATCCGCCGGGGCGTAGAACCGGTGCAGGTAGGGCAGGTAGGTGAGCCCGATGTTGATCCAGTCGAGTCCCCAGCCGGAAAAGTGATCGCGCCCGGTGCAGGCGCCGACATGGGACACGTGAAAGGCGACGTTGAGCCCCTCGTTGACCCCCGTCAGGTTGCGCTGATAGCGCCACAGATCGAAACCCTCGCGAGCGATCCCTTCAAAGAAGGCGGCGAAGGTGGAGACCACGTTCAGCTGCGGTTGCCGCGAACTCATGGCCAGACCATCGGCGATCAGCGCCGCCGCCTGCTCCTCGATGCTCATCTCCAGGGTGTGGTCGGCTGCCAGCAGCGCCTGGGCCTTGCCGAGCTTGGTCGACACGTCGAGGTCGCAGCTGACGAGGAAGACCGAGTCGGGATGGGCTCCGGCGACAGCGGCATACCCCGCCTCGGAGCCGCCGCGGGCGCTCGTCTTGTCGCCGGCAGCGGGCAGCTTGGCGGCCTTGAGTTGTGCGGCTGTCAACGTCAGGTTGGGGCTGCCCTTGGCCGGGCGGGCGGTGGTTACCACGGTACGCCGCGCGCCCTTGCGCAGACCGTCGAGGATCGTGCTCTGTGCCGGCGACATCTGCAGCATGGTCTCGGCCAGCACGGCCGACTCGTCCCGCCCCTTCATGTGCCCGTCGTGGTGTCCTTCGCCGCCGGGCAGATCGTTGACGAGGAACAGGCACTCCGTCATGGGCCCCTCGTCGCGGTAGCTCATGAGAGATCCAGGCACCCACACGGGCCGGTCCATGGACACACCGTTGGCGCTGGCCAGGGCCTCGACACGGCGGCGAACACCGTACTTCTCACCGAACCAGTTCAGGTCGATGATGCCCTGACCTTCCTGAGAGCGATATCCCGTCGGGTAGATCAGGTTCGGCGTGCCCTCCTGTGCCAGCCGCCAGCCTTCGCGGTAGGCGCCGTAGAGAGCGACCGTGTCATGCAGTGACGGAATCTCGAGAATGCGGACCCCCAGCGATTCGATGATGGGGCGCGGATCCTTGTCCATGACCGACCGCGTGGCGCCGGACAGCTGGATGCCGTTGCGGTGCATGATGAAGGTCACCGGCGCATCGCCCACATCGGCGCCGTTGAAGCCGTTGAGAGCCTGGCCCGAGATCCAGCCGGCGTCGCCGCAGTGGGTGATGACCCAGGCACCGTCCTCGTTGCGAGCGCGTTTGCCGAGAGCCTGACCGACGGACACCGGCACCATCACGCCGAGACGACCACCGTTGAGCTGTGTGCCGCCCGGGAGCCAGGACACGTGACCGGGGATGTCGATCCCGCGCCGGAAGCCGTCGACCACATCAGACGCATCGACGAAACCAAACGCGGCGAGAGTAGAAAAGTAGCCGATGCTCGTGTGCGCGTGTTCAATAGTGAACTCGACACGCTCGTAGTCGGTTACCGCCATGGTGAGACTCAGCGCCGGGATCAACTCGAGACCGCCGCCGAGGTGGTCGAGCTCACCGATCTTGGCCAGCGATGCCAGGGAGCCGATAGACGTGCGGGCCGCCTCGATCTGCAACGCCTCGAGAGCGTCGACCTGATCCTGACTCAGGTCTGCTGTGTGGGCTACATCGATCTGCAGAGGCAGCACCTTGGAGGTGACACGCTCTCCGAGATACCTGGCGTCAGCGAGCAGTTTCTTATTTCGACGGGTCTGGCCGGCGGCGGCGGCCTGAAGGCTGTTCATCGGGAGCTTTCTGTGGTGGGTATCGGCTGCTGAAAGATTACCGAGCCCCGTCGACTCCGGCAAGACGGGGACGGAACTGCGCCGCCAGAGCCTCCGCCCAGGATCGGTTGGCATCGGCCGTGCGCCCGGCGATGTGTGGTGTGTGCACGACATTGTGGCGGGTGAGCAGAGGGTCGTCGAGGGGCAGGGGCTCGACGTCGAACACATCGGCCGCCAGGGCCAGTTCGTCTGCCAGCACGCGGCGCCGCAGCGCCTGTGTGTCACAGATGGCGGCGCGCGTCACCGTGACCACCAGGCAGCCTGACGGCAGGGCGTTGATGTGCTGCGCCGTCACCAGACCCCGGGTCGACTCGGTGAGGGGGACCATGGGAGCGAAAATTTCGGCGTCTTCCATCAGTCGCTCGAGATGGTGCTCCCGGCGCGCTCCGGCCCGATGGAAGGCGGGTTCCGCCGCGTATGGATCCCACACCGACACCTCGCCTCCCAGGGCGTGGGCGAAGCTGGCGTAGCGGCTGCCGATGTTGCCGGCCCCCACGACTGCCACGCGTTTGCCGGCCAGGGTACCGCTGGTGAAACGGTCATCATCACAGTACTGGTGACCCCGGGCACCGGGTCGCCCTTGCCCCCCGGGTGGCTCGTAGTCCCACGGGTCGTGTGACTTGCTCATGTCCCGATACAACTGGGGAATTCGGCGCAGACCGCACAGCGTCAGCGCCAGGCCCACCTCCGCCACCGACTGCCCCCAGAAGCCCTCGCTCTGCTGCCGATAGACGCTGACACCACGCTCCGTCAGCAACGCCGCCGCCTCGTCGTCGAGTCGACCGCCTTCGAATACGGCTTCGCGCAGCGAGCTCAGTGACCGCAGATCGGCGACTGTGGACTGAACCCCGAGACAGACGAGACGCGTGACGTCCGGTCGCTTCGACCGTTGCCATGCCACCGCCAGAGACGGGTCGTCCGCATCGGTGAGGCGCACGAAATCGGGCGTGCCGTCACCAGACCACAGCTGGTGGAAGTGATCGGCCGCCCAGGGCCAGCTCCTGTCGAATTGTGGATGTACGACGATCAGATCGGACATCTGTTAGGGTCCTGTCAGGACGTGGTGGATGGTGACGGAGCGTTCCTGTTGCGGCAGCAGGTCACCCAGCGTGATGTAGAGATGGCTCGTCAGGTAGCGGGGCTTGTTGGTGTGCGCCGAGTGGGCCGAGAGCACCGACTTGTCAGCCAGGTAGTAGGAGGACAGTCGATAGTCGCCGCTGGCGTCCTGCAGGCTGACGCTACCCTTGAGCCCCTCGCTCAGACCGGTGCCGGCGTTGTGGCGTAGCAGCTGGTACTCCGCCAGGCCCCGCGCCAGGGCCTCGGTCAGAAACATGTCGTGCGGCCAGGCCGGCAGGCGCTGTTCTCTGGCGCTGGCTACCTCGGTCACGAAGCCGTGGTTGGAGAAACCGGGCAACCCGAGCATGACGTAACACTCCTCCATCGGCCACCGGGAGCCGTTGAACATGCTGTAGGTCACATGGAAGGAGGAGCCACTGGCCAGAAAACTGTAACGGACTCCAACATCGATGCCGATCCGCGATATGGGCAGACGGTAGACGACCTCGAGGCGATCCGGCAGCTCCCGCACTTCAGGCAGGCCCCAGTCCATCTCCAGCAGCTTGTGCCGGCGCTTGCCGAGAACTTTGGAGTTGAACCAGAACCACTCCCAGTCCGCCAGTGGCAGATCGTCGTGGGCAAAGTCCGCCCTCTGGCCGCGACGACGCAGAGCGGAGATGCCGAAGGGTGTGGCGTGGCGCACCCGCGCCGAATACTCCGGCATCGACAGGTAGACCTCCTGGCGAGTCGTGCGCACGGTGTAGTTGTGCGGCTGGCGGGCCGGCTCGTACGGCAGCGGCTCGGCCACCGACTCGGCGAAGCGGAACAGATCCCCCACATCAACCCGGCCGCTACCATCCAGATCGAAGCGCAGGTCTGTCCCCCCCACCGCCTGTCGCAGCAGGGCCAGGTCGTCCAGGTCGACCTGACCGCTGGCGTCGAAGTCCGCCGCCGGCACATCCTGAGACCAGGCAGCCGCAGACGTCAGGACCGCCATCAAGGCAATGGGCAACCTGTTCGTCCGGGCGTGGCAAGGCATGGGGCAAACATCCCGCCCGGGACGGCCACCGTCAACGGCGGTCGTTCTGGCGCTGGAGCCGGGGGCCCGGTCGGTCTATCTTGTGCGCCCGCAGCGCCTCGATGTCCGCCCCGGGAGAACCCACGATTTGAGTGCCAAGAAGAAGAGACTGAAGATCGCCGCCGTGGTCACGGAGTACCGCAAGTTCTCCCACGGGCAGCATATCGTCGACCGCTTTCTCGAGGGCTATGGCTGGAACGGCCGCCACCACCGCCCCCCCATGGATATCGTCTCGCTCTATGTGGATCAGCGTCCGGAGGGAGACCTGACGCTGGATCGCCTCGCCCGTTTTCCAAAGATGAAGCTGGTGCCCACCATCGCCGAGGCGTTGACCCTTGGCGGCTCGGATCTGGCCGTCGACGGTATCCTCCTGGTCGGCGAGCACGGCAAATACCATCGCAACGAGAAGGGCCAGCACCAGTACCCTAGATATGAGTTTTTCCAGCAGATGGTGTCCGTCTTCCGCACGACCGGAAAGGTGGCCCCCATCTTCAACGACAAGCACCTGTCGTGGAACTGGGACTGGGCCCGCCACATGTACGACGAGTCCGTCGAATTGGGTATCCCCTTCATGGCGGGTTCGTCCCTGCCCGTCACCTGGCGCACACCGCAGATCGAGATGCCCCTCGAATCTCAGGTAAGCGAAGCGGTCTGCGTCTGCTACGGGGGTGTCGACAGCTACGATTTCCACGGGCTGGAAACGCTGCAGTGTATGGTCGAGCGCCGCGCCGGGGGCGAGCACGGCGTCAACTGGCTGGAGACCTACCGCGACGAGAAATTCTGGGAAGCGCACCACAAGGGCGTATGGTCGCGTGACCTGTTCGAAGCGGCCCTGTCTCGGAGTCACACGCTCTCGCAGCCACGACCGGGCTTCAATGACGTGTTGCCCACCATCGACGAGTTGAAGAAGCTGTGTGAGAAGCCGGTGGCCTACGTCTACCGGCACGCAGACGGGCTGCAGTCGACCATGCTGTTGCTCAGCGGCCTGGTACAGGACTTCAACTTTGCCGCCCGCGTCGGCGGTCGGGAAAAACCGCTGTCGACGCAGATGTACCTGCCCATGCCGCCGGCTCGTTCCACACTGGCCAGTTTCTTCAGTCCTCAGGTCAACAACGTGGAGCAGATGTTCCTCACCGGCAGACCCTCCTACCCTGTGGAGCGCACCTTGATGACGACGGGGCTCACCGCCGCGGCTGTGGACAGCCTGCAGCAGGAGGGCAAGAGACTCAGGACGCCTCACCTGGCGGCGGTAACCTACCAGGCCAACCCCGAATCCACATTCTGGCGGACGTGAACGATAATGCCTGACAAGAAGAAGAAATCGAAAGCGACTCCGAAGAGTGCCGTCAGCCCCCCGGTCAAGCGACCGCGCGCCGCCAAGACGGCCCCCAGAGCCAGGACCAAGGCCGCCGCACGGCGTCCGCCAGCGCCCCGACGTCCGACGCCGGCAGCACGCAGCCGGACCGGCAAGACGCCGGCCACCGGCGATGCCACCGCACCGTTGCGTCTGGCCGTGATCGCCACGGTGTACAGATATCTGTCCCACGCCCAGCACTTCGCCGACCGGTTCCTGGTGGGCTATCCCTACGAGGGTGAGTGGCGTCGGTCGAACACGAAGGTTGTCTCCCTGTACGTCGACCAGACCCCGGAGGGTGATCAGAGCGTCGACCGCGCCCGCGAGTTCGGCTTCGAGATCTACCCCAGCGTCGCCCAGGCGTTGCGCTGCGGTGGACGCGATCTGGCCGTCGACGGCGTGCTCATCATCGGCGAGCACGGCGACTACCCGAGCAACGAGCTGGGGCAGATCCAGTACCCTCGCTACGAGATGTTCAAGGAGTGTGTGAAAGTCTTCGAAGCCGCTGGCCGCTCGGTACCGGTCTACAACGACAAGCACCTGTCCTACAGTTTCGACAAGGCTCGCGAAATGGTGGCCGACGGCCATCGCCTCAGCTTCCCGATTCTGGCCGGATCATCGCTGCCCGTCACCTGGCGCCTGCCTGACGTTGAGCTGCCCTACGACTGTGACATCGAGGAGGCGCTGATGGTCGGTGTCGGGGGCTCCGACGCCATGGACTACCACGCCCTCGAAGCCATGCAGTGTATGATCGAACGCCGGCGCGGCGGCGAGACCGGTGTGGCCTCGGTACAGTTGATCGAGGGCAAGAAGGTGTGGAAAGCCGGGGACGAGGGGCGCTGGTCGATGCGCCTGCTGGAGGCGGCATTGTCGCGCTCGGATTCGCCTCAGGGCCTGACCCACGAGGACGGCCGCACCCAGGATCTGCTCGGCTCAGGAGAGCTGATGAAGCTGGTGGAAAAGCCGGCGGCCTATCTCATCGAATTCCGCGACGGCCTCAGAGCGACGCTGCTGATGATCAATGGCGCGGTGGCCGACTACAACTTCGCCTGCAAACTGAAGGGCAAAGCCGATCCGGTGTCCTGCCAGTTCTTTCTGTCACCGACACCGAACGTGACCTACTCCGCCTGTCTGGTGGCCAAGATCGACGAGATGCTGACCACGGGTGCAGCCCCCTTCCCGGCGGAGCGCACGATGATCGTCAACGGCATCCTCGAAAGTTGCCTGCGCTCCAAACACGGTGGCCACAAGAAGCTGAAGACGCCCCACCTCGAGGTCGCCTATCGCGCACCGCGGGAGTCACACCACGCGCGCAGCTAGAACGGCTGGCGCCGCAGGGCTCTAGATGTGGCCATTCTGCCGCATCCAGACTTCGACCTCATCGCCGCCGACATCGGCCAGCATGTGACCGTCGATCTCGACACACGGGGACGAGTGCTGACCGCTCCTGGTGACCATGTCCCTGTAGGCGTCGGCGTCTCGACTGACGTCGCGGGTTTCGAACTCGAAGTTGTGCGATTGCAGAAAGTGCACCACCCCTCTCGTCCACGGACACATGGGGCTGAGGTAGGCGATGATCTTCGGAGTCGTCTCGGTCATGCCCTGGAACCTCGCCCATTGCGGTGACTTTGTCGACAGCGGAGCTCTACGCTCTGGGATGTGCCGTCCTCTGGGCGATCAACGCTCTGGTGCTGCGCACCCTCGCCCACCAGGTGGCGCCGGCGACGATCAACGCGGTACGCTGCGGCGCCGCGGGCCTTCTGTTTCTTCTCCTGATGCCCTTTTCGGCGCCCCTTTCCAGCCTGGCGCTGGTGCCCTGGAGCGAGTGGGGCCTGTTGCTGATCTCGCTCTCCTGTGGCCTCGTCGTCGGTGACACCCTGTACCTGGTGGCGCTGCGGGAGATCGGCGTGTCACGTGCCATGCCGGTGTCGGGCACGTTTCCGCTGACAACCCTGCTGTTCGAACGCCTCCTGCTGGGTACACCACTGCAGCCCACGATTCTGCTCGGCAGCCTGCTGGTGGGAGTCGGTGTGGTGCTGCTGGCCTGGGCGAAAGTGCCGAAGACGTCTGGCGCGACGCCACACGCTTCCGGCACGACGCCACACGCTTCCGGCACGACGCCATACGCTTCCGGCGCGACGCCACACGCTTCCGGCACCGTGCCACCGGTTCGCTTGCTGCGTGGAGTCCTCTGTGCTCTGACGGCCGCCCTGCTCTGGGGTCTGGCAGTCACTCTGTTGAAGCCGGCCCTCGTGCACCTGACGATGGTGCAGGCCAACGCCGTACGTATGCCCATGGTCGCCCTGTTGCTCTACCTGCTCGTCATGCGGCCGGCCGGCCAGGCTCTGCGGCCGCTGACCCGCCGCACCTGGGTGCTGCTCGTCGGCTCCGGTCTGTCCGGCATGGGCCTGGGGGCGTATCTGTTCCTCAGTGCGCTGTCGCAGATCGGTCCGGCCAAGACCGTCACACTCACCAGTGCCTCACCGGTCTTCGGTGTGGCACTGGCCGTTCTGTTCCTCAAAGAGAAGGTCGACGCGCGCGCCCTGGTGGGCGCCGCCTGCTGTCTTGCAGGTGTCTACGCCGTCCTCTAGAGTAGCCCGTTGATAGAGTCGCTCTGTTGGCGAGGCCGAGGCATTTTCGGCCGGTGGCAAGGCGCGCGACCGAAGCGGGTCAGTGAGACCCGTTGAGGGAGCGCAACGCAGGCACCGGTCGAAAGGGCCGGCCGCAGCCCAGATGGGCTCCATCAACGGGCTACTACAGGAGATCCTGAAATGAAACTCGGCCTCGGTTTCGCCATGGCGAACGTCACCGACGACAACCTGCGGGCGGCCGCGCAGCTCGGCGTCACCCACGCCTTCGTCAACCACGCCGACGTGGGCGATGGACACTTCGAGTTCGATCAACTGCTGCGGCTGCGGCACCGCGTCGAACATCTGGGACTGCAGTTGGAGGGACTGGAGAACTTTCCGCGGCCCTGGTGGGAGGACGTGCTCACCGCCGGCCCCCGGCGCGACGAGCAGATCGATGGGGTCTGTCGATCGATCGACAACATGGGTCGAGCGGGGATTCATGTGCTCGGATACTGTTTCTCCATCCTCAGCGTCTGGGGCCACTGGCGAGCCTATGACGCCGGTGGCGGTCGTGGCAACGCCGGGCTGAAGAGCTTCGACTACAGCAAGGTCGAACAGGCCCCGCCACACCCGGCGGGCCCGGTGAGCGTCGACGAGATGTGGGAACGGTTCCACTACTTCCTGGAGCGGGTGATCCCCGTCGCCGAATCAGCGGATGTCCGTCTTGCCGCCCACCAGGACGACCCGCCAGCCGAATCGCTGCGCGGCATCGGTCGGCTGCTGACCAGCCACGATGCCATGCAGAAGCTGCTCGATCTGGTACCGAGCCATCACAACGGTCTGGAGTTCTGTCAGGGAACGGTGGCCGAGATGGGACCGGACCGGGCGGTGGACGCCGTGCGCCGGTTCGCGGATCAGAACAAGATCGTCTACGTCCACTTCCGCAATGTGCGCGGCGCTTTTCCGGTATTCGACGAGGTGTTTCACGACGAGGGCGACGTGGACATGCTCGAAGCCATGCTGGCCTACAAGCAGGCCGGATTCGACGGCGTCATGACCCCCGACCACTCGCCCAGGGTCACCGGCGATGCCGGTATGAGCCTGCGCGGTCGGGGCTTCGCCCTGGGATACATGCGCGGGCTGATGCAGGCGGCCGAACGCTTCGGCTGATACGGCCTCAGCCGCGGGTCGAATCGGTAATCGCGCCGCGCCACCAGAGGATGTACTTGGCACGATCGAGGGGTGAGATGCCCTTGTGGGGGCGCGTCTCCCCCTGATCGGGGGGACAGTCCTCGTAGCCATCGAAACGGGTGAACCAGACCCCGCGACCTCCCGTGACGGAGCTGAGGCGGATAGCGTAGTCCATCGACGTCGCCAATGGCACACGTCCCACCATGGCGAACTGCCCCGCCGCGATCGTCGCCGGCTCGAAAGTGCCGCGCATGCCGATCACATCCCCCGTCACCTTGCCGATGAAGCTCTCCGGCGCCGTGATGCGGAAGGTGAGCATCGGCTCCAGCAACTGCGTGTCCGTCGCTGTCAGCGCTTTCAGGACCGCCATGTCGGTGGCCAGTTTGAAATCACCCGGTCGGCTGTGGATCAGGTGATGACTCCCATCGATCAGGGTGATCGACAGGTCCGTCACCTCCCAGCCTTTGGGTCCCTGCATCAGCGAGTGCGGCAGACGATGGGCGATCTCGTTCTGGTACTTCGGGTCGATGTCGATCTTGTCGACAGTGGAAGCAAAGCGGACGCCGCTGTCGCGGGGCCCCGATTCGATCCGCAACGTCAGGATCGCCCAGCAGGGCTTCGGCATCGTGTAGGCCTCCGCGCCCTCACCGGCGGCGGCGGGCCTTTCCTTGTAGATCACCGTAGGTGGGCTGAACTGCGCTTCGATGCCAAAGCGGGTCTGCAGGATCTCGGTGAGGATCTCCGTCTGCACGGCCCCCATGATACGCACGTGCAGCTCGCGCTCGTCCTGGAACCAGCGGAAGTCGAGGTGGGGATCTTCACTCGACAGCTGCTGCAGCGCCGCCGCCAGGGACGCGTGGCCGGCATCGTCAGCCGGTGTCACCTGCACCGACAGCAGCGGCGCGCTGAGCGTGTAGCCGCCGGGGACCACCGTCGGATCACCCAGGATATCGCCGATGCGCGCTTCCGGTAGACCGCACAGATAGCCGATCTCGCCGGCGACCAGCTCCGGCGCATCCTCGTAGCGCCCGAGGACGATGCGCTTGATCTGAGTCACCTGCTCCTGGCGCCCGGCGGTGGCGTTGTCGATGCGGTCACGCGTGCGCAGCCGGCCGGCGAAGAGCCGGACGCCGGCGACCCGGCCCAGCTTTCTGTCGTGGTCCAGCCGGAAGACGACGGCGGACAGTGGACCCGCCACATCGTCGGGTGCATCAGGGAAATACCGGACGAGCGTCTCGAGGGCTGCCGCCACGCCATGACCACTCTTGGCCGCGCCGCAGATGACGGGGAACAGCCTGCGATCAGCGACGGCGCCAGCCAGGGACGGTTGCCAGTCCTGAGGCGTCAGATCCCCGTCCCGCGCTATCCACGTTTCCAGCAGGGCCTCGTCGGAGGCGGTGACGGCTTCCTCGATCTCTCTCCGCTGTGACTCGTCGAGCTCGACGACTCGGGCCCCGCCGTCCCCCTCTTCCGTGGCCCGGTTCAGCCATACCATGTCGGGGTGGAACTCGGACCGCATCTGCTCGACCACGGCACCGGCATCGGCCCCGACCCGGTCGATCTTGTTGACGAACAGCAGGACCGGCAGCCCGCGAGCCTCCAGGGCCCGCCAGATCGTTTCCGTCTGTGCCTGGATTCCCTCTGCGGCACAGACCACCAGTACGGCCCCGTCCAGCACCCGCAGCGAGCGCTCCACCTCGGCCGAGAAATCCACGTGTCCCGGGGTGTCGATGAGCTGGAAGTGCACGTTCTGCCAGACGAAGGACAGCGTCGACGCCCGCACCGAGATCCCCCGGCGACGTTCGACATCGAGTGTGTCGGACAGGCTCGTGCCCTTATCGACGTTGCCTGCCTCGGCAATGCTGCCACTGACGTGCAGCATGGCCTCGGTGAGGGTTGTCTTGCCGGCATCGACATGGGCCAGGATGCCGAGGTTGCGGATCGGGGGACGGATGAGTGTGGCCTCCACTGGGTCGTGGCAACTCGAGAATTGGGAACGGCGGTTGCGGACCGCTCGGCTAAAGTGGGACGACAACGGACCCTATCAGGGCCGGTGAAGGTTGCCAGTTACGTCTGCAGAGGGACTCCGTCTCTCAGCAAGCTGTTTGGGACGGCCGAGATTGCATTGCCTGTACCCATATTGCGTTGCCCTTTTGATGGGGCTACCGTTACGTATGTATTATAAATCAAGAATCTTTGCTGCCTGATCTTCTGAAGATCCCAGGAACATGATCACGACAGTTCGATTGATGACATTCGCCTGCTTGGCGGCGGTGGCCACCACGGCGGAGGCCGAACAGGTGAGGCTGACTCGGGAGAACTTGCTCGCATCTCGGTACGACTGGGCTCGGGAGCGGATGACAAGCTGTCCGATTACGGTCAGGTACGACCCTCAGATACATCGTACCTACTTTTACTGGGCGGATGGTTCCTCTGCAGTCGCCATTGAACTGGAGGAAGATCAGATCGGTTTCCTCCGAGAGTATTTCGAGAAGTACCTGGAGTGGAATAAAAAAGCCATTGACGAACAGACCAAGATGCAGTTGGAGATTGGAAAGTACACTTTCACCGGGTGGTTTCAGGCCGACGGCGAACTCTGGAAACAGACTCACCACGGCCTGGGGACGGGGATTCTTACGTTCTTTTCCCAAACACCAAACAGCCACCAGGCGGTCTTGCAGTTCGGACAGTTTGAGTCAAGAGATGACAACACAAGCTACGAGCCCGAGTCTGTTTACCTGTCCGAGAGATGCGTGAGAGATCTGCTGTCGGCAACGAGCTTTGATAATATGGTTTCCGCGATGAAACGATCGGCCCAGTGACCTGGGCACTCTGGTGCTCTAGTTCTATTTAGGCGCACCGATCAGATCGAACTCCTCCAGCCCCACGGGTGATCCTCCCTGCCGATCCTCGTGGGCCGGACAGCTAGAGAAACAGCGGGCCTGACGTCAACTCCTCCGGGGCCGCGTCGGGTAGTCCGTATTCGGCTGCGATCAACTGGCGAATCGCCACCAGCTCACGCTTGCCGTCCGGGACCAGGGTAGTCAACAGCAACCTGGGGATATGGTTGCGCAGCCACTGATCAAGGAAGTGCGGTGGCACTCCGAGGCGACGGCAGGGCCAGATGATCTTGTCGGCTACGAGCCGCTCCCGATCGAGCCGGCCAAAGGTGGACACAGGCTGCTGGTTCAGCGTCGTTCGATTCACCAGCACCAGGTCGGCCCCCGCCAGGTGCGCTTCCACCGTCATCACGGCCTCACAGCCGTGGCGATAGTAGGCTGTGTCCTCGACGCCACACAGGTCGGGTTCGCCCAGGAACACCGCTTCCATGACATTGCGGGAGAACAGCTTGAACCCCGAATGAAAGTCGGGGAACTCCTCCATCGTCGTGGCCAGGGCCAGCCGTAGCGGGTGATCGCTGACGGCCGCATGATAGGCCAGGGCGTCGAAGAGGATCCGGTCGGCCAGCTCCTCCAGCTCACCCCGCAGCCAGCCCATCGGTCGATGTCGGGAGATGCGGCGACCGAGGGCATGGACGCCCTGCACACCGCGCACCTGACGGGCGTGCATCCCCGCCCGGACCAGATTCACCAGTTCGTTGGCGAAGTGGTCGCCATCGGAGTCGATGGTGGCAAACCACTCCAGACCGGCCTGTTCTGCCAGCCGGGCCATGGCCAGGCGCAACGCCTGCAGCTTGCCTCGGTTCCTGTCGCCGATTACCAGATCCACACCGTGCTGCTGCGCCAGCCGGCGTGCCGGGTCGGCGCCACAGTCTTCCCCGTCGACGGCCATGCAGATGGTCATCGGATCGTCAACGGCGGCGACGCAGGCCGCCAGATTGTCATCGAGCAGCAGCAGCCCGTCGGTGTTGTCGTCGTCGTGCGGCAGGTAGACGGGAATCGCGATGCCGGTAGTTTGCCGGCTGGCCTGTCTGGCAACACCGGCGTTGGCTGCGGGCAGGTCAGGGCTCATCGGATCCTAATCGTGTATCGGGTGGGATGTGACCCGGGCCACCGTGAGCGGCAGGTTGGCGTTCATTGGCACCTCGATTACTTTTGCCGCCTGATGTTGACCGCTACCGAACAGCCGCTGCCCTCGACGGCAGAGCTTCTCGACGACGCTCCCATCCTTGTCGTCGACGACGACGAGGCCCTGCGCCGGCTGTGTGCCCGCGTGCTGTCGTCACGGGGATACGAAGTGCATACGGCCGAGGACGGCGAGGAGGCCGTGCGCAAGGTACAGATTCAAGCCTACCGCGTCGTCCTGCTGGATCTCAAGATGCCCGGTATGGACGGCATCGAGTGTCTCAAGAGAATGAAGTCGGAGGGTTGTCGCGCCGATGTTGTCATGATCACGGGGTACGGCAACGTGCCCACCGCCGTGGAGGCCATGAAGGTCGGGGCACGCGACTTCATCGAAAAGCCCTTCAAACCTCAGGACCTGCAGGCCATGCTGGAAGACATCCTCCAGCGCCAGTCGCGCGACGCCCAGCTGTCCTCCGACCCCGTTGTCGCCTTCATCCAGCAGCATGCCACCGAGATCAGCTCACGGAAAGACGTGGCCAACCGGCTCGGCGTCAGCCTCGAACGCGTGTCGACACGCGTTCAGGAAGAAACCAGTCTCTCCTTCCGCGCCTTCCTCCACGCCTGCCGTCTGGACCTGGCCAAGCGCCTGCTGGAGACGACCGAACTCGACATCTCCGAGATCTCCACCCGCACCGGCTTTCAGACCGTACAGCACTTCAGCCGCGTCTTCAGCAAGAGATCCGGCATCTCACCGAAGAAATACCGCCTGCAGGTAAGAGCCGAAGCCTAGCACCGTCCAGCGAAACTCGGCCCCCGATCAGAACGCCCCGCATCCAGAAGGATGGCGGGGCATTCCATTTTGCGGCCCGACGCAGGAGGGCCAAGTCCACTCTTCTGCTCTCAGTCGCCATTGGGGAGTGGGAGAATCCGGGTCAGGATCGCGCTCGGGGCGCGGAGGCGTTCATTGTGTCGGCCCAATTCTGCCGCGTCGGATCAGAATCCCCAGAGACTCGTCCCCGGCCGCAGGCCGGACGAGGCTCGCCAGCCGAGAGTTTCACCGTCATCATCGCAACACCGAACAATGCCGACACCAGGACGCCGTAGCGCCCCGAGTGCGGTCCCTACACCGTAACATCCCCCGTAGACCACTCACCATCCACCAACCGCGCTACACCCCCCGGATTCCGATCCCGCAACTGTGCCGGCAACCGATCATCGCGCACGTTGTCATAACACGACAGCATGCCGTAACGCAGCAGTGATGCCGGAATACCGACTGCGGTAAACCCGGGATGTCCCGTCGCCGGGTACGGTCCTCCGTGGTTCATCGACGGCACAACGGCGACGCCCGTGGGCATCTTGTCATTGAGCAGTCGGCCCACCTTGCGGCGCAGCAGAGGCGCGATTCTATCGTAGGCGCTGTCATCCGTACCGTCTGAATGAGAATAGATGCAGCCTGTCAGGTTGCCCTCGAAGTGGCGCGCCACCTCGCAGGCCTGTTCGAGATCGTCGACGACGACGAACAGACTCTCGTTGCCGAAGGCTTCGGTCTGCAGCGTCTCCGGATCCTGCAGAAACCGCGACCCACTCACTTTCAACAGCGTGTTGCTGTAGCTGAATCCCGTGCCGGCGCCCGCACTGCCGCCGGTGAGCAGCTCGGCACCCGCGGCCTGCAACGTCGCCACGCTCTTCGTCATCCCGGTTTCCACACCCTCGGCCAGCAGCGTGCCTACCGGCGCTGCGTCAAAGCGCTCTTTCACCTGGGCGATGAAGGCATCTGTCTCGGATCCCTTCAGCAGGACGACGATGCCGGGGTTGGTGCAGAACTGGCCGGTACCCATCAGGCAGGAGACGCCAAACTCGTCGGCGATCGCCTCGCTGCGCTCCTGCAGGGCTCCCGGCAGGATGTACACCGGGTTGATCGAGCTCAGCTCCAGGTAGATCGGTTTGCCGGCGGCATCTGCTGCCGCCTTCAACGTCAGCCCGGCGCCGCGCGAGCCGGTGTAGCCGGTAGCGCCGATCTTCGGATGGGATACCAGTCTGGCGCCCACATCATGATCGGTGCGATAGATCAGCTGCACCGTCGCCAGCGGCAATCCCGTCGACTTGAGTGCCTCCAGGGCTTCTTCTGCCAGCAGCCGGCTGGTCCCGGGGTGCGACGAGTTCGCCTTGCCGATGACGGGACAGCCGGCGCCGAGGGCAGCGGCGAAATCACCTCCGGACACACTGTTGAAGGCGAGAGGGAAGTTGTTCGGTCCGAAGACGGCGACACCTCCCTCCAGGGCGCGGTACATGGACCGGATGTTGTTCGCCGTGTCGATCGTCGGCAGGGCCCAGGAGCTGCTCCGTGCGGCGGCGGCCGCCTGACGCAGCTGGCCTGTGGTGCGCGGCAGCTCGATGTCGGCCAGGCGCGGTGACGCGGGGTAGCCAGATTCCGTGTTAGCCATGGCGACGATCTCGTCGGCCCGGGCCTCGATGCGATCGGCGAAGGCGTCGAGGAAATCGGCCACGCCATCGGGATAGAACGACTGCAGCTGTTCCGAAGCCTCCGCGGCGGCTTCGACAGCGGCCAGTACTTCCTCCTGGCCGCTGACGGGATAGACCTCACCCGTCGGCTGTCGCGTGCTCGGGTTGTTGGGTTCGAAGGTGCCCACCGCGTCGGAGTCTCGCCATTGACCGGCGATGAGGACCTTCTGTGCCTTCGACATTCTTGTTCGTCTCCCGTTGTTGTGCAGTCGTCTTGTTGTGTTGGTCGTCGCGTTCCGAATCAGGTATTGCGCAGCAGTTCCTGACCATCCTGCCGATGGCGGTAACCGCGCACCAGCAGTCCGGGCCGGCCGTGGCTCTGACCGGCGGTCTGCAGGTTCTGCGGATCCCGGTAACCGACACGAACCATGCGCCGGGCTGTGGCCGTCCGGTTGATGTGGGATCCGTGGATCGTATGGATGCTGAAGAACACCACATCTCCTCGTTGTGCCGGTACTGCGACCGTGTCCTCCAGGCTGTACTCGTCCGTCGACAGGTGCGGGGAGCAACCGGAGCCATCCGCCTGTTCCGTAATGTGTACCAGGGCACCTTGCTTGTGTGAGCCGGCGAGGAAGCGGATCTCGCCGTTCTCATGACATGTGTCGTCCAGGTGGACGAGCACATCGACGTATCGCCCATCTTCGTGCATGTAGAACGGATGATCCTGATGCATGGGGAAAGGGTGACCGGCCGACGGCGGCTTGATGTGCATCGTCGAGTGGTGCAACTCGACGTCGGGTCCGAGGATATCACCGAGGGCCTCGGCCAGACCGGGATCGGTCACCGCCTGGGACCACGCCTGCGAGTACAGATGCAGATCGTGCATCGCTGTCAGCTTCGATGCCTTGTCCGTCTCTTCGTCCATGTAGACCTGTCGCCACGGGCCGCTCCATCCGGGGCCCGTCGTCGCCCATTCGGCCACGAGTCGCCCGAGGTCCTGATCGAGAGCGTCCATCTGCTCGGGGGTGAACATCTGAGGGATCCGCAGGTATCCCTGCTCACGGAAGAACTCGACCTGTTCGGGACTCAGCATGCAGCGACATTTCCTCTGGTGAAGGCTGAAACGGTGGGCGTTCATGACTCAGAGAGCTAAGCAGCCGGTAGGCGGCCGCAGCCCAGATGGACTCTAGCAACGGGCTGCTAAGGTAACCACTGCTCCGAGGGGGACAAAGACAGCGCCCGTACTCCCGTCAGGGGCCCCGACTCATCGTCAAAAACAGGGACGTGGAGCGACGTCTCGAGCACCTCTTCCACCGCCGCGGCAGAGACCTGTCCCTGCGGCCAGGTGAGTACGAGGGCGGGTTGCCGCAGAACCGGCGACTCGAATGGCGTCAGCGGCTCATGGACCCAGACCAGGGCCAGACGGTGCAGTTGATCGGCGCCTCTGCCGTTGCGCCGCTCCAGCAGGAAGTTTCGGTAGATGTGCTGAATCCCCCAGTCGTCATCCAGGTAGGGGGCATCCGAGAAGGCCAGCCAGCGCAGGCGCGATCCCGGCCCGGATGGCGCCGGCGGCCGCAGTGTCGGCGGTTCGCCGGTGATGGGATCCACCACCGTGCCATCGGCGTGCCAGCCCACCGCCACCCACCAGCCGGCCGCGTGGAATGGCTCCGGTGCGTACATACCCCAGATGATCTCCATGCCGAGCAGATAGCGCAGTCGTGCGACGTGGCCTGCGCCCGCATAGGGCCACACCGTGTCCCCCTCCCAGGCGACGACACGTTCTCCTTCCGCCGTGATCAGCAGCCCCAGAGCCATGAGGCCGGCCACGACTCGTTCGGCCACGACACGCCGCGGCGTGGACACCCTTGCGGTCTCATTCTGCTGGCGCCAGCCGAGTCTGTCCCACGTACTGCCCGGAATCAGTGTCGAGGCGGCAACCATCATCAGCAGGGGAAAACTGCCGAGGGCCAGCACCGGCCACATCCCCAGGTGGAACAGGGCCAGTCCCAGGGCGGCGTACACGCGGCATCGTGGCCACAGGATCAGCACCGGTGCCACGTACTCGAAGAGCAGAGCCGCGTGTGTGATCGTCGGCCAGATGCCAGCCGGCGCCGCCAGCGCCAGCCAGCGGCCGGGGGCCGTCGGCGTGCCGCGGTCGAGCAGTGCCAGCCAGACCGCTGAACCCTCCTGCCACCAGGCCGGTCCACTCTTGACCACGGCCGTGCACAGGTAGATCCAGGCGAGAGACAGGAGCAGACCTGCGCCCGCTGCCACGGTCAGCCAGCCGGGCAGCTGCGGACGGCGTCCAGCCCGTGCATCCAGAGACAGCACCGCCCCGGTGGGTAGAGCCAGGCACCAGAACAGCAGGACGCACAGCACGGCGTTGTGGTAGTCGGCGGTGCCGCTGGCGGCAAACTGGAAAGCGCCGGCGCTGACCCAGGCGATCAGTGTCACCTGACGGGTGCGCCAGCCGAGAGCCAGCAGGACGGCGACGATCAACACGGCGCTGGCGGCGAGGCGCAGGGTCATGGCCTCGCTGCCGAAGATCAGCCACGTGGGCAGCTTCGGCTCATGGTAGGCCTGCATCGCCCACCAGTCGGCGGCCACCGACTGGGCGCGCAACATGTCCCAGGCTAATACTGTCGCCGTGCCGATGCGCAGGCAGCCGAGGGAACGGCGATCCAGTTCAGCGAATGCTGCGAAACGTCGCATCGCTTGTCGCTGAAGCAGGGGCTTCAGAACGTGCTTTCCTTGCTCGTGATCGGACACCAGCGGGACGTTTCGAGGAAATCGAACAGTGCTGCCGTCGCTGTCGGCGTGCCGATACGCTTGAGCGCTTCGGCACTGTGGTTGCGCACGTAACGATTCTCGTCGTCGAGGGCTCCCACCAGACCGTCGGTTGCCGGTGCCGCGGCCACCCCATGATGGGCCAGACCGTAGGCGGCATCAAAGCGCACCTGATCCGAATCGTCGCTCAACAGTGTGGTCAACGCCGGCACGGCGTGATCGGCGTGACCGGTCATCGTCGCCAGAGCGTCTGCCGTGTTGCGACGCACGAATTCTGCGGGGTCGGTCGCCAGCCCGGACACCGCGGCTGCGGCATCGCTAACGACATGGGCGCCCATCTCGCCGAGGGCAAAGGCGGCATACCCACGGCGCGCCTCGTCGGCATCACTGCAGGCGTTCACAAGTGCCACTTCTGCTGCCGGACCCATCGCCGCCAGGCCCTGGGCGGCGTCCTGGCGCGCCGGCTCCATGTCGTCGGTGAGGCAGTCCACCAGCCCCGCCACTGCCGGCGTGCCGATGGCGGCCAGCGAGTAGGCCGCGTTCAGGCGAACCGGTTCGGCCTCATCACGTAGCGCCGCTCGTAGTGCATCGAGCGTCCCGTCCCCGGCACCGGCGGCCCCGAGGCTGTCGGCGGCGGCCATACGTTCTTCGAGATCACCATCCCGCAGCTGCGCCACAGCGTCTACGCCAGATGCACCGGTACCATCCACAGTGGCCAGGGCGTCGCCGCGGTGCCAGTTCCACATCCTCGTCCACAGTCCCCGGTGCCGGTCGCCCGAGCCGTTGCCCCCCGGAAAGACAGCCGACCGGTTGTTCCACGTCGGTGCCGTCGGTTCCGTCATACGCGTGAACTGGAACTTCATCATGAACCGCGTCTTCTCCGTCAGGTTGGGACAGGCGCGGTGCCAGATGTCGAAGTGGATGAGCACCGCCGTACCGGCTTCGCCGACACATGGCAGGATCTGCTCGAGGGGTTCCCAGGACTCCTTGTGCTCGTAGGTCTGCGATCCCGGCACGACCCCGGTGGGACCAATCTCTTCGGGGCAGTCCTGCGGATAGTAGAGCAGCATCGCCCAGCGGGTCCGGTGGCTGCGCACCCGCCGGTACCCCCAGTAGCTGTCCTTGTGCACGCCACCGCCGTCACCGGGACCCTTGTTCACGTGGCAGTGCCGGTGGGAGTGCATGATGTGATCGGGACCGAGCACGCTCGACAGGGCCCCACGGAGAGTGGGGTCAGCGAACACCCGGTGCAGTTCGGGTACCCGTGGCAGTATGTTGTTGCCGGGGTTACCCTCCTTCTCCATCACCTCGGACGTCCGCTGGTAGATCTGCTCGTGGAAACTCTTCGGCAGGCCGGTCTTCAGCACGACGTAACCGCGGGTGATGTAGTGGCGCATCTGCTCGTCGCTGAGTAGGTAGTTGGGATCGGTCACGTCAGGGTCTCCTGCTATTCGAATTGCTGGCGGAAGGTGGCCAGCTCCTGGCGCAGAACTGTCACTTCCGCGCGTAGTTCCTCGACGGTGGCCTCGAGTGCTGTGATTCGTTCGTTCTCGGCGCGCACTTCCAGTGTGGCGGAGTCGGGGGTCAACGTCCGTTCCTCCTCCTCGCCAACCCCTGCCGGCTGGCCGGCGAACAGGTGTGACCAGCGCGATTCCTTGCGGCCGGGCTGCCGTGGCAGCTGGATGACCGCGGCCGGCTCCCGCTGCAGGAGCTCTTCCAGCACGGCCTCCACCTGCGATCGTTCGTCGAATGTGTGCATGCGGCTGGCTCGCCCGCGCAGTTCGCCCACCGTCTGTGGCCCGCGCACCATCAACTCAGCCAGGACCGCCAACTGCGCCTCGCTCAGGCCCAGGGCCTCGCCGAATACGTGGCGGTGCTTGGGGACCCGCTGGTCGGCGCCGCTGACGACGCGGACCAGTCCCCCGTCCCGCATCGCCTCCAACGCCCGGGCCACCATCTTGTCGTCGAACTCGACGACGGGGTTGCGGTTCGTCTTCTGATTGCAGGCATTGGTCAGGGCGTTCAGCGACATCGGGTAATACTCCGGTGTCGTCGTCGACTTCTCGATCAGACACCCGAGTACGCGCTCCTCGACGGCATTCAGGAGGCCGTCCGAGTCGGCTGCTTCGGTCGGGGATTCGGTCATCGTTTCTCCGGGCCTTCCTGCCAGAAGCGGCGGGCGATCTCAACGTGCATGGCAACTCCGAGCCGGATGGCGTCATCATGAAAGTCGTAGTCGGGCTGGTGCAATTTGGGATAGGTCTCTCGCCCGGGGGGGCGTATGCCGAGAGAAAAGAACGACGCCGGCACGCGCTGCGCATAGAAAGCAAAGTCCTCACCCCCCATGACAGGAGGGATCTCCACGGCGGCCACCCGGTCTGTGACTGCAGCTACACGACGTACGTACTCGGTGGCCGCAGGGTCGTTCTCAAGAACGGGATAGCCTTCGTCGACCATAACCTCAGCGGCCGCACCATAGGCGCGGGCCGTGTCGACGGCGACCCTTTCGATGCGCTCGAGGGTGAGTCGACGTGTCTCCGAGTTCAGCGTACGCACCGTGCCCGACAGCTTCACCTCACCCGGGATGATGTTGTCCGCCGTGCCGCCGTGGATCTGCGTGATGGTGACGACGACACTGTCCAGCGGATCCGTGTTGCGCGCTGCGATCGATTGCAGGGCGACGATGATATGCGAGGCGACGAGGACCGTGTCGATGCCCTGGTGCGGATAGGCGGCATGGGCGCCGACACCGCCCACCGTGATTCGCAGACGATCGGCACTGGCCAGGAAGCCACCCTGGCGCACGCCGATCTCGCCCTGAGCCAGTTCGGGCCAGGCGTGCAGGCCGAAGATGGCGCTCACCGGTGGGTCGTCGAGCACTCCCTCCTCACACATCCGCCGACCGCCGGCGCCCCCTTCCTCGGCCGGCTGGAAGAGGAACTTCACCGGTCCATCGAGCTCGTCGCCCAGGCTCGCCAGCACGCGCGCCGCACCCACCAGGCAGGTGACATGGCCGTCATGGCCGCAAGCGTGCATCTTCCCCGCGACCGTGGATCGATGGGCGTGGTCGCCGAGCTCTTCCATGGGCAGGGCATCCATATCGGCGCGCAGGGCGACGCAGGGCCCACCTTTTTTCGATCCGAGGATGGCGACGACCCCGGTTCCGGCGACACCGGTGCGCAGGTCGATACCCGGTACGCTCTTCAAGTGGGTGACGATTCGTCTGGCGGTCTCGTGCTCCTCGTAGGCCAACTCGGGACAACGATGCAGTTCGTGTCGCAGCTCCACCAGTTCAGGCAACAGGGGGTCGATCAGGGATTTCAGGTCGCGCATGCGTCCTCGGTGGTTGTTCCTTACCATCTTCTGTAAGCATGGGAATGTATCCGTAGTTCCAGACACTTCAAAGCGACCTGACCTGATGACGACTCCCTCTACCGCGGAAGGCACCGAACCGTGGGCCTGGCTGCGGGGCGACCTGCACACTCACTGCGAAGTCGCTGAGCAGACCGGTGATTTCGTCGATTCCATCGACCCGCGTCTCGACTTCGTCGCGCTCACCAACCATGGTCAGAAGCCGGTGTTCTTCGAGCAGCACCACATGGTCGCCGATCTGCGGCAACGGTGGTCCTCGGGTATCGTGCTGTCCGGTGTCGAATGGAACGCACCACAAGGTGGCCACGCCTGTGTTGTCTTCCCTCCCCATACGGATGAGGCCGGCCACGCCTACGCCTTGGCCCGTGGATTCGATCGCCACCTGGACGGCGCCAGACCCGATATCGCCGCCGGCATGGCCCAACTCGGTGAGATCGAGCCGGGCGCACGCCCCGTTCTCTGCTTCAACCACCCGGCGCCCGGGCAGTGGTCGTCAGATGTCATCGCCGAGTACCGATCTCACGATGTCGGCGGCATCGTCGTGGGCCTGGAGACCGTACACGGCCACCAGGGATATAACGCGGGCGCCTGCTTCGATCTGGCGACCTATCCGGGCTGCGCGCCTGGTGGTCTGGCCGACACAGCGTACGGCGCCGGTCCCCCCTTCTCCCTGCTGGCTCACTCCGACTTTCACATCCACAAACAGGATCGCCTGTTCGACTACGCTCCGGGCGTCTTCAATCACACCCTGGTCGGTGTGCCAGCAGGGCAGCGCACGCCCGAGGCCATCTTCGCCGGCTTGCGTGCCGGCCGTACCTGTGCCGCCCAGGGACACTGGCTCCAGCTCGGCGGTTTTTCGGTGATCGGCACGGAGGGTGTGTCGCGTCTCGGCGACACCTGGGCCGGCGGCGCAGCGCAGGCGGTGTTCGAGTTCGACGCCGACGAACCTCTGGACCGCGTGGACTGGCTCGGGTCTCTGGACGGCGGCACACCCGGCGTTGTGGCCGCTGCCGGGCCGCTACCGCCCGGGCATCATCGAGTACAGCTGGACATCCCGGCTGGTGCCCGCGGGTTTCTCCGACTGCGCGTCCTGTCGGCCAGCCACGAACGCCCGGCACCGGGACCCACAGCGTCGAAGGGGTTCTTCACCTCCGCCATCCTGCTCGACTCCAGCCTCGGCTAGCCGTCCGTGGGGCGCAGCTGCACGAGCGTCGCCCCCCAGCCGCCGCCGCCCATGCCACCGGGCGAGTACGACTCCACGTACTCGAGCCGATCGAGCACTGCGTGTACCGTGCGCCGCAGGGCGCCGGTACCCTTGCCGTGCACGACGCGCACCTGCAGAATACCGCGGACACGACACTCCTGCAGATAGTCTGGCACCAGCTGCTTCGCATCACGAGGATGGAAGGTGTGCAGGTCGAGGGTGCCGTCGATGGGGATCTCCACCGCGTCGTCGACATCGGACCCTTCTTCGTCATCCTGCACTGATCATCTCCTCGTTCAACTGGAGGAATCGCCATGGGCAATGACAGTCCACTGCGGCTCGGCGTCATCGGCGCCGGCTGGTTCGCCTCCCGCCGGCACTGTCCGGACATCATCGCCCACGATGATGCATCCCTCACGGCGTTGTGTCGCCGCAGCCGGCCCGAACTGGAGCGGATGGGGCAGGCCTTCGGCGTCAACGCCCTGTTCACCGACTATCGGGACCTGCTGGCCTGCGGCCAGGTGGACGGTGTCGTCATCTGCTCGCCACATGACCTGCACCATGAGCATACGAAGGCGGCTCTGCAAGCTGGCCTGCCGGTGTTGCTGGAAAAGCCGCTGACCATCGACCCGGCGCAGGGCCGCCAGCTGGTGGATCTTGCCGCCGCCCGCGACCTCGTGCTACTCGTGGCGCAGAACCCGCCGTACTGGAACCACTGTCACCGCCTGAGGCAGACGGTCGCCGGTGGGCACATCGGGTCCCTCGAGGCGGTGTCGATCTCGTGGGTGGGCAACGCTCTCGGTGTACTCGGCCGCGAGCCCTTGCCCGACACCATGCCGGGCGTCGTACCGCCGACGCTGTTTCGCGGCGATTCAAAGGCCAACGGCGGCGGTTTTCTCATCGACGGCGGCTCCCATCTGCTGACCGAGCTCGTCTGGTGTACGGATCGGCGCGTCGTCGAGGTGAGTTGCCTGATGGATGATGCCGACGCCGATGTACGCGCTGTGCTCTCCATGCGGCTCGACAACGGCGCCACGGCCACGTTGTCGAACACAGCCGACTCACAGGTGCGCGGCAAACGCCACCACAGCTTCTACTTCGGAACTGCCGGGACCGCCGAGATCCGCGGTGTACCCTTCAGCATCACGGTAGACGGCGACGGTGAAAGGAAGTCGGTACACGAGGACGACTTGCCGTCCGTGCCGCCACCGGTGGCGGACTTCATCGGGGCTGTGCGCGGGCAAAGCCGCCTGCAGATCGACGCCGGCCAGGCCCTGCACATCGTCGAGATTCTCGACGCCGCGTACCGGTCCGCCCGCGACGGGCGCACGGCTGCAGTGCAAGCGGCCTGAAGACAACTTCCAAGGCGCTGTCAGCCGACGCGGTACGTGACCTTGCTCCGCTGTGCCAGCAGGCTGCAGTCGTCGCGGTCACCCAGAACGATATCGATTTCACACAGCTGCACGTTGATTGCCGGGATCAGCTCATCGGCCTGCTGCCGTCTCTCGACCGCAGTCGGGTAGAGGGAGATGTCGCCGGCAGCGAAACCGTCGATGACCAGATCGAAGCCCTCCAGGCGCAGTTGCTCCATCTGCGTAATCTCGTCATGCAGCGCCTGCAGCTTCCGCGGCGGCGGCAGCCGGGAGAGGCCCTCCTGTACCGCCAGCAGACGCGGTCGTAGCTCGACGAAGACTGCGTTGAGTCGCGAGTCGATGGACACCCCGTCGGGATCGACGACCTCGCTGACTTCGCTCTCGATGGCCGAGGCTTCGTCTATCAGCGGGTTGAGGGCGGTACGATAGGCACGCACGTCATCGGCATCACCGTACCTGGTGGTCTTGCCGTCGTCACCACAACCGGCCAGCAGCAGGGCAGTTGCCAGATACCGGACAAGGCACCTCACGACCACACCCCCGACGGTTGTCCCTGCCGTTCGATCATCCGCTCCAGCCCCAGCAGGCAGCGCATCACACAGCGCGGATGATGGTAGTTCTCCTTGCGCGTCACGTGGGGCTGATAGGTCATGGTCCGGTCACCCGCCGTCTGGTACAGCGGATGGCCATGGGACTCGAGACTGCAATGGCTCTCGATCCAGTCGAAGATTCGGGCAAACCAGGGCCAGGCCCACTCGTCGTCGGTGTGCTCCATCAGCAGCAGACAACCGATGAGACCCTCCTCCTGCAGCCACAGGACCTTGTCGAGGGCGAAGGTGTTGCTTTCTACCTGCAGAGCTCGGAAGAGTCCGCCGTGCACGTCGTCCCAGGCGACTTCCACGTGGCGGCGGAAACGCTCGGCACACAGATCGAACAGCGCCCGGTCGCCGCGGCGCAGGGCTTCCACCATCGTCATCCACATCGTTTCGATGGCGTGACCGAGGTAGGCGAAATCCTCGTTGTCATCATCTGGCCGGGTCAGGTCACAGGCCAGCGCTTCGTTCATCAGCTGGTACTTCTCGTTCCAGAAGTTCACCGTGATGCCCTCGACGATCTCGCCGGCCAGCGTCTGCAGTCTGACATCCTCCGGTCGCTGCTCCAGCATCTGCGTCAGCGTCAGGATCAGCACCATGTGACCACCGAGTACGCGCATACCTGGATAACAGAGAGGCACGTAGCCTTCGTCGACATCTCGCGTCGGATCGCTATGCAGGTCGACGACGCGAAACAGGGACTCGATGGCGATGTCGAGAGCTTCGCTGTCCTGCGCCGCAGCGGCGTACGCCGTCAGGCCCTCGGCGACGAACAGGCTTTCGTACCCTCGTGCGGAGGCTGGCGCCGCGATGCCACCATCGGCGTCGAGGTCACATACCCACCAGCCGTCGGTGTCCCTGCCGTGAGCGAGGAGGAAATCCTTCGTCCGCCGGGCGATCTGCAGGCTCTCGTCGTGCTGGAACTGGCGTGCGAGGTACGAATACGTCCACAGGCCCCGGCCCTGATACCACATGTGCTTGCTGTCGGCGATCCGCGTACCGTCGTGGTCGAGGGTGCAGAAAAAACCGCCGCGGTCGTGGTCGACACCGTAGCGGGTCCAGAACGGCAGATACTCGTCGAACAGATAGGTCCGGTAGTGATCACGGATCTGTTCGAGGGTGTGGTTGCCGATCTGTCGCCGGTTCATCGCCGTGACTTCTGTTCCTCGTCCGTCTTCTGCAGCATGACGTTGCGGGTCAGTCCCTCGATGACGTCGTCCACCGGTTCCTTGCCCACGTCCCACTCGCCGATATCGAACTTGAAGCTCAACCCTTCCGCCGCGGCAGCGACGGCGAGCTCCTCCATCTTGCGCTCCGCCCCGATGCGTTCGGAGTCGAACAGAATGACGAGCTCATCGCCGGAGTACCAGGGGGCGACAATGTCACTACGGCGGAACGGAACCGAAAAGGTGGCCTGCACCCGGCGGTCCACCTCGGCGTATCCGAGCTCCTGGTCGAGTCGGTGGATGTCGTCGCGATCGATGAAGGCAATGATCCGCCGGGCCCGTGGCATGATCTGGGCAAACTGCAGAAAAGCGGGACGGGTGTAGACGCCGTAGGCATCGTCCCAGCTCAGCTCGCGCACCTTGTCGCGCAGGCCGAGGATCTCTTTGTCGAAGCCGAAGAGGCGCCCTACAAGCTCTCGCAACACGACGGAATGTCTCTCCTTCAGCTGGGGTCCGGGTCACCAATATAGGGGCGGTCCGTGGGGTCGCGCAGTTCGAAGGCAGATGGGCCCGCCGGGCTGGTGAAGAAGTGACTCGCCGCAGCCCTGTCCGGGAACCCCGCGTGGTACCCCGCTGCCCATGCCGGCAGAAACTCCGGCGCTGCCGCCGCGTCGATGAGGGCCCAGACGCAACCTCCGAAACCGGCACCGAAAGCCGACGCCGCCACGGCGCCGTGATCCCGCGCCGACTGCGCCAGCATGACCGTTTCCGGCACCTGGTTGCCCAGCATCTGCTCCGACCACTGCTGTGACCGCGATACCGAGGCGCCAAAGGCCGGCAGGTCTCCCGCCGCCAGTTCCGTGGCGGCGGTATCGATCAGGGCCTCTTCCGCCTCGAAATGGCGGAGCCGCAGCTCCAGCTCGTCGGCACCATATTCTCCGTGGCCATCGATCGTGGCAGCGCGCAGTCTCTGGCCTGCATCCGGGGCCGATGCCAGGATGTCGGCCAGATAGACCTGATCCCCTTCGCCGGCCGCGTGCCACGCCTCCACCAGGCGGCGCACGCGGAGCGCGGCTCGATTGTATAGGGCCTGCGCTGCCCCTGTCTTTTCCGCCACCACCCCGCTGACGCCGAGAGCGAAAACCCAGCCGCCGGGCACCAGCACGTGACGTTTGCGTCTCGTCGGGCAGTAGCTGAACTGGCCGAGGTGGTCGGGTTGCGAGCAGAGGATGGCGGTGTGATCCTCGCTGCCGCCGAAGGTGCCGACGCCACGATCGCCAGCCAGGGCTCCGTACGACTGGCCGTTCTCGTGGGTGCCGAGGTACTCCGCCAGTGACAGCTCGTCGCCGACCGCCGCGGCGAAAGCCGAGGTTTGCTCCACCCCTTCGATATCGGCCAGCGCCCTGTACGTGGCGATCACGAGGGCGCTGGAACTGCTCATGCCAGATGCCAATGGCAGATCACCGGCAAAGGCGATGTCCGCCCCGCCACGACAGCTGTCGGGGAAGTTTCGGGCCAGTCGCCGGGCCACCGTCATCGGGTAGTTCGGCCAGCTGCCGGTGGGCACATCGAGCTCAGGATCCCAGGCAAAGTGCACCGTGTCATCCAGGTCGAGCGCGTGGATGCGGATCTGCCCGTCCTCGCGCGGCGCCGCCACCAGGCAGATGCCGCGTTCGACGGCGGCCACGAGGCTATGGCCGCCACAGTAGTCGGTGTGCTTGCCGAGGACCTCGATGCGACCCGGCACGAAGTACGCCCGCCTGTCGGCGTTGGCCCCATGGGCGGTGAGATGTCGCGCCGCACGGGAGAAGAGGTCCGCCTTGGTGTCGATGTCCTGGCGCAGGCCGCCGGCACGCAGGGCGGTTGCCGCGGTCTCGGGCGTGAGTTCTCGCAGCTGGCTCACAGGTGAACCGGCAACCCCCGCAGCCGCTCGACGACACTCTCGATGTCTTCTCGGCTCGACAGGTCGAGGACGGGCGCCTGCACCGGCACCACTTCGAAGCGGACCCCGAGTCGATCGACGGCGTACTCTACGGCGTCGGTGATCTCCACCTCGCCTCGTGGTGACGGTTCGATGGCGGCGCAGGCGGCGAAGATTCGTTCGTCGAAGCGCCAGCAGTTCATACTGACGCCGACGGTGTCGCCCAGTTCGGCGATCTGCGCTGCGGAAGGCTTCTCGACGACCCGCCGCAGACCGCCACTCTCATCGACATCGATGACGGCAAAGCGCTCGATGCGCTCCTCCGGAATGTTACTCTGTGCCACCAGTGCCCGGCGATCGAAGCCCGGCAGCCCGGGGCCGGACAGACGCCGCAGAGCCTGCAGCGCGGTCAGGGGGTAGTGGTTGTCGGCGTTGATCGACAGAAATGGTTCGTTGCCGACGAACTCTCGAGCTGCGGCCACAGCATCCGCGGTACCCAGCGGCTCAGCCTGCACGGCAAACTCAAACCGTAGACGCCGCGCCTCGACGACGTCACTGTAATGGTGGCGCAACTCATCGTGTCCGGGACCGATGACGAGGCACACCTGCCGGAACCCGGCATCGGCCACCGTGCTCAGCACATAGTCGAGGAACGGTCGGTCGATCGGCACCAGGGCCTTGACGCCGGTTTCGGCTACCTGGTGCTGTGCCTCGGTGAGTCCTTCGCCGTCGCCGGCACGCATTCTCTTGCCCAGGCCGGCGGCGAGAACTACCACCTTGTCCATCGATCCTCCCGTTGGTGTAGAGCCGCGCGGCTCCAGTGCCTTCCCAATGTAGCCACACTCCACTGGCGTTGGCAGTGGTTGACCTCGTAGCAGTGCGCCGTAGGTTGCCCGGCCATGCTTCGATTTGACCGCTCCCTGCTGCCGGCGGCGCAGCTTGAATTCGTCGTCATCGCCGACACGCACTACATGATCGATCCCGGCGACGCGCCCCTGGAGTTCGAGTCACGCCGCCATCAGAGCGAGCGGGGCCGCACCGCCTGGCAGATGGTGGCCGCTCTCGAGCCGGTCTTTGTCGTACACCTGGGCGACCTGGTACAGGAATTCCCCGGCCGGCCCGGTTTCGAGCGCGCCCAGCAGGAAGCTCTGGAACAGATCGATGCCGCGGGGCTGCGTCAGCTGTGCCGTTTCGTGGCCGGCAATCACGACGTCGGTGACAAACCGGATCCGACCATGCCCACCGAGGACGTGACCACCGCCGGCCTGGCTGACTGGCAGCGGACGTTCGGTCCCTCCTGGTCGAGTTGGAACGTGGGCGGTCTGCATTTCGTCATTCTCAATTCGCAGATTCTTAATACCGGTCTGGCCGCCGAGGCCGAGCAGCGGTCCTGGTTCGAAACGGATCTGGCGGCCAACGACGATCCCGTCGTCCTCTTCCTGCACCTGCCCCCGTTTCTGGACCACGGCGGCGAAGCCGCTCTCGGACACTATGACAACATCGCGGAGCCGGCGCGGTCCTGGCTTCTCGAGCGGGTCCGGTTGCACGACGTGTACACCGTGTTCGCCGCCCATGTACATTTTCGCTTCCTGCACTCCCTTGGTGCCGGGCGACGCTACTGGCTGTCGCCGTCGACATCGTTCACGCGACCCGGGTACGGCCATCTGTTCACCTCGGCGGCAGCGCCCGAGCGTGGCCGCGACGACGCCGACAAGATCGGTTTCCTGTTGTGCCGCCTCGTGGATGGTCGGCTCGATGTGCACCTGGTGCGCAGCCACGGCATCGACCTCGACAGGGGCTCGATCCAGTTGACGCCGACCCCGGTCACCGCAACGGGTCGCCTCGGTGTATCATCGGCCCACGTCCTGGCCCCGCACACCCAGATTCCCATCGCCTATCCCTCTGCCGTCCGGCAACCCGTACGCAACGACTATCCCCTGCTTGGCCTGCTGGAACTCGGCTGTGAGCGGGTACGTGTACCGGCGGCGGATCTGTTGGATCCGGTGCAGGCCGAACGGCTCGACCTGCTGCGTGAGGAGGGTGTGCGGGTGCAGGTCACCGCTCTCGGCGAAGCCGCCGCACGCGCCTGCCTGCCGCAACTGCACGACGACGACCTGCTGGAACTGCAGCTGCCGGGCCGTCTGCTGCCCGAGATGGAAGCGGTGCGAGAGCTGGCTGCCGACGGTCGTCAGATCGTCCTCTGTCCCATCCTGCCGGGTCAGTCCGTCCCTGGGAAACAGCATCCGCGGACCCGAATCGGGTATCTGACCGGCGAGCTGGCCAGCCTTTCTGAACTGCTATCCGACCCCGGGATATCGCTGACTCCTGCCGTACGTCTCGACGGCGATGCGCCCTGGTCAGCGGTACAGGCGTTGGGCACAGCAGACAACGCGCGGGACATCATCCTGCTGTTGGAGTTGCCCGGCGTCGATGATGCGCGCAACGCCGTGGCCGCCGCCTTCGGCGTGGTGGCCGCCGCTGCCCTCGATGCGACGCCCCTGCTCGAGCCCCTCGTCGACCTGGACCGCACAATGGACGTCAGCAACGGCTTGCTCGACGGGCTGTGCAACCCTCGTCCGGCATTCCATGTGGCACGTCATCTTGCAGCGTGTCTGGCCGGCCATCCGTGTACACCGTCGTTGAAGACCCGTTCTGCCGCCCGGATCGTCGATCTGGGATGGGGACGACACCTCGTGATCGTCACGGCACCGCAGCCGCTGCGACGACTTGGGGTGGTAGATCCGACACGAGTTCTCCGCCTCGTGGACGGTGTCTGGTCTGGCGTCGGCACGGACCTCGACAGAGACGCAGTCGTCGATCCAACCTGGGGACCCCTGCTGCTGACCTCGGAATCAGATGTCAGATGAGGGAATTCTTCTCCTTTTTCACGAACCCACGACAAGACGGTCCGTGACCGCGTAAGCTACACGTTTACAGTCTCTTGCCCCGCCTGCTTGTGGTTCAGGCATTCGATTTGCGTGATCGCCGCCGTCGCATCGGGGGTTGTGTGATTCAGGCGACCGGATATCATTAGGGACTGGATGAAGTACGGCCGGGGTACCCCGGATGTAGTGAGTTGGAGTGCCCCACTCCCCCATGTGTTGTGCATTTCATCCGTCTCCCTCGTTCCCCCACTGTTCTTCGCCCTCTCCCGGGGCCGGAACGCTGTTGAGAGATGGAAACCATGCTGAGTCAGTCTCGCAGGACCCCATCCCGCTTTCCCGCTGTCATGCCGTGGTTGTTGTTCACCGGCGGTCTCATCCTCTTTGGACGGATCCTTCCCGCGCTGTTTTGAGCCACACCGCCGAGAGGCGGCTTCAGGCAGACGCACCGGAGTAGTGGCGGACCCCCGTCTTCCAGAACCAGCGTGAGGCTGCCAGCAGGGCCGCCGCCAGCACCACCGTTCCCACCAGCCACTCGGACGACAACCGACCCACCAACGCCCCGGCGGGTACCGTGACGGCAAAGGCGACCGGTACGACAAAGGTCAGCACCGCCTGCATCCACCGCGGGTAGATCGTCACCGGCCAGCGTGCCGCGTCGTACATACTGTGGAAGATCATCAGGATGTTCTCGATGCGGACGAACCAGAACGACACCGTCGACAGCATCAGCCAGAAGCTGTAGAGGATCACCGACCCTGCCGCCAGGCTGAGGGCGAAGCTGAGCACCTCCGGCCAGCCGGTAACACGGTCCATCCACAGCATGGCCCCGACGATGGTCAGCCCGCCGAGAACGACATCGACGAGGCGCCACACGCGCACGTAGCTGATGCTGACCAGGACCTGTGCCTCCTCCGGCTTGGTCAGGGTGAAATCGAGAGTGCCGTCCCGCACCCCCTCGATCAGCTTCTCCATACTCGGCTGTACGACAACACCCACCATCCCTGACATCAGCATCCACACACCCATGAGCACCACCATCTCCCCCGGCTGCCAGCCGTTGAGATCGTCGGTCTGCCGGAAGACGATGAAGACGCTGAACAGGGCAAACCCCAGTTCCATCGTCGAGCGCAACAGATGGATCCAGAAGTTGGCCCGGTACTGCACCTCGTTCATCACGCCGATACGGAAGAACAACAGCAGCAGGCGCAGTGTGTTCATACCCGGCGAGCCGACTTACGCGCCCACAGCGGAGTAACGGGCGGCGGCTCGCCGCCATACCAACTGTATGACGCCGAAACCGACAGCGATCCACACCGCCTGCATGGTGAAACCGTGGAACGCCTCGTCCGGTGTCAGGCGACCCAGAAGCAGTTCCACGGGAAAGGAGACCATCCAGGGAAAGGGACTCCAGGCCGCGATACTCTGCACGACGCCGGGCATCCAGTCCAGTGGCGCCAGGCTGCCGGTCAGGATCATGACGAACCCCATATAGAGCTCGTTGAGGCCGGAGGTGTCCGTGATCCAGAACGCCAGCAGCGCCACGGCCCATTCGAAGAAGAAACGCGCCAGGAAAGCCAGCAGCAGCGCCGGGGCAAAGACCAGTGCCGACCACAGTGGCGGGTCTAGAGTGGGCTTGAAATGGCAGGCGAGCAGGCCGGTCACCGGCAGCATGACGGCAAGGGTGAGAAACTTGTAGGCCGCGTTCTGCAACACGTCCCGATGCCAGGGATGCAGGGGCTGCACGAGGATCGAGTTGAAGAATCCCGAACGCACGCGCCAGCCCATCTCGTACATGTGCCACGTGAAGGTCACGTGGTTGACGACCATGATGGCGAGGAAGTAGGCGGCGATGGCGCCGGCATCGTAGTCGCCGACGCTGCCTCCCTTCGACTCGGCCACGGTCAGCCACACGATCATGTGAATCACCGGCCACAGCACCAGTCCGAGAAGCCAGATGACGACGGCGGCGCGGTACTGAAACATGACCGACAGTTCCAGACCGAAGAGCGTCCGGTAGATGTCACCGAAGCTCCGGATCACGTCGCCGCCTCCTGGCTGAAAACCTGCTCGATCACCTCCTCGATGGGAGGCTCTTCCACCGTCAGGTCGACCACGGGCAGGTCGGCCAGCAACCGACCGGTGACGCGCGCCGTATCCTCTTTGGGCACCAGCAGGGTCGCCCGGTTGCCTTCTACATTGACGGTACTGCTGTAAGCGCTCAGGTCGAATCCCTCGCCTTCGAGATCGACCACGATCGTCTTGTGTGGTGAGAACCGCTGCACGAGATCGGCCAACGCCCCGTCGAACAGCAGCTGGCCGTGATGGATGACGACGACACGTTCACACAGCGCTTCGACATCCGCCATGTAATGGCTGGTGAGCAGTACCGTGGCACCCACCCGCTGGTTGTAGTCGGCGATGAAGGCCCGGATGCGCCGCTGCATGGTCACGTCGAGGCCCAGGGTTGGCTCGTCGAGAAACAGAATCTGTGGCCGGTGCAGCAGGGCGGCGGCAATCTCGCATTTCATCCGTTCGCCCAGCGACAGGTTGCGTGTCGGCTTGCGCAACAGGTCACCGAGGTCGAGCAGCTCGGACAGTTCGTCGACTGTGCGGGCAAACTCCGGCCGCGGCAGCCGGTAGATGGCCCGATTGCGCTCGAAGGAATCGGCCACGGGCAGGTCCCAGACCAGCTGGTTGCGATTGCCCATGACCAGCGTGATCTGCCGCAGAAACTCACGTTGGCGACGAAACGGTTCATAGTCCAGAACGCGCACCCGGCCGCCGGAGGGATTGAGCAGACCGGAAAGCATCTTCAACGTCGTCGTCTTGCCGGCACCGTTGGGACCGAGAAACCCCACGACTTCGCCGGGCGCCACATCGAAGGAAACCGTCTTCACGGCCTCCACGTCCCGCGTGCGACGGTGGAACAGGCTCTTGGCGGCATTCAGCAGACCGGGGTCGCGCTCGGGTACGCGATAGGTCTTCGACAGGGCATCACAGTGCAGGGCAGGCATGCCAGTGATCTTCGGTGCGGGGTGCGGCGGCGTCAAAGGCCGAGATCTGACAGCAGCACCTGGGCGGCGTTGTACCCGGGCAGTCCCGTCACGTTCCCCGACGGATGACAACACGAACCACACAGATAGAGACCGTCCAGGTGACCGCGGTAGTGGCCTGCCCCCGGGAACGGTCGATCATAGCCCACCTGGCCGTGTCCCAGGCTGCCCACCAGCAGATCGGCGTCCTGCATGTTCGGCAGCAGCGCAGGGATCTCGTGCACCGGGCGAATGAGGGACTGACGCACGGTGCCCTGAAGGTTGGGGGCGTACTCCTGCCAGCGCGCCAGCATGCGTCGGCCGTGTATCTCTGCCTCTGCGTCCCAGTTGCCGGGGCTGCCGCCCAGCCGATAGGGAACCTTCTCCCACATGAATGCCGTGTGTCCCCCAACCGGTGCCTGTGTCCCATCGAACTGTGTAGGACAACTGCCCCACATCACTGTCGGCGGGATCCTGCCTTGTTCGTGGGACCGGACCATCTCGTCGAAATCCTCCACCGACTCCAGTCCCAGAAGTACCATGAAAGCATTCTCGAGCTCGGGATGTTGTTCGGTGGCGGTGTATCGTGGGGCTTCGTCGAGGTTGAGATAGAGTCCGAACAGCGGCGCCAGCAGATTGTAGCGAAACGCCGCCGCTGCCTCACGCCACGGGCCGGGCAGGTAGGCGGCATCGATGAGGTCGATGAACGTCTGCTGCGGATTCAGACCCGAGACGACGAACTGTCGTGCCTTGATCCGTTCTCCTGCCGTCGTCTCCACCCCGGTGACACGGTCTTGCCCGTCGGGGCCGCGCTCGACGAGGATGCAGGCCGGGGTAACTCCTGTGCGAACGGCTCCCCCCGCCTCCCTGATCGAGGCCGTGAGCGCTTCGGCCAGTCGAGCCGAGCCGCCGACACACATCTGCGCCTTGCCATCGGCGGCCAGCAGCGCCGGGATGTGATGGCCGAACCCGGTGGCTCGCAGGTCGACTTCGCGCAGACCATTGAAGAACAGCAGACCGGCCTGAACCGCGGGATGCTCGAATTCGCGCAGGACGAAGTCGCGCGGAGACATCCTGCTGGTCTCCAGCAGCAGGCGGCCGGCTGGTGTCTGTTGCAGGCGTTGCGTGCGTTCCGGCGACGGCACTGGGGGCGCCTGCGCTTCGGGCACGAGGATGTCCCGGACCACGGGCAGGAAGGCCTGCCGCCAGCGCCGCAGAGTCTCGGCATCGCGCTGGCTGAGTCGGGCGAAAGAGTCTGCGGTGCGCTCGAAGTCGGTCCACCATTCCAGCACCCCCGCACCGTCCGGCAGCAGCATGGCGACATTGAGATCGGGCTCGATGTAGCGGGCGCCGTGCCGCTCCAGGTCGAGATCGGTGTACCAGGGCTGCTGGGTCAGACCCCGGTGATAGAAGGAGTGTGTATTGTGCCGGAAGCCGGACCCGGCGGGCCATTGCTCGGTGCACAGCCCGCCGCCGGCGACATCGTTGCACTCCAGGCTGAGCACGCGCAGACCGGCTCGACACAGATAGGCCTGCAACACCAGGCTGTTGTGCCCCGACCCGAGAATGATGCCGTCGTAGTCGTCCTCTGACATGGCCGTCAAGCTACCTACATGGCCCTGTGGCGCAAACACTTGTAGGGTTGCCCACCAGGGCACTGCCGACCTTATTCATCTTCAGTTTCCGAATGTGACCGATTCACAGCCGAGCGGCTTCGTCGCCGCTACTTTTGATCGGTATGACCATGTACGGTGCAAAACTCCTGGCCCTGGCGGTCCTGGGCCTGTCCCTCGCTCTGTGTCGGACCAACCAGGCCGTCGCCCAGGCGGGAGAGGGTGTCGAGGTCTACTCCTACGGCACGGTGGATCTGCAGTTGTCGTCCAGCTCGGGGCGCGCCCTGGCCGTCAACCGGCAACGACGTGGCAACTCCCCCTTCAGTCATATCAACCTCAGTCTCTTCACCGACATCGTCGCCAGCGACCGCCTCACCGTGTTCAACCATCTTGTGGTCGATCCCTCGGCGCGAGCCTCGCTCAACTCTTTCCTGCGAACCTGGGCCCGCTACACCGCCGTGGTCCGCGACGGTTTTGACCTGCATCTGCAGTTCGGCAAGATCCCCACCCCATTCGGGCACTTCACCGAGCGCTCCTACACCGACAGCAATCCCGTCCTCGGGTATCCGTTGATGTATCACTACTCCTCCTCCCTGCGCAGCAATCAGCTGCCGGCGGACAATGCCGATCTGCTCCTGCACCGGGGTCAGGGAACGCCGGATGTCTTCACCGGGTACGAGGGGGGTGGCGCCAGCAGCGCCTTCTCCGGTCTGCCCATGGTCTACGACTCCTGTTGGGACTTTGGCGGCAACATCATCGGCTCTGTGTGGCGTTTCGAGTATCTGTTCGCCGTGACCCAGGGTTCGTTATCCGACCCGAAGGCGAACGCATCAGACAACAATGATGGCCGGCAACTGGCGGCCCGCTTGGGATTCGTCCCCTTCACCGGCCTGCTGCTGCGCACGTCCTGGGCCCGGGCCCCATACCTGGACCACGCCGTGGCCGAGGGCCTGGCCCCGGGCGATGAGGTGGAGGACTTCGTGCAGGAGATCGTCGGTGTGTCGGCCGAATACGAGTGGCGGCATCTGTCCCTGATCGGTGAGTGGGCGGCCAATCGATGGGAATCGCCCAACATCGTCGATGCCGGTGGTAGCCGACGTGACCTCACAGTGAACGGATTCTATTTGGAGGGGCGCTACAAACTGCGGCCCGGCTGGTTTGCCGGTGGGCGTTACAGTGGGCTGCGTTACGGAACGATCGGCGACGGCGGTCCCAGCGACAGGGGGGTCAACTGGGATTGGGATGTGGACCGCTACGAATTCGGCACCGGCTACTGGTTCACCGACGAGATCCTCGTCAAGGTCACAGCCCAGGTGAATGCCATCGACGATAGCGGTGACGACGACGACAGCATCCTCGGCTCGCAGCTGACGGTTCGCTTCTGATGGCCCGGCGCCGATGGCGAGTCGTGACCGGGCTCTGCGCTGTCGGGTTCTACCTTGCCAGCACCGCCGCTGCCGATGCTGGCGGCACGATCACGGGCACTGTGTCGGTGAGCCTGCCACAGCGAGGCGAGCGTCCCCCACGATACTATCGTGGTGCCTACCGCGCTTCCCATACTTACGAGGCGCCATCGGCACCGGTACAGAGTGTCGTCGTTTACCTGGAGGACCTGCCGACACTGGGCGACGGCTGGACGATCCCCGCTGAACCGGCGTTGATGCGTCAGCACCACGACCGCTTCGTGCCCCGCGTCCTGCCGGTGTTGCGGGGGCGTACCGTGTCCTTCCCGAACGACGACAACTACTACCACAACGTCTTTTCCGTCGTCGCCGGAGATCGCTTTGACCTGGGCCGCTTTGGGCAGGGCGACACGCGCCTGCAGGTCTTTGCCGATCCCGCCGTCGTCGTCGTACGCTGCGAGATCCACCCCGGGATGAAAGCCTTCATCCTCGTGCGCCAAAACCCGGCATTCACCGTACCCGATGCCAGTGGCCACTTCCAGCTGCGTGACGTTCCTGCCGGCACCTGGTCCCTCGTGGCCTGGCATCCGACACGTGCCAACCTGCGCCGCACCGTCACCGCCACCGACGGCAAGTCCGCCACACTCGAACTCTCTTTCTGATGCCGGCCCCGCTCCCCTCGGTTCGGCCAACCCGTGGTTTTTCCCTGCGGGATCGGTTGCTGCTGTTCACCCTGGGTATCGTCGTCGTCCTGCTGGGGCTGAGCATGGGCATCATCGATGCCTTCGTTCGCAGTCAGGTGCGCGCCGAGATCACCGAAGAACTGGTGACGACGGGGGCTGTGTTCGAGCGCTTTCTCGTACTGCGGGCCGGCTGGCTACGGAAGCAGAGCCACGTGGTGGCCGAAGATCCGCGCTTCTCGGCCTCTTTCGATCTGCCCGAGGCCGACCCGGAAGCCCTGGCCCGCACCGTGTTGGGTGTGTCCCGTCGTTTTCAGAGCATCCTGGGCAGCGAACTGTTCATCACCACAGATCCCCAGGGAACGGCTTTGGCGCAGCTGGAGCTGTCACGGCCGAAGGAGGTGGAGCAGCGACGCTTCGAGGACGGTCGCCAGCTGTGGACGGTGGACGGTGTCGACTACGCCGTACGTTCGGCCGACGTCGCTGCTACGACGATCACCGTCGGCCGGATCGCCGACGCTGGCCAGAGACCACCTGCCCCCGACGAACTGGCCACCGCCGTCGCGGAGGTGACGTCCCATCTGGCGGCTGAGAGTGAGGACGGAGATCTCGTCGCCCAACTGCTGGAGCTGTTTGTCGCCGACCTGGCAATGCTGAGTGACGCCGAGGGTAGGCCCCTCGACATCATCGCGCGCCGCATCGACAGCGGCCGCGACCTGTCGGCGTGGCCGTCCGTCCGCCAGGGACTGAGCGGCCGGCCCGACGCCCGTCTCCGCATCGAGGGACGACGACTGTTCCATGTGGACGTGGTTCCAGTGTGGTCGCCTGATCGTCTCGTGGGCACCCTGATCACGGGTCTGGAGATCAACGATGCCCTGGCAGGGGAACTGCGGGACATGACCCGCAGCCACGTCAGTTTCTTCGATCACGAAGGCCGTGTCATCGCCTCCACATGGATCGGGGCCGCCAGAGACTCCCTCGAGTTCCAGCTGCCTGCCAGAGACGCCGAGGCTCTCCCCTTCGAAACCGTCGTCGACGGTGAGACGTACTTGAGTCGCATCGAGACCTTCGGGTTGCGGCAGGGTGACGATGACGGACAAGCCATCCGCTACCTGACGCAGCGTTCCCTCGACCGCGCCTTCGCCTTCCTCGATGCCCTGGAAGAGACCTTGCTGGGAGTTGGCGCCCTGGTGCTGGCGCTGGCCACGGCCCTGAGCTTCCTCGGGGCACGGCGGATCACACGGCCGGTGGGTGCCCTCGTGGAAGGCACGCGACGTCTTGCCACCGGCGATCTGCAGCACCGTATCGTCGACCGTTCGCGCTCTGAACTGGGTGAGCTGGCCGAGTCTTTCAACGACATGGCCGGTGCCTTGTCCCGGTCTCGCGAAGCCCTGGAAGAATCCGAGCGTGCCTACCGGGATCTGTTCGACAACGCCCAGGATCTCGTCTTCACCTGCGATCTGCAGCACCGCATCCTCACCGTCAACAAGGCGGGGCTCGCCTTCCTGGGTTACACCTTCGATCAGTTGCGCGGGCGGCCATTGCTGGACCTGATTGCCCCCGCCCAACGGGAACGTGTGGGCGAGTCGATGCAGGCGGTGCCGCCAGGGACGTCGCGGCCTCTGGTGGAAGCTGCGTTTCTGCGCCAGGGGGATTCGGAAGCGACCTTCGAAGTCGTCTCGCGCTGGATTGTCGAGGCCGGCGCTCCCGTCGGCATCCACGCCATCGGTCGTGACATCACCCAGCGGCGCGAGCGCGAACAGGCGACGATCCGTTTTCGTGAACAGCTGGCTCAGGCGGAGAAACTGCGCGCTCTCGGCGAGATGGCCGCCGGGGTGGCGCACAATTTCAACAACCTGCTCACCGTCGTAGTCGGCAACGCCGAGTTGATCTCCTTGCATGAAGATGTGCCGGAGCCGATCCGTCAGGACACGCTGCGAATCCTCGAGTCAGCCCGTCGCTGCTCGGCGATTGTCCGTCGAATCCAGACTTTCGGCCGCCCCATCGACATGGCCGACGTCGACCATGTCGACCTCTGTCAGGTGGTGACGGATATCGTCGACATCACCAGCCCGAAGTGGCGCACCGAGCCGCAGCTGAGTGGCCGCCACGTGGAGGTCGAGCTCGACCTGCAACCAGTGCCTCCCATCCTGTCTCAGGGTTCAGCCTGGGAGGAGATTCTCTCCAATCTGATCTTCAACGCCGTGGACGCCATGCCAGAGGGCGGTACGATCTCGCTGTCCACACGACTCGATGGCGATGGTGATACCGCCAGCATTCGTGTTGCCGACACCGGCACCGGTATGGACGAAGAGACGCATCTTCGAGCCCTTCTACACGACCAAGGGTGAAACGGCGGGCACCGGCCTGGGCCTCAGTACGGTGTGGGGTCTGGTGGGTACTCTCGGCGGTACGGTCACCGTCGACAGTGTGCTCGGGAAGGGAACCACCTTTGCCATCCGTATGCCCGTCGCCTCCGTCGAAGCCGTTGCCGAGCAGATCATCGACAATGGCTCGGCCATGGGCGCAGGGCTTCGTATTCTCGTCGACGACGACGAACCGCGGGTGCTCGAACTGGTCCCACCAATCCTGGCCGACCACACCGTCGACACCGCCATTCACGGCGGCGAAGGTCTGCGCCGACTCGCCGAAGCGGACTATGACATCGTGCTCAGCGACTGGGTCATGGCCGAGGCCTCCGGCCTGGAGGTGGCCGCCGAAGCCAGGGCCCGCCAAGCCGATACGGTCATCGTGCTGATGACGGGCTGGGATCCGGGCGGCTCCGCCGACGCTCAGGACGCCGTCGACCTGCGCCTGGCAAAACCTTTCGAGCGGGAAGATGTGGAGCGCGTGATGCGGGAGGCCGTGAGCCTGTTGCGGCAACGCCGCGGCGACGCTCAGGCCGGGGACGCGCCGGCGGTGGCGTCGTAGCCGGCAACCGATTCGGGCAGAAGCCGCCGACGCATCTCGTCGAGAGGAAACGCCGGGCCCGGGTCGTCCTTGCGCTGGGGGGAGATCTCCTCGTGGCCGAGGATCGTGTGGATCCCATACCGATCTATGAGCAGACGGCACAGAGTTTCAATTGCCTCCAGTTGCGCCTGCGGATACCGGTGCCACCAGCTGGATTCGCTCTCGTTGCGGTGGATGCCGCGTACCGCATCGGCGGCGGCGTACTCCGTCCCCTTCCAGCTGACGAAGGACTCGCCTTGCGGCAGCAGACGCCCGGCGTTGTCGATTTCGATCCCCAGACTGAAGCCATTGAATTCGGTACGCCCATGCCATGTGGAACGCCCGGCATGCCAGGCGATCGTGTCGAGGGGCAGCAACTGGGTTATGGCACTGCTCCGGCTGACCACAAGATGGGATGATACCCGCTGGCCGGGCGTCGGGTCGCAGAGTCTGTCGATCGCCCAATCCACGTGGTCGCCGGCAGTGAAGTGCAGCACGAGCGTGTCCGGGGCGCCAGAGGGGAAGGGTCCTCCGTGGTTGGGTGACGTACGGTGTTCGATGCCGTCACCGACAACTCGGTGCTCTTCGATGTGCATGCGTTTTCTGTGTGGTTGGGAGCAATCGCTGTTCGGGTGCGCTAATATAGGAGTGTGATGAAGACCGGTCAGACAGCGCCCGCGGCGCACGAACTGCACTTCGACGCCCGACTGGGTGGAAGGGACTTCCGCTTTGCCACCACCTGGGGACTGTTCCATCCCAAGGGCATCGACGCGGGTACCGCCCTGCTTCTGCAACAGCTGGAGGTAGAGCCAGAGGCGACCTGTCTCGACCTGGGTTGCGGCTGGGGGCCCATCGGTCTGACTCTTGCCCATCTGGCACCTGCGGGCCACGTGCACATGGTGGACAAGGACTTCGTCGCCATCGAATACGCGCAGAAGAATGCTGACGTCAACGGCTGTGCCAACACCTCGATCTATCTGTCCAACGGCTTCAGCCATGTACCTGCCGACGTGCACTTTGACCTGGTGGTCTCCAACATCCCGGCCAAGGTCGGCGGCGAACTGCTGCAGTTCTGGATGACACAGACCCACCGCCGCCTGCATCCCGGAGGGGCGCTGTGGGTCGTCACCGTGGCGGGGCTGAAGGATTATGTGAAACGTGTGTTCCGCGAGACCTTCGGCAACCATCGCAAGGTGAAACAGAGCGGTACCCACGTGGTCGCCATGGCACTCCGCCAGTAGGTGGGTGGACTACTGTTCTTCGAGCAGCACGATCTCCACTTCCGTCAGCAGCCCCGACACCTCATCGAAGAGTGCGGCGAACAGTCGAGCGCCGAAGATCATCAGTTCCCCCGCCTCGGGTCCGGCATCGACACCGCAGCGGGCCGCCAGAGCGATACCGAGCTGTCGCGCCAGGCCACCGTGACCGGGCTCGACATCGCCGACGATGGCGGCATAGTCCCGCAGTCGCTGTTCGAGGATGGCCAGCGTGCCCTCGGCCTCCCCATCGATCCGCTCCCAGTGTTCGTAGTAGCGGGACAGGATCTGATCCTTTTCCGGCGAGTCGCCCAGACTCATCAGCACGGCGAAGTCGATGGCGAAGGCGCGCAGGTAGAGCAGCTCTTCGGAGATGGCTTCCTCCTGGACCTGGAGGGCTGCTGCCAGCTGGCCGACGGCTTCCTTTTCGCCGATACCTGGAACACACACGGCATCGGCCAGCAGCGCCGCCAGTTCCACCGGTGAGGCCTGTTTTCGGGTCCCTTCGTCGCGGTTCACGCGTTGCTCCTTGTGCGGGGATCGGCTATCCTAGCCCGCCCCGGGCCGTATCCCCTCGACTGGCGGATGTTCATTTGTTCGAATTTCTGAACAACAGCGATATCACTTCGATCATCCTCAGCGCCGAGGTCATCTTCAGCGCCATCTTTACCATGTCGCTGTTCATCGCCGTCCATTCGCTGTTGGGTTTCATGCGGCAGAGCAACGGTCTGTACACGCGTCTGGCACAGATCGAGGCGGAACTGAACGTCCTGCAGGCGAGCATTCCCGGCAAGCTGGAACGAATCCGCACCATGCGTCAGGACCTGGCGCCGCTGAAGGACGAATTCAAGAAGATCCAGGAATACTACTCCCGACTGCAACACATCGACCGCCGTTGGACGGCGGAGCAGGCTGAGAAGGAGCGCGACGAGGAGCAGGAGGATGACAACAAGATTCAGCGCCGCCGGATGGGGCTGGATCGGTTCATCTGAAAGCTGGAGCCGGGCAGGCTAGAAAATGAGGCCCGACCCCAGGTCGGCGATGATTTCGCCGGCTTCCTGTTCGACGAAGCCGTCACCGAAGACGAGGCTCTCGAGATAATAGATCCGCTCCCAGCCCATCGGCGTGTGCACGAGAAACCGCACCCGACCACCGCCATCGTCACCGAATTGGGCTTGCGGACTGAAGATTTCAGGTCGCTTGAGGTCTGATACCGTACCCGCCGCCGCCAGCACTTGATCAAAAGTCGTCACATCGAAGATCGGTGTCGACGCCACCCAGTCAGCGGCATGTCCGCTCACGCGCAGAGACCACAACTCGATGACGAAGAAAGCGTACTCGAACAGCCCCTGCGGCGAGTGCTCAAACTCCAGATACTGGTAGAGTTGGTCCACCAGATCATCGCGCTCCACCTCCTCGTCGAACAACGGTACCCAGGAATCGTCATCCTGGGGTCGCACGAAGGGCCGGATGGGTTGCCGAACGCCGGACGCCGTCGTCTCCTGGGCGAAGTCGAGCAGGAATCCATGGCGCAGGCTGACACCTGGAAACAGGGACAGGAGGGCTGCCGTCTCCTCGGTCGGCGAGGGCCCCGCTTCACGTTTGCGGAAGCTGCAGACGCGAGCCAGCAGATCAGCGGCAACATCGCTTGGAATCGGCGTGAACATAGCGACGGCCGAAGATAGGACGGGAGCACGTTGACAACAAGCACGCCTGAAGATAGGCTTGCGCCTTCCCACACAGCCAGTTACAACGAATCGAGACGATGACTCCCGAGCCTGAGAAAGCCACTGTCGAGATCGAACGTCTGCGCCGCCGGGTGGCCGAGTTGGAGGCGGCACGGCTCGAGCAGCTACAGGCGGTGGCCCGCACTGAGGATCTGCTCGAGCACAGCGAGACCCGCTTCCGCAACGTCTTCGACTACTCGAACGATGCCATCCTGCTGCTCGATCCCGACCTCGACGAGATCCTCGACGTCAACGGTCGCGGCTGCCGTCTGTTCGGCTACACCAGTCGCGAGCTCCAGGCCCTGCCCATGTCGACACTGTTCCCCGGGGACATGGCGCGCCTGCAGGCCTTCGCCCTGGCGGTTGTCGAACAGGGCTACGGCTGGATTGATGAGGTCGGCTGCCAGACTCGCACGGGGGACGCTTTCGCCGCCGAGATCTCCGCCTCGGAGGTACCCCTGACGCCGGAGCGGACCTGCATCCTGGTGCTGTTGCGCGACATCACCGAGCACAAGGCTGCCGAGGCCGAGATCCGTGCCTCCCTCCAGGAGAAGGAGGTGCTGCTGCGCGAGATCCATCACCGCGTGAAGAACAACCTGCAGATTGTTACGAGTCTCTTCGACCTGCAGTCATCGCGCAGTGACGACGACGACGTGAAAGCCATGTTGCGCGAGTGCCGCAACCGCGTGCGCTCCATGTCCGTCATCCACGAGTCGCTCTATCGAGCCCACGATCTCAATCGTATCGACTTCCGGCGCTACGTCACGCAACTGACCGAGGAGCTGCTCCGCTCCTTCGGGGCCGCCAACCGCGTGGCCCTGCAGATCGACATGGACGATGTCGTGCTCGATGTCGACCAGGCGATCCCCTGTGGCCTGATCGTCAACGAGCTGTTGTCCAATGCGCTGAAGTACGCCTATCCTGGCGATGGTCAGGGTCGTGTCATCGTCGCCGTTGACGTGGGGGAGGAGTTGAAGCTGAGTGTATCCGACGATGGCGTCGGTCTGCCGGCGGATCTCGACGTGACCCAGTCGCCGTCTCTGGGTCTGCGGCTCGTGCATAGCCTGGTCGGCCAGCTGCAGGGACGCATCGACGTACGCCGGAGTCCGGGTACAGTCTTCGAGGTCAGCTTCCCGTTGCGCGTTGTGAGCGACTGAACGGGCGTGTCTTCTACAACAGCGTCAGGGCCTGCCGGGAGTTGGCGAAGGCCTGACTCAACATGATCGTCGATGTGCTGTTAAGAATCTCGTCACGAGCCATTTCGCTTGCCGATCGTGCCATATCCGCGTCGCGGATGGTCGACTCCGACGCCGTCATGTTCTCGATCTCATTTTCAGAGAAGGAGATCGAGTGTGTCAGTCGGTTCAGCAGGGCGCCGACCTTGCCCCGCTCCGCCGACACGGAGGCGATGGCCTGATCGATCTTGCCGATGGCGGAACGGGCGCCGAGTTGACTGGTGAGTGACACCTTGTCAAGGTCGAGCAGGTCGCCGGATGCCCGCAGGTCGGCCAGATCGAAGTCGATCTGGTCCGCGGCGCTGATCGTCGGTCCCACCTGGAAAGCACCGCCGTCCGTGTCCTGCACCACGATCGTCTGCCCGTCGAGCTCGCCGGCAACGTAGTCGCCAGCGCCATTGGTGCGGCTCGCTCCCTCACCGGCCAGCTGGACCTCGACTCCGAGTCGATCGAAGTTGGCGATCACCTTCGTACCCCGAGCGACACGACCGTCGTCCAGCAACGTACCGGTGTTGATGGTCTGCGTGGTGGTGCCATTGCCGAGAGTCAACCGCCGCCCGCTGCCATCGTCAATGAAGGTGTAGGTGCCCTGTTCGGCACCGGACAGAGAAACCTCGGCGACACCTGTGGTGGCCTTGCCCACCAGGGCCGTCGATGCCACTTCATCGACCTCGGCGAAGCCTGCCAGCAGAATGCGATCGTTGTAGACGGTTGCCTGGGCGATACGGTCGAGGGCGCCGGCTGCGGCATTGTACTCGGAGGTGATCACCTCCCGTTGCGTGTCGTTGAGGTGTCCGTTGGAAGATCGCATGGCCAGTACCCGCATGCGCTGCAGGATCTGGGTTGCCGTGTGGAGGGAACCTTCGGCGACGCGCAGCAGGTCCGTCGCCTGTTCCGAGTTGCGCACATTCTGCGTCAGTCGCGTCAGCTGCGACCGAAATCCCTCAGAAATGGCCAGCCCGGCGGCGTCATCTTCGGCGCGCTTGATGCGCAGTCCCGATCCCACCGTCGCCAACTCCCGCTGTTGGCGGACGGCGGTCCTCGAGATGGACCGGCCCACGTTGAGGGCCATGATGTTGTTGTTCGTCGACAGAGGCATGGAGGAGCACTTCTTCCCTACGACATGGTATTACAAAGTCCCACATGGACGTTCGTAATAGATTGAGTCGCAACGACTTACACCGTCCGTGACGGCGGTCTGTTCGTTGTATCGGGAGCCTGTGCAAACCCTTGAGTTTTATTAACCCTCCTTTTCCTGTAGCATGGCCATCACTCCCATCTCCTCGTCCGATTCGGCCTCTGGACGTACACCGGTGATCTTGCCCACCCGCTCGGCCCAGGTCTCTTCGAGGCGTTGCAGATATCGGGTCACAGCCGTCATCTCCTGCCCCTTCTGCGTGATCATCCGCTCGTAGAGCGTCTCCCCTATCAGACCTTCCTCGCGTGCCTGCCGCAGTTGGTCGGCGTCCGCCTTCAGCCCGTTGAGTCGCCGTACCTGCTCCATCACGTCCTGCTCGACGCGATTCAACGCCCCATCCACCTGAATCCCGGCGGCCATGCGCCGAGCCCCGTCCAGATCGTACTCATGCTCAAACCGCAGATGGCCGTTGAGTCCGCGCAGGGATACGCGCTTTCCACATTCGGGGCAGATAACTTTGATCTCAGCCATGATGTTGTGCTGTTGCTCCCGTCGAGCGAGTACGGTGTCGATTGCCCCAATATACCGACGGGAGCCGAATCCTGGTTCGTCTTGACCCCCTTTCCGGACGCCGGTACTGTTGCCGACCATGCAGATTGAACCTCCCTACCTTCTCTTTCTTGGTGACGCCGCCGATCAATTGGCGGCCAAGACCGCCGACGGGGTCGCCCGCTGGCGACCCGACTGGTGCCGTGGACAGTTGCGGCTGCCGGGCTGCAGGGCTGACGTGGGTCTGCCGGACATGACGCTTGCAGAGGGTCGGCGCGCCGGCGCCCGAACGCTCATCCTCGGGGTCGCCAATCGGGGCGGTGTCATCTCCGACGAGTGGATGACGACGCTGCTCGAGGCTCTCGACGCCGGCTACGATATCGCCAGCGGCCTGCACAACCGGCTCTCCCTCCTGCCGCGGCTGACGAAGCGCGCCGAGGCCAACAACTGTCGCCTCTTCGACGTGCGCTACCCCGAGATCGACCTCGCCGTCGCCGGCGGCCAACCGCGTTCCGGCCGGCGCCTTCTCACCGTCGGCACCGATTGCTCCTGCGGCAAGATGTTCAGTGCCCTGGCCATCGAACGGGAGATGAGAGAACGTGGCATGCCGGCCGATTTTCGCGCCACAGGCCAGACCGGAATTCTCATCGCCGGCTCCGGAATCTCCGTCGATGCCGTGGTAGCGGACTTCATCTCCGGCGCCGTGGAGTGGCTGGCTCCAGCCGCGTCGACCGATCACTGGGACATCATCGAAGGTCAGGGGTCCCTGTTCCACGCGTCGTACGCCGGTGTCTGCCTGGGTCTGCTGCATGGAGCCCAGGCCGACGCGCTGGTGATGTGCCACGAGCCGACGCGCAGACACATGCGCGGCCTGCCGGACGCCGCGCTGCCCTCGCTGTCGGAGTGCATCACCCTCAACGAACAGTGTGGGCGCCTCACCAACCCCAAATGCCGTGTCATCGGCCTGTCGGTCAACACGGCCGCCCTCGATGAAACCGCATCCGAGCGCCTGCTGGGCGAGATCGAGGCCCAGACCGGCCTGCCCGCCGTCGACGCCTATCGCCACGGTGCCGGCCGCCTCGTCGACGCTCTTGCCTGAACTGACACTACGGGAAGAGTCCTTCCCGATCGCCGTACCCTTCACCATCTCCCGTGGTTCGAAAACGACGGCGGATGTACTGGTGGTGACCATCCAGGACGGCACTGTCAGCGGTCGCGGCGAATGTGTCCCTTACGGGCGCTATGGTGAAACCCTGGCCAGCGTCCGGGCTCAGATCGATTCGGTGGCCGGCCGCATCGGGGAGGGGGCCTCACAGACCGATCTGCTGCGCCTGTTGCCCGCCGGCGCCGCCCGCAACGCCGTCGACTGTGCTCTATGGGATTTCCGAGCGAAACGTCAGCGCACGAGCGTGCACGAACTGGCGGGATATCCGACGCCGGGACCGGTGGTCACCGCCTACACCCTCAGCCTGGACACGCCGGCGGCGATGGCGGAGGCGGCTCGTCGCCATGCCACGCGCCCCCTGCTGAAACTCAAGCTGGCCGGAGATGACGAGGACGTGGCCCGGGTCGCTGCGGTACGTTCGGGGGCGCCGCAGTCCCGGCTGATCGTCGACGCCAACGAGGGCGGGTCAGCCGCCACGCTGCAGGAGATGGTGTCCCGCCTCGCCGATCTCGACGTGTCCCTCATCGAACAGCCTCTGCCCGTCGATGACGACGCTGTGTTGGCCGATATGGACCACGCCGTACCCTTTTGCGCCGATGAATCCTGTCACACAGCCGCCGACATCGAGCGTCTGCGGAATCGTTATGATGCGGTCAACATCAAACTCGACAAAGCCGGGGGGCTCACCGAAGCCTTGCTCCTGCGGGAGCTGGCCCACGACGCCGGGCTGCAGGTGATGGTGGGTTGTATGGTGGCCACGTCGCTGGCCATGGCGCCGGCCCTGCTGGTAGCGCAGGGAGTCGACTTCGTCGATCTGGATGGCCCGTTGTTGCTGGCCCGTGATCGCGTCCCGGGTCTGCGCTTCGAAGACAGTCTCATACACCCGCCGTCGGCGGCGCTGTGGGGGTAGCCCCGAGTTCGTTTCGCGGCGGGCGGGCAGCCAACGCCGCGATCGAGGCCGCCGCCGCCAGACCGGCCAGGGTCAGAAAGGCGCCGCGGTAGGAGCCGGTCAGGTCGTAGACGATGCCGGAAAACACCGGCCCCGAGGTCATGCCCACCATGATGAGCAGGGAACTGAAGCCACTGATCGTGGCGTAGGATCTGCGGCCGAAGTAGTCGGCCCGGATGGAGTTGATCAGCGTGCCGCGCACTCCCCAGGCCGCCCCGTGCAGGACGGCAAAGACGACGGCTCCGACAGCGCTCTCGGCGTAGGCGAAAACGACCATCGCCACGGCGTGTACCCACATCGCCGCAAAGATGATCAGTCTCTTGTTGACCCGGTCTCCCACCCAGCCGCCGAGCAATTGGCCGCACATGACGACGACGACCAGCACGCCCACAACCGACCCCGCCTTGGTCGGGCTCAGGCCGACACCTTCGACCATGTGTGGGATCTGGTGCACGAGCACGGTGCCGACGACGAGCAAGGCGCTAGCGTGTACCAGCGACAGCAGCCAGAAAGAGCTTGTGTGCAGTGCCTGACGCGCGGTGAACTCCGGTTCTGCCTCTGTCGCCTGGGGGGCTGCCGCCGCCGCCGCAGACGGGGGATCACCGTCTACCGTCTGCCCATAGTCCTCGGGTCGGCGGCGCATGAACTGCGCTGCCGGCACGGCCATCACGGCGATGAGAAGACCGGACAGCATCGCCATCCAGCGCCAGCCATGGCTGGCGATCAGACTGACCACCATGGGCACCAGCAGACCGCCGGCGCCCATGCCCGAAAGCGTGATACCGAGAGCGGTCGATCGATGGCGCACGAACCAGCTGGTCACCGTCGCCGCGATCGGCATGAAGCCACCCAGACTCGACCCCAGGGCGACGACGGCCAGGGCGGCGTAGAACGTGGTCAGCGAGTGTACCTGCGCGAACAGCAGAAAACCGCAGGCGAACAGCACATTGCCCACCGTCATCACTCTACGTGGTCCGAAGCGATCGATCATCCATCCCTGCAGCGGGCCGAGGATGCCGCTTTCGAGTCGAACCAGGGCAAAGGCGCTCGACAGCAGCGTACGGTTCCAGCCAAACTCCTGTTGCAGGGGCAGCACGTAGGCAGTGAACGCATGGAACAACAGACCCCCGTTCAGCGCCTGAACGACGTACCCGGCGGCGACGATGATCCATCCATAGAACACGCGACCCCCGGGGCTCCGACGAATACTCACTTTTTTCTCTTGCAGGTTAAACGGAGTGCCCTCTTGCCGACGTCAAAGAGGCGCATGTTGCAGGACACGGGAGCAGTTGGGGGGATTCACAGCAAGACCGAAAAAAACGGACGGTGCCTGTCACCGCCACATATCAGCAGGAGAAAACGGATGAAAACTTCACGTATCGCCGTTTGTGCCGGGCTCGTAGCGCTGGCAGTGATGGTCGCCGATGTCGCCGAAGCCGGTGGTCGCCGAGGGGGCGGGCCAGGGGGCGCCGGGGAACACCGGGGTCCGGCCGAAGCCCTCGGCCTGACCGACGATCAACAGACGCAGGCGCAGGCCCTGCACGAGACCTTCCGTGCCGAGGCAGAGGCCCTGCGCGAATCCGGCGACGCCGATCGCGAGGCCTTTGCGGCGCTGCGCGAATCACATCGTACACGGTTTGAGGCCATCCTCACAGATGAACAGAAGACACAGCTGGAGACGCTGCGGGCCGAACGCGAGGCCAACCGGCCGGAGGATGGCGGCCGCGGACATGGCCGGCGGGGACCCCGCGGCGGTGGTGATCGCGGCGACCGTCCGAACCTGGGCGAGGCCCTCAACCTGAGTGCGGAGCAGACGACGCAACTGGAGACCCTGCGCGGTGATCTGCGTACCCAGCTGGAGGCGCTGCGAGAAAGCGGCGAGGGATCCCGTGAGCAGGCCCAGGCCCTGTTTGAAGCCCACCGCGAGCAGATGCAGGCCCTGCTTACCGACGAACAGCGGGCCACCTTCGAGGAATTGCGCGCCAACCGCCCCGAAGGCCGTCACCCGCGTCGCTTCCACCGCGGCGACGGCGGCGATGCTGTCGATACTGAGACCGAGTCCGAAGCCGCTGCCAAATCGACGGCTGCCGTCAAGTCTCGTTCCTGGGCCTCGGTGAAGTCCGCCAGATAACCAGCCTGCGGTCGCATCCGGTCAGCGATCGCCGGCCATGGGAGGGTCGTTCCCGACAGGGGAGCGGCCCTCCTTCTTTCTGTACCTAACTCCGGACCTCGGTCCCTGCCCAGAGGCTGTTGAGATGGTCTTTGAGGTGATACAGATCGACGGCGTATCCCCGCCGCCGGGGCAACCGAACACTGCGCACGAGAACGGGCAGTGGCTGGGACACCACCGCCGCTTCGAGTGTGGTGCGGGACAGTTGCTGTGCTGGCGGCTGCAGTACGGCGCGACACTCGTGCACGACGTCAAACCCGAGATCCAGCTGCAGCACCAGCGTGCCGGCCGAGCACACCCGCAGATGGCGGGCAACGTTGACGTAGAGCCTTGACTCGACCTGGCCCCAGACACGCCGCAGCGCCGGTCGGCCCTTGTCATCGGTCGTTGATTCCACCGTGTCTCCCGGCACCAGTTCTCGCAGCAGCCTTCTCGTTTTTTTTCCTGGTTTGCCTGGCAGCACGAGTGGTCGTCGGATACCGAAACCCAGATCGAAGGCGGGCACCTCGGTCCCGGCAGCGTCGGTGATGACGATGATGCGGTACGTGCCCGCCTGCAACGGTGGCGGCGAAAACGTCGATGGCGACGTGCTGAGATGTTCCTGCAGCCGGCGTACGCTCCAGCCGGCAGCCACCACGCGGCTCGTGAGTCGGCGGCGGCGCTCGGCGTCATCGATCGTGACCAGCAGCCGACAGTGACTCCAGGTGAGTGTCGCCAGCGACGAGGCATCGGCTGGCAGGCGTTCGTGAACCTTGCGCGCCCGGTAGAGGGTGCGCGGCGCCAGACCGAGATCAGCGGCCAACCTGGCAATGGCTCTCTTGCCGTAGACAGCGCGACCCGACAAATGCTCGTTGAGGAGTCGGCCCACCTCCAGATAGGTGGGCAGCGCCT
>PBSR01000020.1 GCA_002726335.1 Gemmatimonadaceae bacterium
GTCGGAATCGGCTCGCCGTGGGCGCCGACGGTGGGATAGCCGAGGGCCTCGTCGATGCGGTCCTCGAAATCTTCGGAGATGGCGTGTTCGAGGCGGTCGGCCTCGGCATCGACGGCGTCCCAGTCGTACCCCAGAGCCTGGCGCAGATAGAGCTCGAGGAGCCGGTGATGGCGTACGATCTCGAGGGCTATCTTGACCCCTGCTGGCGTCAGCACGACGCCCTGATAGGGGCGATGCTCGAGAAGACGCATCTCGGCGAGCTTCTTGATCATGTTGGTCGCTGAGGCCGCCGACACTCCCATACGTTCGGCGATCAGTGTGGTAGAAACCATGGTCTCCACCTCCGGCGATCGACCCAGTTTATAGATCGATTTCAGGTAGTCCTGTACCGCCTCACTAAGCATATCCTCTCCGTCGTCTCCTGGAATCTTCCCCCCTGTTCAAACTACGCCACCCTCGAGAAAATTAGCAAGTGGTTGACGGCGAGTTTAGTCCAGGCTAAACTAACGGTCGACCTTGGCTCCATAACATCTCATCGCCCGACAACAAAGCCGGCTACTATGGACTCCGCCTTCCTTTCCTACATCGCAGCGCCTCTCATCCTCGCCGGACTGGCCGTACTTCTGTGGCCGAAGAGAGGATACCTGTGGCGCTGGCGACGACTCGCCCGATTGAGCGGCCGAGTCATGCTAGAGGACGGGCTCAAGCACCTGTATGACTGCGAGTATCACAGGCGGACCGCCAGCGTAGAGAGCCTGGCCGGGGTCCTGGAGATGCCGCGCGGCAAGGCCGCGTCTCTGCTGATTCAACTCGAATCCATGCGCTTGGCCTCCACCCTGGAAGAAGGTGTGGCCCTGACCCACGCCGGTCGCGACGAAGCTCTGCGGATCGTGCGCATCCACCGTCTGTGGGAACGCCACCTGGCCGAGCGGACCGGCGTCAGCCGGGCGCGCTGGCACGAGGAGGCCGAGCGTCAGGAGCACCGCATGTCCCCTGAGGAGACCGAAACCCTCTCCCAGGAGATGGGACACCCGGCCTACGATCCGCATGGCGATCCCATTCCGACGGCCACCGGCGAGGTGCCCCCCAGGAGTAGCCGGCCACTGACGACGTTGAAGGAAGGCGAACTGGGCCGGATCGAGCATGTGGAGGACGAGCCCGAGGACGTCTACCGGCGCCTGACGGAAGCGGGCCTTCACCCTGGTGTGCGCGTGCAACTGACGCAGATGAACGAGGAAGAGGTGCGGCTCGTGGCCGATGGCCAGCCTCACAGTCTGCCGCCCGTGGTGGCGGGCAACCTGTTCGTGCACCCCGTGGACGAGGCGATGCCGGGACCGTACGACTCTCTGGACGATCTCGAAATGGGTGAGAGTGCTCATGTCGTGCGTATTTCGCCCGCCTGTCGCGGCCTGGAGCGACGGCGGCTCATGGATATGGGGCTTGTTCCCGGTACAGCCGTCTCGCTGGAGATGCGCAGTCCGACCGGAGACCCCGCCGCGTATCAGATACGCGGCGCCACCATCGCCCTGCGTCGACACCAGGCCCGGCACATCCAGGTTGAACGCGTTCTTGCCGAGCAGAGGGTTGCCGGCCAATCGACATCAGTTGAGGTGAAGACATGAGTGCAGAAGAGGCGGCTCCGCCTGCCACTGCCGGGGGCAGCGCCTGCGAGGCGTGCCCCGCCCACCACGCCGGAAACCTGATCCGTCTCGGCGTGAACATGGCCAACTGGGATTTCGTTGTGGCCCTGGCGGGCAATCCGAATACCGGCAAGACGACGGTCTTCAACGCCCTCACCGGGTTGCGTCAGCACACGGGCAACTGGCCCGGCAAGACCGTCGTCCGCGCCGAGGGTGGGTTCGCCTACGCCGGGGGGCGCTACAAACTTGTGGATCTGCCCGGCACGTACTCGCTGCTGTCCACCAGCGACGACGAGGAAGTGGCACGCGACTTCATCCTCTTCGGCAGCCCGGATGTGACCGTCGTCGTCGTCGATGCCACCGTGCTCGAGCGCAACCTCAATCTGGTGTTGCAGGTGCTGGAGATCACCGATCGCGCCGTCATCTGTCTCAACCTGATGGATGAGGTGCAGCGCCGCGGCATGGAAGTGGACGACCGCAGACTCGCCCGTGACCTCGGTGTTCCCGTGGTGCCGACGGTAGCTCGCCGTGGCGAGGGAATACCGGAGCTGCTGCAGGCCGTGACCGACGTGGGCGCTGGCCACATCGTCTGCAAGCCACACCGGATCGAGTCGCCGCCAGGGCTGAAGGAAGCCCTCGGCGAGTTGACCGATGACGTGGTATCCGCTTTCCCCGGACTGCCCAACGCGCGCTGGGTGGCACTGCGGTTGCTGGAAGGAGACGCACGTATCGCTGAGGCGGTGCGTTCCGGAGAGATCGCCGATCTGGGACGCCATCTGTCGACCCGGGCCGCCTCTGAGACCGGGCCGGCACTGCAGGAGGCGAAGTGATGCCGGAGCAAGCAGAACCCGAACAGATTCTCGAGCGTGTGGGATCCGTGCGCTGGAAAGCAGGCCGCAACTTCCACGACGAGCTCGTCGAGTCGATCTACACCGATGCCGCCCGTATCGCCGACCGGGCAGTTACCCGCAAGGGCGAGCGCGGACGCTTCGACATGGACCGTTCCATCGACAGGCTCGTGACCAGCCGTTGGCTCGGCTTTCCGTTGATGCTGCTCATGCTGACCGTCGTGTTCTGGTTGACCATCGAGGGGGCCAACTATCCGTCAGCGATGCTGGCGACACTGCTGGTGGAAACGATCCACCCGGCCCTCAACAGTGGGGCTGAGAGCATCGGCGCGCCCTGGTGGTTGAGTGGCCTGCTCATCGATGGGATTTATCTGGCCATGGCCTGGGTGATCAGTGTCATGCTGCCACCGATGGCGATCTTCTTCCCGCTGTTTACCCTGTTGGAGGACTTCGGCTATCTGCCCCGCGTCGCCTTCAACCTGGACGGCCTGTTCCGCCGCGCCGGAGCCCATGGGAAGCAGGCGCTGACCATGGCCATGGGCTTTGGCTGCAACGCCGCCGCCATCGTGTCGACACGTGTCATCGACAGCCCGCGGGAGCGCCTCATCGCCATCATCACCAACAATTTCGCTCTGTGCAATGGTCGCTGGCCGACGCAGATCCTGGTGGCCACCATCTTCATCGGTGGGCTCGTGCCGGCCCATCTGGCGGGTCTGGTCTCCGCTGGCGCCGTGGTGGGCGTCGCCGTGCTGGGGATCTTTCTGACCTTCGTCGTCTCCTGGGCCCTGTCGCGTACGGTGCTGAAGGGCGAGGCCTCCGCCTTCAGCCTGGAGCTGCCCCCGTACCGGCCTCCCCAGATCCTGCGCACGATCTACACTTCGGTGATCGACCGCACCCTCATCGTCCTGTGGCGGGCCGTCATCTTCGCCGTGCCTGCCGGCGCCCTGATCTGGCTGGTGTCGAATGTTCACGTCGCCGGGAGGAGCCTGGCCGAACACTTCATCGATCTCACCGGCCCCTTCGGAGCCTTTCTCGGCCTCAACGGAGTCATCCTGCTGGCCTACGTGGTGGCCATCCCCGCCAACGAGATCGTCATTCCCACGATCCTGATGCTGACGGTGCTCAACGCGCGGATCACCGGCGCCGGAGAGGGAGCGGGAGTGATGTTCGAGCCCGACTCGCTCGCAGCCAACGCCGACGTGCTGCGCGCCGGTGGATGGACATTGCTGACGGCGGTGAACCTGATGCTGTTCAGCCTGGTTCACAACCCCTGTTCGACGACGATCTACACCATCTACCGTGAGACGAGGAGCGCCAGGTGGACGGTGGTTGCATCCCTGCTGCCGGTGGTCATGGGCTTCGTTCTGTGCTTCGTCGTTGCCCTGGTGTGGCGTCTGCTCACATGACAGGCCAGGAACTGCTACTACCGACGATTCAATATGGAAACCGGTGGCCTCGAGAATCGAGACCCGTAGTCTGAATGTCAGATGAGCCAGTGACTCCGGTTGCCCCGAAATGGGCGGGGCGCGTGCACAAGTGGAAGCGGTCCGCCAACGAGGCGACAGGCTCATGACGGTCACCTACCGAAGCGACCTCGACGGTGTAGATTGGGAGGCGCTGAAGCAAGATCTCATCGCCGATGACTTCCACAACGGTCGGACCACGGCGCAAGTGCGGACCTCATTCGAGAACAGCGGCGCCGTCGCCATGGGATTCGAGGGTGATCGGTGTATTGCCAACGGTCGACTGCTGAGTGACGGTGTGGGCAATGCCTACGTCATCGATGTATGGACGAAGAGCGCCTACCGCCGGCAGGGCATCGCTCGGACAATCATGCACATGCTGATCTCGACGGTTCCGGGACAGCACATCTATCTGCAGACCGATGATGCCAGCGGGTTCTATGAGAAACTGGGATTCGTCGAACAGCCCAAGGGTATGATGTTCATCGCCGGACGGTATCTCAACCGCCGAGCGGGCACCACGTCAACAGGAGCGTGATGGACACCAGGAAGTATCCGGCTACGCCACGACATCAGGCTCTGCTCCAGGCCATCGCCTCCTACTACGAACACGATTCGCGAGTTCTTGCCCTGTCCGTCTTCGGCTCGCTCAGCCGCGGCGACTGGGATGAGTTCTCCGACCTCGATCTCGATGTTGTGCTGGCCGACGGTATGCAGCTCGTCGCCACCGAGGAGCTGCATCAACTGTGCGAGGTGCTGCACGAGGAGCGGTGTGCCGCCATCGTCCCCTCAGGACAGGAGGCCGGTGACGTGCTCTTCGAGTCACTGATGCAGATGTCGGTGCGGTACCATACCCTCGAGACGACCAACTGGAAAATCGTCGACAGTCTTCAGGTCCTGGTCGGCAGCATTGATACGGCCACCGTCGCGGCTGCGGGTCGGACGAACCGCCCGACAGAGAAGACTGCGCCTCGGGACCTGCTGGACCGGTTGCTGCGTTGTGTCGCCCTCGTCGACACCAACCTGCAACGAGGTTGCCTCTGGGAAGCCGAGGAGTCGCTCCATCGCACCCGACAGGGGTTCATGGAACTGTACTGCCTGGCCCGAGGCGGCCAGCGCCCGGAGAAGTTCTTCCAGACAGATGCGGATGACGGATGGCAGCACCAGCTCGCGCGGACGATCCCGCAACATGATCACCTGTCAATGCAAGCCGCGTTGAGGCAATGCATCGAGATCCTGGAACAGGATCTGGCGAGACTGGCAGATGGGCAGGCGAAGCTGGCAGGCGGTCATCGGGTCGTGTTGGCGAACATCCGGACACGACAGGGCTGGCCGACGGCGACCTGAGCGGCCCCAACGCTTGTCACCGGAACCGGCGACGGCGAGCTTAGGGGGTTTGGGAGACATCATTGAGCGCGAAAGAGCCGGAAGCACCGGCGAACCCCATTGCGGCGATGCTCGGAGGGGGCGGCAAGAGCCGTGTCGCCGAGTTCGTCGCCGATCCCCGCAGAGCCGTCTGGAAGCTGTCGGTGCCCGTCATGGCGGGTATGGCGATCCAGACGCTCTACAACATCGTCGACATGATCTTTGTCGGCCGTCTCGGCGGCGACGCCGTGGCGGCGTTGACCTTCAACATGCCCATCGGCTTCTTCGCCATGGGTGTGGCCTTCGGCCTCGGCACGGGGGCGACGAGTGTCATCGCCCGCTTCATTGGCGCCGACGACAAGAAATCCGCCGACAACGCCGCCGAGCACGCCCTGCTCGTGGCGCTGGGGTTTGGTGTTCTGGCCGTGGTCGGCGCTCTGTGGTTCAAGGTGCAGATCTTCGCGATGCTCGGCGCTGAAGGGGAGGTGCTGCGCCTGGCGACGCAGTATTTCGAGGTCGTCGTGCTCAGCTTCCTGTTCCAGATCCTCAATGTCACCTTCCGCTCGATCATGGGTGGCGAAGGCGACACACGCACACCCCTGGCTCTGCAGGGAACCGGCACGCTGCTCAATATCGTCCTCGATCCGATCTTCATTTTCTGGCTCGACATGGGAGTACGAGGGGCGGCGCTGGCCACCGTGGCCAGCCAGATCGTCGTATTCATCGCGTTCATCCTCTACATCTTCGTCCGCAAGGGGACGTATGTGGAGTTCCGCTTCGCTGACTTCAAGCCGTCGGCACGAATCACAGCGGACATCCTCAACGTCGGGCTGCCGGCGTCAGCGTCCATGGTCATTATGTCGGTGGGAGGCATGTTCTACAACCGCATCGTCTCCGCTTTCGGCGCCCAGGCCGTGGCCGGTCTGGGGATCGGGGGCCGCATGGATGCCGTCTTCTTCCTGCCGATCTTTGCCCTGGCCACCAGCCAGGTGACGCTCGCGGGCATGTTTGTCGGGGCCAGACGGCCAGACCTGATACGGGAGACGGTCATCTACACGATCCTGCGCGCCGAGATCTTCGCTGTGGCCCTTGGCGTGCTCTTCTGGATCTTTGCGCCGCAATTATCGGGATGGTTTACCGAAGATCCGGTGATCATCGGTATCGCTGCCGAATACGTGCGCGTCATCTCCTGTGCCTTCCCTTTCATCACCATCGGCATCATCAGCGGCCGTGTGTTTCAGGGGCTCGGCAGTGGCATGCCAGGACTGCTGCTGACAGCCCTGCGGATCGTGTTGATCTCGGTACCGCTGGCGTGGATCCTCACACAGGTCTTCGACTATGGCCTGCGGGCGGTGTGGATCTCCTTCGCTGTGTCAGGGTTTTTCACGTCCATCGTTGCCGTGGCGTGGGTGCATCTGCGGCTGCGACGCGTCGAAGCAGATCTGCAGGGGCGGGGGCCGGCTGGTTCCTAGTTGTGGTCTAGACCTACCGCTGGCTCGCTGACCCGCGTTGCAGGGGTCGTCCCCACCAGGCGCTTCCGTCAGGCTCCCGAGATTCTGCTGGCACGGCCCTTTCTCGACGTATCTCTCTGGTGTACCACCCCCCCTGTCGTCTAGCTTCTCGCCGGAACCCCCGAAAGCCAGACGGTGCTGCCGCGCTGGAGGTGTTCGCTCCAGGACGGTTCGACGTAGCACTCATCGATCTGGGAATCCCCACCGTCGCCGGTGACAAGGTCGCCGCCGACATGCGCCTGCTGGATCCGGCCCTGGTGGCGGTGCTGGTCACCGGTTGCGTCATGGAAGAGGATGACCCCCGTCTGGCAACCTTCGACCTTTTACCTTCAGAAGCCGGTGCTTGGACAAGCCCTGGACAGGATCGTCGCCGAGGCGATCGCGTTACACGATTCGCGGTCGTGATCGGTATGTTGGCAGCGCCTACTCGCTGAACAGTCGGACATAGGGCTGGTAGACAAAGCGTCGATTTCGGGCGTGCCCCGTGACCTCGTCCAGAACCCCTATCTGAACGAGACGGACGACCAGGTTGTTTGCCGCCGCGTACCCCGTGTCATTCGTCTCTTGCACATCAGAGACTGACACGATGGGCCGGTCGAACAGCGATTCCAATACCCTGTGCCCATTGGCGGCGGCGCGCCCGAGGTTCGCAGTGATGGCGGCACGGTGCTCTTCACGAAGCGCCAGGATCTGTCGAGCCGTGTCGGTGGCTTCATTGCTTACTTCCACGACACCACGCAGGAAGAACTCCAACCAGCCTTCCCAGTCTCCGTCATCACGTACAGCCTGCAGGCGATCATAGTATGCCTGCCGGTGCCTCTTGAAGTAGTGCGACAGATAGAGCACTGGCTTCAGCAGGACGCCCTGCTCAGTCAGCAGGAACGTAATCAGCAGTCGTCCGATGCGGCCGTTGCCGTCGAGAAATGGATGAATGGTCTCGAACTGACCGTGTGCGAGTCCGATTCTCACGAGCATTGGCAGGTCGTCTGTCTTGTGCAGGAATCTCTCGAGCTGTCCGAGTGATTCAGGAACCAACTCCGGTGGCGGTGGCACATAAAGGGCGTCCGCCAACGTATAACCAGCCGGCCCGATCCAGTTCTGCGACTGGCGCATCTCGCCCGGTGTCAGCCGGCCTCCGCGGACCCCCTCGACAATACCGCCTCTTTGCGTACATACATGAATACAAAGAGGTCAGGATTAGGCAATGTCCCCACAGTGCCGTCCAGTCGTCCCAATGCCCTGCCAGCCTGTGACAGGAGACCCTGAAGCGCAGTCAAGGCAACAGGAGGATGTGGCGGCAGGGGCGCGGCGTATATGTTTCGCTGCTGATAGTATAGCTCAGTTTCCCATCCATACTATTCGCAGCGTGGCACATGAAAGCAATCAGCGTCTTTGTTATCCATTAGGGATAACATGAGCCGAACCAATTCATCGCCACGCAGAGCGACAGCACGCCCAGCCTGCCGTATGCCGCTTGGCCCACCTGCGCCGCAGGTGGAGCATCAGTTCGCCTCCGCCTTGCTGAGGGCGGCATTGACGGTCTCGATGAACTGCTCCACGCGAACCGGCTTTGGCAGGACAGCCTTCACGAAAGAGGGCAGTTCGTCATCGAGATCCTCCGTCCAGCCCGAGAAGATGATGACGGGAATCTCCTGGTCAAGATCCTTCATGGTGCCGATCAGGTCGCTGCCCGAGATGCTGTAGGGCATGCGCAAGTCAAGTATGACAAGGTCCACCGGTGGCCGCTGCAACGCCGCCAGCGCCTGCCAGGCATTGGTGGCCTCGATGACGACGAAGTCGTGCTTCTTCAGGATGGTGACCACCAGCGCCCGTACCTGCTCATCGTCCTCAACAACCAGTACCGTGGCGCCCATTCGATTCGTCCATCGATCTTTGGAGTGCGGTCAGTTCGCTGGAAAATAACCACTGCCCGCCCCGGGGCGATGGCCGAATGCGGAAGTATTGACCATTCTCGTTCGCTTTTGTCGGTATTTTGGTGACACTCCGCACCTCGTTGGGTGTTGTACTGGCTGAACGAACTGGATCGATCCATGGACGTCGAAGCACTCTATGAGACCTACGGTCCCATGGTGTTGCGGCGATGCAGGCAGCTGCTGAAGGAGGAAAGCGACGCTCTCGACGCGACCCAGGACGTCTTTGTCCAGGTCCTGAGGCGCCGCGACCGCCTGACGGCGGAGTACCCCTCGAGCCTGCTCTACCGCATCGCCACGAATCTCTGTCTCAACCGCATCCGTGATCGGGGTCGCCGCCCCGAGACGGTGGACGATGAACTGGTCCACCGCGTTGCCGTGGCGGACGAGACCGAGTCGCGTGTGGCGGCGACCTCGGTACTCGGCAGGCTGTTCGGCGGCAGCCAGGAGTCGACTCGGACGATGGCGATCCTGCACTACGTGGACGGCATGACGCTCAAGGAAGTGGCCGACGAGGTTGGCATGTCGGTCTCTGGTGTGCGCAAGCGGCTGCGGGGCCTGCGGGCTCAGCTGCACGACCTGGTGAACGAGGAAGAAGGACTCGAGATGTCGACATGAGTGCAACCGACGACCGCCCGACCCCGGTACCCATGTGGAAGCTGGAGCGCTTCGTCCTCGGTGAACTGCCGGCGGAGGAGCTGGCCCTCCTGCGTGACCGCGTGGAGGCCGACGCCGACCTGTGCCGTCAGGTGGAGACGCTGCGTCAGGGCGACGCCGATGTCCGCCTGCAGTACCCGGCGCCGTGGATGGCCCGACAGATCCTCGCGCGGGCCGCCGGGGTGGCACCGGCACGTTCGAGATGGAAACAAATCCGCTGGTCGCTGGCGCCGGTTGCGGCCGTGGCCCTGCTGGCCATCGTCGCCCTCCCGGGCCTGCGTGACGGTGAGTCGACCCGGATCAAGGGCCCAGGTGCGTCGCTCACCGTCCACCGCCGCACAGCAGACGGCAGCGAAGGCCTGCGCGATGGCAGCACCGCACAGATGGGTGATCTGATTCGCCTGCAGTACGTCGCGGCGGGGGCAGCGTACGGTGCGATCCTGTCCGTCGACGGTCGCGGCGCGGTGACTCGACACCTGCCACTGCAGGGAGATACGTCGCCGCGGCTGGAGACCGGCGGGATCACCCCTCTCGAAACCGCCTACGAACTGGACGATGCCCCCCGGTGGGAGCGGTTCTTCCTCGTGACCGGCATGCAGCCCTTCTCCATCGAAACCGTGACGGCTGCCGCCAGAGCCGCAGCTGTGGAGTCGAAGACCGGTCCGGCCCCGGAAAGCCTCGACCTGCCCGAGGGACTCGAGCAGTCGGCCCTGACCCTGATCAAACTGGATCAGGCACCAGGCGCAGGAGCGCCATGAATCGCGCCTGTCACTGGGGCTGGCTGACCTTCCTGCTGCTTCTCGGAAACCGGGGCGTTCAGGGCCAGGCGCTGGCAGAGGAGCAGACTCCGACGACGACACGATTTGTGCTGGCAGCCGGCGCCAACGATGGCGGCGCCGGACGTACGCTGCTGCGGTATGCCGTGTCCGACGCGGCCAACTTCGCCGACGTGATGGTCCAGATGGGGGGAGTTGCAGAGGCTGATCGGGAGTTGCTGTCCGAGCCAGATCTCGGTGGATTCAAGACAGCACTGAAGGGTCTGGCCCGACGGGTACGCCGGGCCCGGGAATCGCGAGCCCGTACGGAAGTACTGGTGTACTACTCAGGCCACGCCGACGAGGACGGGCTGCTGCTGGGTGACGAGAGACTGGGGTATGGCGAACTGCGCCGCATGCTGGATGAGGTGCAGGCGGACGTGCGCATCGCCGTGCTCGACGCCTGCGCCTCCGGGGCCATCACACGTATTAAGGGCGGGCAGCGACGAGCGGCCTTTCTACTGGACACACAGACGGATACCCGTGGATACGCGTTCCTGACATCGAGTTCGGCGGAGGAATCGGCCCAGGAGTCTGACCGCATCGGGGCTTCGTACTTCACCTACTACCTGGTGACGGGCATGCGTGGTGCCGCCGATGTCACCGCCGATGGCCGGGTCACGCTCAGCGAGGCCTACCAGTTCGCCTTCGACGAAACCCTGGCGCGCACGGTGGAGCTGTCCGGGGGCGCCCAGCACCCGGCGTACGACATGAATCTGAGCGGTACCGGTGACGTGGTCATGACCGACGTACGTCGCGTTTCGGCGGGCGTATCACTGGCCGACGATGTCGAAGGGCGTCTGTTCGTGCGCGCCGCCGATCGGCGGCTGGTGGCTGAACTCTACAAGCCCGCGGGTCGGGCCATCGAGCTGGGCCTGGTGCCCGACGACTACGAGATCTACCTCGAACGGCGACGCGAGCTGTACGTGGCGCACCGGGAGCTGGCCGATGGACAGCGCCTGCAGCTGGCCTCTGCGGATTTTGCCGCCACACCCCGTCAGGCAGCCATGGAGCGGGGTGGTCCGCTATACGCCGGGCCGGAGTCACCGACGTCTACCTCGCCGAGGGGCCGTTTCCGGTTTGAGTTCCACTTCGGTGGCATCGGCCCCGAACCCGGGGCCCACCGTGTGCTGGCGGAGGCGGCGGCGCCGGCGGATGAGTTGACCGAGGACTCCAGGTTGGGGGCCATCGTCGAATCTGCGGCACAGGTGCAGCCCTGGGGCACCCTCACCGGGTTGACGGTGGGCTACGAGATGAGCCGCAACTGGGAGGTGACGCTGTCCTGGGGAGCGCTGACGAGCGATATCGACGAAGATCTGGTGACGGGCACCGTCGAGCCGAAGACGCTGCGCCAGGTCCGCCTCAGCTCCGTGCTGCTGGGAGCCCGCTGGTTTCCCCTGCAGCACGAGCGCCTGCGACTCTTTGCATCTGTGACAATCGGTAGCTTCGAGGGCGTGGAGAAGGGTGTACTGTTCGGCGGCCAGGACCCGTGGTCGAAGAGTCAGAGCTCCTTCGGCAGTCAGCTCGGAGGCGGCATCGATCTCGACCTGTTGCCGCAGGTTACCGTGGGCGTGCAGCTGGCATACGACTGGATGGCCCGCTTCGCCGAAGATGTTGGCGGCCGGCGCGACTACCGTGGCGCCGAGTTCCGCCTCGCTGCCAGCTGGCGCTTTGGCGGGCGAAGTCAGTCTGCAGTGCGGGAGGCCAAGTAGCGGCCTACCTTCATCGCGCACGGCCGCAGTGAGCTTCCGGGCCGCCCACATCCAGGAGGGATCACATGACCTACCGCGCCGGCGTCATCGGCTGTGGCCGCATGGCCGGCACGATCGACGACGAGATCAAGGATGAACACAACGACTTCATCCTGCCGTACGGCCACGCCAACGGCTACGCGGCAATCCCCGAAGTCGACCTCGTCGCCGCCACCGACACCGCGCCCGAAAAACTGGTCTCCTGGTGTGACCGCTTCGCGGTGCCGGGGCGCTACGGTTCGTACAACGAGATGATCGCAGCCGAAAAGCTCGATGTCGTGTCGGTGACGACGCCGGCTCACGCCCGGGCACTGCCACTGGTGCACGCCGCCGAAGCGGGAGTGCGCGGCATCTATGCCGAGAAGGCGCTGTGCGTGTCGGCTGCCGAGCTCGACGGGATCGTGACAGCCTGTACGACTCACGGCACGCACATCGTCTATGGCGCCATGCGGCGCTACTGGGCGGGCTTCGAAACGGCACGCACGTTCCTCGAATCCGGTGTGCTCGGAGCCCCGAAGGCGGCCCTCATCGGCGCCACCTCGGGCAGTGCTCTGCACACACATTCTCACATCGTCGACGCCGCGCTCTACTTGCTGGGTGATCCGCTGCCCGTGGCGGTGAACGCGCGGTTGCGCAGTCGCGACGGGGCGGATCTGCCCCTGCTGGTGGGAACGGCAGGGCTAGAAGTTGCCGACGATCCCAGCATCGTCCACGCGGTCGTTCACATGGACGATGGCCGTCGGCTGGTCTGCACGGATCTGCCGTCGTTGGATATCGAGATCGTCTGTGAAGATGGCACCCTGCGCAATTCGGGGGATTCGTCGTACTGGACTCCCCGCAAGAGCAAGACCCGCTACGACTGGCGCGAGATCTGTTTCCCGGACTGGGAAGCACGCAGCGGTACGGTGGCCATCATTCGCGATCTGCTGCAGGCACTGACTACAGGTGCCACACAGCGCAGCGGTCTGGAGGTGATCCGGCGCGGCATGGAAATCCTCTTCGGCCTCGTCGCCTCCCATCACATGGCCGGCGCCACAGTCGATCTGCCGCTGGTCGACCGCAATGTCCGCGTCATGTCACACTGACGATCGAAGGCCACTCATGCCCCCGAACATCCTCTATCTTCATTCCCACGACACGGGCCGGTACGTGTCTCCCATGGGCCATGCCGTGCCCACGCCGAATGTGCAGCGCCTGGCGGAGCAGGGAACGCTGTTCCGTCGGTGTTTCTGTGCTGCTCCCACCTGTTCTCCCAGCCGGGCGGCACTGCTGACCGGACAGAGCGCCCATTCCAGCGGCATGCTGGGTCTGGCGCACCGGGGTTTTGCCCTGTACGACTACGGGCAGCACCTGGTGTCGACGCTGAAGGCGGCCGGGTACCACACGGCGCTGGCCGGCATGCAGCACGTCGGTGAGGGTGTGGGCTACGATGAAGAGCTGGCGTCGGAGACGCGCAGTGCCAACCACGTATCGGCCACGGCCGCCCGGTTTCTCGACAGCGCCCCGACCCAGCCTTTCTTCCTCGATGTGGGCTACGGCGAGACACATCTGCCCTTTCCCGAGATGCCTGAGCAGGACAGCCGTTACGTGCGAGTTCCAGATCCACTGCCCGACACACCGGAGATCCGGAGGATGACAGCCGGGTACCACGAGAGCGTACGGCGTATGGATGAAGGGCACGGCCGTGTGCTGGAGGCGCTGGTGCGCAACGGTCTGGCGGACAACACGCTCGTCATCTGCACGACGGACCACGGCGTGGCCTTTCCCGGGATGAAGTGTCATCTCACCGATCACGGCATGGGAGTGTATCTGATCGTACGCGGACCGGGTGGCTTCGACGGTGGTGCCGTCAGTGACGCCCTGGTATCCCACATCGATCTGTTCCCGACGATCTGCGAGGTCGTCGGTATCGAGGCCCCCTCACACCTGCAGGGCGTGTCGCTGATGCCCCTGGTGCGAGGCGACACGGATCGGGTGCGGGAGGAGGTATTCGCCGAGGTGACCTACCATGCCGCCTACGATCCGGCCCGCGCCGTGCGCACCGACCGCTGGAAGCTGATCCGCCACTTCGATGACGACATGACGACGCCCGTTCTGCCGAACTGTGACGAGAGCGAGGCGAAGACGGTCTGGCTGGAGCACGGCTGGGCGGAACGACCCGTGGAGGCCGAACGGCTCTACGACGTGATCTTCGACCCGAACGAGACGCGGAACCTTGCCGGCGACCCGGACCACGGCCCTGTCCTGGAAGAGATGCGTGGACGGTTGCAGCGCTGGATGGAGGCCACCGACGATCCGCTGCTGCGGGGGCCAGTGGCGGCTCCGAAGGGGGCGCGGATCAATGACAAGCGGGGTCGATCACCGCGGGACGAGCCGCGCCTGGTCGAGTGAGCACTCACTCGCGGGATGGTGTGTCTGCGACGAAATCCGCCAGGGACACCGCCAGTTCCGGGAAAGCCGCCACGAGCCGCGCGTCCGAACTCACCAGTGTAGCTGACAGGTCGTGAGCCAGTGCGGCGAACTCGCAATCGTAGGCCGAGCGCGACGAGCGCGACACCAGTTCCAGCACGTTTTCGCAGGGCACGCGAAACTCGCGGCCCCCTAGCAAACGCAACGCTTCACCAACCAGCGCAACGGCGCCTGCCAACTCCAACTCGCCCTGGCGCATGTAGAGGGACAGCACGCTGTTGAACTCGCTGCGCCAGAGGAGGGGGGCCGCCCACGCCGCATCCTTGCGCAGTGCTCTGCGCGCCAACTCCGTGTGCTCGCCCTGAATGAGCAAATACGCGATGAGGTTGGTATCGGCTACGATCACGGACGGCCGTCGTTTCGTGCCCGTGCCAGCATCTCGTCCGAGAGAGGGGTGAGGTTCTGCCGGAAGCGCAGGCCGTCAGCGCGTGCCAGAATCTCGTCGGCATCGACCGCCGTGCTCAGCAGAGCACTCTCGAGGCACACGATTGCCTCCTTATTGATGCTGCGGCGATGTACCTGGGCGCTGTGCTTGAGCCGCTCGTAGAGAGCGTCAGGAACACTCTTGATACTGAGGGTGGGCATGGTGTACTCCGTAGATAGGAACCATTATGGAACCATAATGGAACCTACGAAGTCACGACAGGGAGTCAAGCCGGGCTCTCGTGGCCAGCGGCACAACTGAGGCTGGGTCACTCACATGGCCGGCGGCACCGACATCATCGTGAGTCCCAGCCAGGCTTCTCGAGCAGTCCCCGCTCCTCCAGCCATACCTTCAGCGGCACATCTCCATCTCGCGGTTGCCACCAGCCAGTCATGGCCGAGCCAGCGCCGAGCAGCTGCCGGCGGATCGGGTCGCAGCCTTCGAGGATCCGGGCCGGCATGGCATTGTAGTCGAGGCCGCGCAGCCAGCGGTAGCTGTAGCCGAAGAACAGCACCTTGCGTGTCACGTCCGACGTGTTGTGGCTGCGCGAGTGCCACATGCGGCGATCGAAGAGCACCGCCGTTCCCGGCGCGACACGCACCTCGACTGTCCCCTCAGGGGTCCCATCGGGGCCGGAATCCGGCAGCTCATCAAGCCGATGTGAACCCGGAAGAATCATCAGGGCGCCACGATCATCGCCACGGGTGTCGCTGAGCCAGTAACTCACCTTGAAGGACAATCGTGGGTGGGGCCGTTCCATCTCCTGCACGGGGCGGCCGCCGTCCTGGTGCCAGCCGCCGAAGAACTTGCCTGGCTGCACGACGGGTTCCGGCGGGAAGACACTCAGGTGGGAGATGTAGAGCTGAATGTTCCAGCCGAGAATATCCCAGGCCAGAGGCAGTGTCCGGGGCCAGTCGACGAGTTCGACGAGAGCCGGATCTTCAACGACACAGCAGAACTTGTCCACGGGCGCGTGGGGAGGCAGCTCCCGTCGCTGGCGCTCCGCCTCGGCGATACCGTCGACGACGGTCTCGAGCCGGGTCACGTCCGACGGCGACAGGGCGTCCTCGATGACGAGATACCCCTGCTGGTCGAAGCGCTCCAGCTGTTCGGGTGTGGCGCGGTGTTCGAGAATCGAGTCATCCATGTGAGCAACGTAGGCCCAATCGCCTTGACCATGCCAGGATGGCCGATAGATTGCGCCGCTGACATCGGATCAAACTCAAGGAGAGACGTGGCATGGCAAAGGGCAGGATCGACATCGGCTTCATGTGGAACGGCACCGACGAACAGCTGCGCTGGCTGGCGCAGGCCGGTGTGACCGACGCTGTCGGTCACGTGGCGCCCAAGGATCGCGGTCCCGTCTGGACCTATGATGCCATGCTGAAGCAGCGGAACCGGGTGGAGAGTTACGGCCTCAAGCTTTCGGTGTTCGAGGGAATCCCCATCTCGGATCGTATCAAGCTTGGCGCCGAGGGTCGGGACGAAGACCTCGACAACTATCTCGAGTCCCTGCGCAACATGGGACGCGCCGGGATCCCCGTGTTGTGCTACAACTGGATGGTGCACTTCGGCTGGCTGCGTACGTCGGTCTCGACGCCGGTCCGCGGCGGCGCCGTGGCCACGACGTACAATCACGAGGAGTTCCAACGCGGTCCGAAGACGGAGTATGGCGATGTCGCCGAAGATCTACTGTGGGATACCCTCGAGTACTTCCTGAAGGCGGCGGTCCCCGTGTGCGAGGAGTATGGCGTCAGGCTCGCCATGCACCCCGATGATCCGCCACTGTCCCCGATTCGCGGCATCGGACGCATCATGCGCAATCCGGAAAACTTCCAGCGCATGCTCGACCTGGTGCCGAGCCCCGCCAATGGCATCACGTTCTGTCAGGGCTGCTTCTCGGAGATGTGTGTCGACATCCCGAACACGGTGAAGAGCTTCGCCGACCGTATCCATTTCGCCCACTTCCGGAATCTCTCCGGCACGGCGGAGAACTTCACGGAGCAGTTTCACGACGACGGACAGCAGGACATGTACGCGGCGATGAAGGCCTACATCGACAACGGCGTGTCCTGCCCCATGCGGCCCGATCACGCCCCGACCATGGAAGGCGAGGACAACAACCATCCCGGGTACGCCCATCAGGGCCGGTTGATGGCGGTGGGCTACATGCGGGGTCTGATGGAGGCGATCAATAAAGCAGACTGATATGACCCGCCGTCGCTTCAGCCGTCCTCACCAGAGACCGCCGCTTCGGCAAAGGTGGCAACTTCGGTGAGCAGGCGGGCAGCGGCCTCGACCAGGGGCATGGCGAGGGCGGCGCCCGTACCCTCGCCGAGGCGCAGATCGAGATCCAGCAGAGGCTGCCTGCCCAGATGGTCACACATGGCCACGTGTCCGCTCTCGGCGCTGCGGTGGGCGAGGATGACGTAGTCGGCTGCCGCCGGGCTCAACAGCGTGGCGATCAACGCCGCCGCCGTGGAGATGTAGCCGTCGATGATGACGGGTCGTCGATGGGCGGCGGCGCCGAGGATGAGTCCCGCCAGGCCACCGATCTCGAAGCCCCCGACCTTCGTCAGTACATCCAGTCCGTCCGTCGGATCCGGCGCATTCACTTCGAGAGCGCGCTGCACGGTGGCGACTTTCTGCGCCCACCTGGCATCGTCGATGCCTGTGCCGCGCCCGGTCACCTGGTCGGCTGGCAGGCCGCTGATGCAGGCGGCGATGGCAGCGCTCGGGGTGGTATTGCCGATGCCTATGTCACCGGTACCCAGCAGGTCGTTCGTCGACGCCAGATCGGCCGCCACGGCAATACCCGCCTCGACGCAGGCACGGGCCTGCTCAGGGGACATGGCCGGCCCGAGGCTGAGATCGGCCGTGCCGGCGGCGATCCGGTGATCGAGAACCGCCCCGGACTGCACCAGGTCGGCAAGGTCACCGTCAACGCCCATGTCGACGACGACGAGATCGCTGGCCGCCGTCCTGGCCATGGCGTTGATGGCGGCGCCGCCGGCGGCGAAGTTGCGCACCATCTGCGGGGTGACGTCCGCCGGGTACTGGCTGACGCCCTGGCTCGTGACGCCGTGATCGGCGGCCATGACGACGACGGCACGCCGCCGGACGGGGGGGGCGAGGCTGGCCGTCATACCCGCCAGGTCGGCGGCCAGATCCAGCAGGCGACCCATGGCCCAGTGGGGCATGGTCAGTTGCTCCAGGCGTTCCACTGCCCGTGCCCGAGTGCCTGCGTCTGCCGGCTCGATCGCCGCCAGCGTTGTTTCGAGAGGGTCCATCGGTGCAGATCCTTCCTGGTTCAGGTCATTTCACGGTCAGGGGGAGGCCGCTCACCATCAGGATGACGCCGTCGGCCGCAGCTGCCATCACCTGGTTGCAGCGGCCCACGAGATCCCGGTAGCTTCGGGCCAGGGCGTTGTCCGGAACGATGCCCTGGCCGACTTCGTTGGTGACAAACACGACCGTGCCGGCTCGCGATCTGCAGGCAGCCACCACTTCTCCGCACCGGTCCGCCACGTACGTCTCATCGATCCGGGGTGAATCCGGATCCTCACCGGCGTGGAACATCAGGTTGCTGATCCACAAGGTGAGACAGTCGACGACGACGACGTCGCCGCCGACGGTTCCGAGAGCGCCGGCCAGGTCGACCTGTTCTTCGTGGGTCTGCCACCCCCCGGCCCGACGTTCCTCGACATGGCGCTCAATGCGCTGCTCCATCTCTTCGTCGAGGCGCGGGCAGGTGGCCAGGAACAGTCTGTCCCGGCCACGGGCCTCGCCCAGCTCGAGGGCGTGGCGGCTTTTTCCGGAGCGGCTGCCGCCGGTGACGAGGAGTATGTCAGCCATGTCGATTGACGAACAGGGCTGTCCACTTCCCGGCTACGGGTCGCAGAAGAGTGACACCACCACAGTCGATGGAGAATCGAAATGCCTGCTCCAGAGACAGGTCCAGCCACGTGGCGAGAAGGGCGCGGAGCGTTCCGCCGTGGCTGACGACGGCGATCCGACCCTCGATCACAGGTACGTCCCGCTGCCATTGCGCGGCGCGCTCGGCGAGCTGGGCGTAACTCTCCCCGCCGGGGCAGGGGGTGTCGACATAGTCGTTTCCCCAGGCACGCAGTTCCGGGCCATCGAGGTCATCCCACCGGTGGCCCTCCCACTCCCCGAAGTCGAGTTCGAGCAGTCGACTGTCGGACTCCGGAGCAGGTCCTTCGAGTCGCTCGGCAAGCCGCAGGCAGCGTTCTGACGGGCTCGTATAGATCCGGTCAAAGTCAGGCAGCCCGGCCACCACTTGAGCCGAGTCCTGCTCGAAGGAGTCGGCAAGGCACACTTCCGTTCGACCGTAACACAGGCCCGCTGCTACGGCGACGGTAGTGTGGCGGACGAGGTATACGTCCATAGGGCGATAACTCCCAGGTAGAAGGCCAGTTCACATACCTGCTGCAGCGCGCCGAGAGTGTCCCCGGTGTAGCCGCCTAGACGGCGGTGGCAGTGGCGGGTGAGCCAGGCCCCCGTGACGGCCATGGGCAACAGGGCTGCCCACAACAATGGCTCGAGAAGCCACAACGGCAGCAGGCCCGGGACCGCGGCGATGACGACCTGCCAGCCGCCGATGCCACGGGCCACCGGACGAGTCTTGCTGGTCTCGTCCTCGCGCACGTATTCGAGCCGGGACATGACGACCACCGGAACCAGGCGACTGGCGGCATGGCCGCATATCAGCGCCGCGGGAACGAGGTGCACGGGCACGGCGAGCAGAGCGCTGTACTTGAGCAGCAGCGCCAGCACGAGACCGACCGCCCCGTACGTGCCGAGCCGGCTGTCCTTCATGATGCGCAGCACATCCTCTTTCGACCAACCGCCGCCAAGTCCGTCACAGGTATCGGCCAGGCCGTCTTCGTGGAAGGCGCCGGTGATCCAGATGCTGGCACCCATGGAGATGACCACGGCGATGGACGTGGGCAGGACCCTGTCTGCCACGAGGAACACGGCCGACACCAGGCAACCGACGATGATTCCCACCAGAGGGAAGTATCGCGTTGCCAGATTCAGCCCGGTCTCGCTGTGATCGGCGAGACGGAGGCCGGGCAGACGCGTGTAGAACGTAAGGGCGGTGAAGAACAGACGGATCTCACGCATGTGACATCGCCGCCTTCATATCCGGATCACCGCCAGGAACCCGAGCATGCACAACAGGCTCAAACCAAGGGTCGTCCACACGAGCCGATTCACCGCAGTGATGTGATGGGGTTGGAGAGGAACCAGGGGATCACCGAGAAAGGGTCTTGAAGAGGGTACGCCCTGGTAGCGGTTGACGCCTCCCAGACGTACTCCGAGTGCGCCGGCGACGGCGGCCTCCGCGTGTCCGGAATTCGGACTCGGATGCTGCGCCCGGTCTCGTCGCCAGACGCTCCAGGCGCCCATACCCGACAGGCCGAGGAGGCCGGCTGCGAGACAGATCAGCGGTGTCGTCACCCGGGCCGGGAGGTAGTTGGCCGCATCGTCCAGTCGGGCCGAGGCCCTGCCGAAACGCTCATAGCGCTCATTGCGGTGACCGAACATCGAGTCGAGAGTGTTGGCCGCCCGGTACAGGATTGCCGCCAGCGGCCCCAGCACACATGCCCAGAACAGCGGCGCCAGAACACCATCGACGATGCTTTCGGCCACACTCTCCACAGTGGCCCGTACGATCTCGCTTTCGCTCAGGTGCGCCGTGTCCCGACCGACCAGCATGCCGACCTGAACGCGAGCCCGTGGCAGGTCGCCGGCCGCCAGGCAGGCCAGCACCGCGCGGCTGTGGCGAATCAGATCACGGGCAGCGATGCTGACATAGATGAGGATGGCGCCGAAGAGGAGTCCCAGTGCGGGGTCGGCCTCGTTGCATAGCCGGAGGCAGACCCAGCAGAGGCCGCCGACGATGAACAACACACCCGTGGCAGTCGTCGCACCGGCCACGCCAAGATGCCCTGGCCAGGCAGCCCGCGTGGCGCGCTCCAGGGTTGCCGCCAGCCTGCCGATGCCCCGTACCGGGTGTGGCAGCCAGCGGGGATCCCCCAGAGCTGTGTCGGCGAGGACACCCCCGAACAGGGCGACGAGTCCGCCGGATTCCATCATGGAGCAACCGGGAGGAGGCGCGCTGTCAGAGCGGAGCAGAGCCGTTCATGGTTCTCAGGCGTGCTGACGGCGACACGGAACCAATGACGTCCCAACCCTCGAATCCTGGCACAGGGCCTGATGACGATCGGTTCCTGCAGCAGGGACTCGTAGAGATCGACGGCGTCCAGCTGAGGATCCGTCAGGTGCAGCAGCAGGAAGTTGGCGCATCCGGGAACCGGATGAAGGCCGGGGAAAGGAGCGAGGCGCGCCAGCAGATCGCGCCGCCAGTCGCGCACTGCGATCCGGGATCGGCGCACGTACTCCCCGGCGTCTGCCACCATGAGACCGGCGCGCAGCGCCAGCGCATTGACCGACCAGGGAGGCTGATGTTGGCGGCACATCTGCACGAGATCCGTGGCGCCCACGAGGTAACCGAGGCGGAGCCCGGGAATCGCGAAGGTCTTGGTCAGGGAGCGCAGTACGAGGATGTTCGGGTGATCCGGGGACAGGGTGGTGGAGCAGCCGGCCAGATCGGCGAAGGATTCGTCGACGACGAACAGGGCCGACGGCGCGGCGGCCGCAACGGCGTGCAGTGCGGACACATCCAGGGCGCACCCGGTAGGGTTGTTCGGATGTCCGAGCAGAACGAGGTCTCCCGGCCGAAGCTGCTGACCGAGTCGCGGCAGATCGAGACAGAAATCGTCCTCGGGAAACAGCTCGATGAAGTCCAGCGTGCCGCCGGCGAGGAGAGAGGCACGCTCGTAGTCGACGTACGTCGGCACCGGGATCAGGGTCCGCTCATGGGGCAGTGCGGCGGTCAGCAGAAAGAGCAGTTCCGTGGCGCCATTGCCGACAAGGACGGCGGCCTCTTCGGTCTCATGATGGCTGGCCAGAGCCTGGCACAGATTCCGGCTGTAGTGGTCGGGGTACCGGACCACTTCGTCGAGGCCGGCGCGCAACCGGTTCAGCAGTCCCGGCGGCGGGCCCAGCGGATTGAGGCTGGCGCTGAGGTCCAGCCAATCCACCAGTGATGTGCCGGTGTGGCGTGCCAGCTCGGCGGTGTTGCCCCCGTGGCCATAGGCTGATGATTGCACGTTGGGCGTCATCATGAGGTGGTCCGGCGTGGCGCCGACAGCGCCACGCCGGGGATCCTTCCTACTTCAGCAACATGACTTTCGTCATCGAACGGCGCTCGCCGGTGCGCAGGCGCATGAAGTACGTGCCGTTGGCGACGGTTTGCCCAGCCGCATCCGTGCCATCCCAGGTCACCGAATACCCGCCGGGAACGAGCCGTCGCGACATCAGCGACCGCACACGGCGACCCAGCAGGTCGTAGACATCCATCTCCACGGCACCCCCGACGGCGATGTCGAAGGGAACACGCACAGTCGCGTTGAAGGGGTTCGGATAGCCCGAACCGAGGGCGGTGTCCTGCGGCAGGGCGGCCCCCAGTTCCTCGCGCACAGCCGTGATGGCCGAAGGGCCGAGCACGACGATGCTGTTCGGGGGCAGACCCGTATCGATGGGGCCGGCCAGCAGGTCGCCGCTCGTGGCGTCAAAGATCTTGAGGCCGGCGCTGGTGGGATCGCCGAAGCTGCCCTGATCACCGATCAGCAGACGGTTGCCATCGATGGCCATGGTGGCGATAAAGCCGCCGCTGAGGCCCTCGAGCGGTGCTCCTACAACACCCGTCTCCAGGTTCACCGGTACGACGGTATTGGCGAAATTCTCGTCGAGGACGACGGCGAAACCCGCGTTCGACGTGCGCAACACCAGGGCGGACAGATCGCCGCCGAGTACCTCTTCGGAGATCACCAGTCCCGTGCTCATCCCGGTTCGCGTGTCAATGTGGTCGATGCCGCCGGCGCGATCGCCGAATCCGGCCGTGCCGGAGACGATGATCTGATCACCAACAACGAGGACACTGTTGGGGTTGTCGGCGCTCAGGGCGATGTCGCCGACGACGGTGTCGCTGTTGATGTCGATGACGACGAGGACGCCGTCTCCCGGTGTGAAACCGGCATCGCGATCGAGGCGCTGGCAGCTGACGTAGACGCGATCACCGATGCGGACGATCCGGTCCATCTCCGGCAGGCCGTCGGCGTCGGCGTAGGCGCTCAGGTCGATGGTACCCAGCTCGGAGCCGTCACGGGGGTCGACGACGAGCAGGTCGGTGGAACCGTAGCGTGTCACGTAGGCCTTGCCCTCGGCGAGGATCTCGATGTCCCGCGGGTTGCTGCCGTTGCCCACCGAGAACTGGATCACCGGGGTGGCCAGGTCCGCCGGATCGAGGACGAGGATGTTGTCCGCCCCGAGGCGATTGACGATGTAGACACGCCCTTTCTGGTAGTGTCCGGAGGCATCGCTGTGGATGCCGATGACGTTGACCTGTGCCGCGTCCGCGTCCGCCGGCAGCAGGGCCGTACTGCCGGTGGCAAAGTCGGAGGTGAGGATGAACAGGTCGCTCTGAGCGACGGCGCCAGTGGTGAGGAGCGCCGCGAGGGCAAACTGCAGGGCGATTCGTGATCGGTTCATGACAGGTGAACTCCGTGGAGTGTAGGTGAGGGAACGACTCAGTTCCCGGAAAGGGAGAGGTCCAGGTCGATGGCGAGGAAGGCGGCGCGGCCGGGCAGGGGGTAACCCCACAGGTCAGCCACCTGGTTGTCTGTGAGGTTGCGGATCTCGGCAGCTACGGTGACGGTGTCATTCACCGGTAGGCGTGCACCCAGGGTGTGCACGGTCCTGGCCGGCACCGGCTGCAGGTTGGCGCGGTCGAGAAAGTGTCGACTCTCGTGGCTCATCTCATAGTGCAGAGCGGCATGCCCGGCATCCACGCCGACGCGGCCCCGCAACTGACGTCGGGGTGCACCGGGCAGGTCGTTGCCGTGCTCGAAGGAGAAAGGGGAGCGATTCTCGGCTGACTGCACCGCGTAGCTGCCCTCAAGATGCAGGTGGCGGCCGATCACCCCTCGGGCACGGGTCTCGATGCCGCGCAGACGGGCGCGGCCGATGTTGTGGGGCCGCGACACACGCTGGGAGTTCTGAATGAAGCGGATCAGGTCATCTACCTCATTGTCGTAGAAGACGACCTCGGCCAGCTGCACGCCGCTGGGAGCGGGCACGCCATGGTAGACGACACCACCGTCGAGATTGCGTCCCGTCTCCTTCACCAGGTCGGCATTGCCCATGACGGCGCCACGGTCGCCGAAAAGCTCGAAGAACCCAGGTGGACGGCCGTAGCGACCCGCGTGCGCCTGGCCAGTCCAACCGCCGCCCAGATCGATGGACAGTCCCAGGCGGGAGCTCCACACCGTCCGTGTCAGGTGACTCGCCGTCGGTTTGGTGTCCTCGGCGTCGACCACGTCATCGTTGAGACGCTCCACCTGCAGGCCGGCATTGGCGACGAGGCGACCAGCCAACCCGGTGATCTCGGCTTCGCCTCCGGCGGTGAGGCCGATCCGCCGGCTGGACGCCGGCGCCGCGAGCGGGCCGAGCAGGTCCTCGGGTGAGAAGCGCTCGTGGCGGGCGCCACCGAAAGCGGTGGCCAGCAGCGGTCCCACCAGGGCATTGCCTTCCAGGCGGCTGCCGATGACCGTCGTCGTATTGCGGTCGTGCTGCGTGCCGATGCCGACTTCGCCCAGCAGATCCTTGTATTCGACGCGCTCGGCGGAGCGGAACAGCTTCAGACGGTACCCGGCCCGCCCCTGGGACAAAGGGCCGAAAAGATTGGCCTCGCTGATGCCGCGCCGGGTGTCGAGTCGGGTCTGCAAGGACTGGTAGTTACCGATGCCGGGCAGGCCGCGGTGGCTGATGTCCTGAGTGTGTGACAGCTGCAGCCGGGAGGCGCCGAGATGGCGAGCCGAGCGCAGCAGCAGGCGCACGGCGCCGAAGTCGCTGTTGCGACGTTTCGCCCACTCGTCGTCCCCGGTGTTGTACTCGGTGCCGTTGTCGTCGAGAAAGCGGAAGTCGTTATCGCTGCGCGAGTAGTCGACGACGACGAGGCCATCCCAGTCATGTCGACGGCCGGCGACAGAGGCGGACAGCTGGCGTGTGCCGAAGGCGCCTGCCTGGCTGCGCAGTCGGACTTGCGGGTCGCCGCCCGGGGGGCGGGTGCGCACGTGAACGACACCGCCCAGGCTGTTGCCGCCGAAACGCCCTGGAACGGCCCCGCGATAGACATCGATGGACTCGATGCCACCGGTGAGGAGCGTACCGAGATCGACCCCGCCGCCGACGGCTCTGTTCAGGGGCACACCGTCGAGATAAACGAGAACCTGCTCGGAGGTGGAGCCGCGGATGGACAGGCTGCTGAAGGCACCCAGGCCGCCATAGCGACGGATGTCAACGCCACTGGCCTGCTCGAGAATGTGCGGCAGATCCGCTCCCGGGGCGGACGCCTCGTCCACCTTCAACCGTTCGACGAAGGCAGCCGTGTGCCGTCGCTCATCCTGGCGGGCGCGGACCACGACCTCGTCCATCACCAGCGGCAGGGGTGAGAGTTCGAGTTCCACGTGCACGGTGCTGTCGGCCATTTCGATGGTGATGGACGCCGGGTGAAATGCCAGAGAGCGAGCCTCCAGCCTCCAGGACCCGGAGACGAGGTCCACCAGCTGGAACCGTCCATCGGCGTCGCTGATGCCGTGGATATCAGCTGCCTCAGCAGTCCGGGCGCGCACGACGACGCCGGCCACCGACTCGCCCGAATCGGCGTCGAGGACCCGACCCAGCAACTGACCGGCATGCGCTGGCACCGTCAGGGTCCAGACCAACAGGAGAGAGACAACAGAAAACCCCGCCCTGCGAAGAGGACGGGGTAGGGCTACGCGATTGCGCAGGCGAACCACCTTTTCGTCGAAGGTTTTCGTTCGACGGCGCAGGCAGGTCTCCTGACTTCCGGCACTCGCTGCAGGCCCCTTCCCGACCGTCTGTCTGTCTCGACGATCAGTGGGTGTTGCCCTTGAAGCGTAACAGGCGAACCAGCATCAAGCTTGCTCGCCGTTGGCCGGTCACAGTGGCGGGACCGCGGCAGATTCTCACTGCCTTCCCTATTCTCCAAAAGATCGCGAGGGCGACGGCAGTTCTGTCGCACTCGTGAGCTTCTGGCACCTGTGCCGTTATGTCCCGTTAGGTTACGGCGGGCGTCAGGGGCCGTCAAGCTCCGGGCAGGACACTTTGTTATCTTCATGCCCCCGAACGGCAATCAACCACGAGCCAAGGAGCGACATCGGTGGTCATCGACGAACTGCAGCATGCGGCACAGTACCATGCGCTGGGAGCCCGTTTCGAGAAGGGCCTGCGCTGGCTTGCCGACAATGACGTGGCGGCCATGACGCCGGAGCGCTACGACATCGACGGTGACGACGTCTTCGTCATGGTGCAGGAGTACGATTCCAAGTCGAAGGCCGATGGCTTCTGGGAGGCGCACCGCCAGTACGCCGACATCCAGCTGGTCGTATCCGGCGCCGAACACATGGGCTACACTCCGACGACGTCCCTGAAGGCCGGAGAGTACGACGACAGCCGGGATTTTCTGCCTCTCGACGGGGAGGGCATGTTCATCGAGATGCGTGCCGGCACGTTCATGATCCTGTGGCCCCAGGATGCCCATATGCCGGGTATGGAGATCGACTCCTCATCGCCGGTGAAGAAAGCCGTCGTCAAGGTTCGCCTCTAGTGTTCTGTTAAGGAGCGAACCTTGTATTCGGCCACCGATGAATCCCGGCTCGCGGCGTGATGCGCGTAAACGCGCCCACATCCCTGTGTTCGCTCACTCGCCGGGTCCACTGACCCGACTCGATCGCGCGCCTTGCGACCCGGGTCCCTCGGCGCCCTCATTTCACAAGGTCTACTCCTTAACAGAGCACTAGGCCGAGGACAAATGTGATGAAGATCTCATCGATACAGACGATTCCGATCACCCCGCAGGGACACGGCACGCTCGGCTATCTCGTCATCGTCCGCACCGAAGACGGTCTGGAAGGTGTCGGTGAGATCGCCTCCGACTGCCATCCGGCAACCGTCGCCCATGCCGTACGTCGTCTGCCGCTCACCGGCAGGGACGCGTCGCGGATCGAGGACCTCTTCCAGTCGCTGCGCAACGGCGCGTTCTGGAGGGGGGGACCGATCCACACCAGCGCCGTGAGTGCCATCGAGCAGGCGCTGTGGGATCTGAAAGGCAAACGGCTGGGCGTGCCGGTGTACGAGCTGGCCGGCGGCAAGGTGCGCGACCGCGTCCGACTCTACACGCACACCCGCTTCGGTGACGACAGCCCCGACGAGTTTGCCGCTTCGGCCCGTGATGCGGTGTCTCTCAGTTTCTCGGCGGTCAAGTTCGACCCTCTCGGTCTGGCTGTGCAGCAGCTGGACGGGCCCGATCTGCGGCGTGCCGTCGAGCGCGTGCGTGCAACCCGCGAGGCCATGGGCATCGATGGCGACATCCTCATCGAAGGCCACGGTCGCCTGAGTGCCGCTGCCGCCATCCGCTTCGCTGCCGCCGTCGTCGATTGTGAGCCCTTCTTCTTCGAGGAGCCCTGTCCCCCGGAGAACCCGGCGGAGATCGCCCGTGTCGCCGCTGCCACAACCATTCCCATCGCCGCCGGCGAGCGCTGCTATAGCCGCTGGGACTTCCGTCCCCTGCTCGAGGCCGGCGCCCTGGCCTACGTGCAGCCGGACCTGTGTCACTGCGGTGGATTCTGGGAAGGGCGCAAGATCGCCGCTCAGGCTGAGGTTTACGGCGCCCGCGTCATGCCGCACAACCCCAATGGCCCGATTTCGACCCTGGTCGGCGTGCATCTGGCCGCATGTACACCCAACTTCGAGATGCTCGAGTATCCCCGACAACCGGAAGGGCGACCGCCGTTGCTGCGTGGCCTGCCGGATGTGGTCGACGGCCATATCACCGTCCCCGATGCCCCGGGCTGGGGCGTCGAGATCGACGAGGACATTCTGCGGCAGTTTCCGGCAGAGACGGACTGAGGCAGAGAGGGCAGCTGATCCGTTACGCAGACTTCTGCTGTAAGTGCTCCTTCATTTTAACCACGAGTTCGTCGTCATCCACGCAGGAATCCACCAGTTTGGTGAACGCGTCAGCCGACATCTCCGCTCCCTCCAGGAAGCGCTCGTCCGCGCCTCACGGATAGATGTAGGCGCCGAGACGCCCCGCAGCCCGCGCCCGGGCCTTGTCGGCAATACGCGCCAACCAGGGGATGTCCCCGATGATGAGGCCCCGGGCCCGCGGCTTGAACTCCAGACTATCTGATTCACTCATTCTCCCTCTCCTCTCTCGCATGGTTCAGGTGGCACAATGAACGTGTTCGCACCGGTTACTTCAAGAAGGGCCCGACGATGATCCTTGGTCGTTTCGTAGAAGGTCTCGGCGAAGTGCTGGTCGCCCCGGGCGGTGTTCCCTTCTACCCGTTGCGGGCAGACCGCACGGCCTGGGCCCGTCTGCTTGCCGATGCCAGGTCGGCGGTTCTCGAGGCGGGGGAGGCGCATCTGGGATTCGACTGGCCCGCCGTACAGGCACGGCATTTCCTCATCTATCAGCGCCAGGGACGCCAGACCGACTACCTGGATGTGCGTTCGGCCCGGCGTGTCGCCCTGTCGGCGCTGGTACTGGCGGAGTGTGTCGAGGCATCGGGACGGTTTCTCGATGACATAGCCAATGGCATCTGGGCGACCTGCGAGGAGACGTACTGGGGGAATCCCGGGGCACTTTACATGCAGAAGGCGGGTCGCGGTTTTCCCGATCCCGACGAACGGATCGTCGAACTGGGAACGGGGGAGACGGCCGCCCTGCTGGCGTGGACCCACGCCCTGCTCGATGAGGCCCTCGACGAGGTGTCACCCATGCTGCGCCGGCGCATCGACCACGAACTGCGCACCCGCGTTCTGGACGTCTGCCTGGCACGGGACGACTTCTGGTGGAGGGGACTCACCGGCGTGCCGGTGAACAACTGGACGCCGTGGGTGTGCGGCAACTGGCTGACCACACTGCTGCTCATCGAGAAGGACACGGAGCGGCGATGTCAGGCCGTGGGCAAGATTCTGCGCAGTCTCGACATCTTTCTGGATTCGTACGCTGAGGACGGGGGTTGTGATGAAGGACCGGCGTACTGGAATCGAGCCGGCGCCAGCCTGCTGGAGTGTCTCGAGTTGCTGCACCACGCGTCGGGTGGAGCCATCGACGTCTACGACCATCCGAAGGTGCGACAGATCGGTCGGTTTCCGGCACGGGCGCAGATCGCTGACCACTGGTTCGTCAACTTCGCCGATGCCCCGGCCACCGTGTCGCCCTCTGCCTCGGTGCTCTACGCCTACGGCAAAAACATCGGCGACGACGGCCTGATGCGGCTGGGAGCATGGGCGGCCAGCATGGGCGATGTACTGCCCGCCGGGCCCAATGCCGGTCTCGCCCGGCAGCTGCACGCCCTGTTCCGGCTGGAAGAACTGGGATGCCATCACCCCTCCTCACCACCCTATCCGGCCGCCAGCTGGCTCCCCGGCATCCAGGTGCTGACGGCCCGCCGGCACGAGGGAACCACCGAGGGGCTCTTCGTCGCCGTCAAGGGCGGTACGAACGCCGAATCACACAACCACAACGACGTGGGCAACGTCATCGTCTATGTCGACGGGCGGCCCGTGCTCGTGGATCCGGGTGTCGAGACCTACTCGGCCAGGACCTTCAGCGACGAACGGTACGAGATCTGGACCATGCAGTCCGCCTACCACAACCTGCCCGAGATCGGCGGACACCAGCAGCTGGCGGCGCGACGGTACCTGCCTGGCGGCGTGAAGTACACTGAGAACGATCGGCGTGCCGCCCAAAGTGTCAGCTGCGACCTGTCGGACGAGAAGGCGTGTTTCCGTGCTGATATCGGCGGCGCTTACCCGTCGGAGGCCGGCGTGGTGTCATGGGTCAGGGAGGTGACGCTGGACCGGGTGGGAAAGGGAACTGTGTCAGTACGTGAGAGTGTCCGTTGCACTGGACCCAAGGAGATCGTGTTCAATCTCATCACGCCCTGCGAGGTCACCGTCGAATCCGGGGTTGTGCGCCTTGGTTCCCGGCCACTGCCCGGGGATCGCCTCGCCGGCGCTGCGACTCTGCACCACGACGACGAGCTGGCTGTTGAAACCGAATTTATCACCATCGACGATCCCCGTCTTCGGGAGAGTTGGGGAGACAGGCTGCACCGAGTTCGCCTGCGTCCCGCCGATCCGGTGACTGTGGGGGAGTGGGTCTTCGAGGCTCACGGTGCCTGAAGGACTGACTACACGTGGCCCAGGCCCCGACCGACAGCTTCGAGCAATTCGTGGTGATGGGCGGGTTTCGTCAGGATGTCCGAAGCGCCGGGCAGTTGCTCGAGATCGACATTCTGGCCCGTGAAGATGAGCACACGCAGGTCAGGAAACAGCGGGTGCAGGTTCTGCAGCAGTTCCACGCCTGACATCTTCGGCATCGACAGGTCCAGGATGACGAGGGAGATCGCCGGAGCCTGATCGCGCATCAGCTGCAGAGCCAATTCGCCATCCTCGACATCGATCACACAATACCCGGCGCGTTCGAGGACAACCCGCAGAACGTGGCGTATACCGGCTTCGTCTTCTACCAGAAGGATCGTCTCGCCCTTTCCGGTGAGTGACCGGGGCGACGCCAACTCCGGCGTTGCTGACTGGTCCTCACCAACGGGCAGGAAGACGGAGAACTGTGTGCCGCTACCGGGTTCACTGTCGATTTCGATCCGCCCCCCATGATCGCGGACGATGCCGTAGACCGTTGTCAGGCCCAGTCCCGTACCCTTGTCTGCAGCCTTCGTGGTGAAGAACGGCTCGAAGACCCTCTCGCGTGTGGTGTCATCCATGCCGCTGCCGTTGTCGCGAACACGGACGCGTATGCAGCGCCCGGAGTCGGCGACGACATCGTGTACCTCTACGTCGATGCGAGGTGTCGCCACATCGATCGCCTCGATCGCGTCACGGGCATTGAGGCAGAGGTTGACGACGATCTGCTGCAGCAGGCTGGCATTGCCGTGCACGCTCGGCAAGACATAACCGGGCTCTGCCAGGTACAGTTGAGCGGCCTCGCCGATAGTTCGCTGACACAGGCGGACCGCGGTTCGCACGATCGCCACCACGTCCACGGAGACCATCTGCTTGTCATCGCGCCGGCTGAACTGCATCAACTCGCGGATCAGATCGGCCGCCCGAGTGCTGGCGTCGAGCGCGTCGTCGATGAACTCGCGTGCGTCGCCGGATGTCTCCGACCGGGCCAGTTCCAGGTTGCCCAGGATCATGGTCAGCATGTTGTTGAAGTTGTGCGACACGCCGGCGATCATCTCACCGACGGCCTCCATCTTCTGCGATTGGCGCAACTGCCCTTCCAAACGGTCACGCTCGACGATGTCGAAGAATCTGGAAAACCCCTCAGTCAGCAACCTGGCGAAGCGTTCGATCAGGGCGATCTGAGCAGGATCGAAGGCGTTGACCCCAAGCCGGTTCAGCGCCAGGGTTCCGTGGCTGAATGCCGCATCTACCAGTGACAGGCCCTGGGGCAACGGCGACGTGTCGTCGGTGCAGGGTACGTAACTCGACCTCCCCGTGCGCCAGACGTCACAGACCCAGGGGTAGCGGCTGACGTTGTCGGAGGCGGGTTCCCAGGAGAGACTGTGCAGGATCTCGAGTGGACGCAGGTTGCTTTCGCCGGCGTCCTTCCGTGAGCAACTGATAAAGTCGGTGCCCTCGGAGTTGATGATCTGGATCGTGCAGGAGTCATGCTCCACGTGCAGAGCCGAGAGCTGATCGCCGATCGCGGCGACGACGCCGAACAGGTCGCGGGCGTGGTCCATGGATGCGATGCGCAGACGCACGACGGTCTCGGCATCGGCGATGCGGCGTTCGCGGGCCAGTTCCTCCTCTGCCTGTTTCCTCTCCGAGATGTCCTGCAGGACCACCTGGATACTGCTGACGCGGCCGCCATCACCACGCACTGGAAAACAGGCAGCCGAGGTCCAGCGGTACGAGCCATCACGGTGGAGGAGCCGGAACTCCTGGTGTTGTGAGGCGTGACCGAGAAGCGCCCGGCGATAGGCTCGCATGCCGACGGCCTGGTCGTCGGGGTGCGTGATGCGGAAGCCGAAGCGCGGCATGTTGTAGAGTTCGTCGGCGGTGTACCCCGTCAGTTCCTCGATCTTGGCGCTGACATAGAGGCAACCGCCGCTCGGGCCAAGGAGGAAGACGCCGAAATTCGGATTCTCCACCAATGTGCGGTAGCGGGCCTCCGATTGCGCGAGGTCCTGGTACGCTCTCGGATCGGGTGGGGTGTCAGCGGGGCTCACGGGGTTGTTTCTCCAAGATGACAGATGAGGCCAACGATAACCGATCTGCCGGATTGCGGCCACGCGGATCGTTCTTGAAGTGAAGCGTGCGACGTCCTACTGTCTGCACTCACGAAAGGTCTGCACAGATGAAGATCACCAACATCTCCGTCGAACGATTCCGCACGAAGGGCCACACCGTGGCAGATGTCGAGGGGCACGGTCATCCAGCAGCCGAACCGTATGAGACGACCTCGTCACTGACGAGGATCCGCACCGACGCCGGGGTGGATGGCATCTGCCTGGGAGGGAGCGCCGCCGCCATCGACGGCATCATCAAGCCCCTGCTCGTCGGCCGCGACCCCTTCTTTCGCGAGGCCATCTGGCAGGCCATGAACGAACGCCAGCGGCTGCACAAAGGCACTCTGTCAGACCGAATCATGGCCACGGTGGACATGGCCCTGTGGGATCTGGCGGGCAAGGCCCTCGGGCTGCCCGTCTACAAGCTGCTGGGGGCGACGCGTACCAAGGTCCCGGCCTACGCCTCCACCATGTGCGGCGACGATCTCAAAGGTGGGCTGTCGACTCCGGAGGAGTACGGGGCGTTCGCTCTGGCCTGCAAGGAGCGGGGCTACCCGGGCTTCAAGCTGCACACGTGGCAGCCACCCATCGAGTGGGCCCCCGATCCGAAAATGGACATCGCCGCTTGTGCCGCAGTGCGCGACGCCGTTGGCCCTGACATCAAGCTGATGCTCGACCCATTTCACTTCTACAGCCGCGATCAGTCACGGTGGATCGGCCGGGAACTGGAGAAGCTCGACTACCATTGGATGGAGGAGCCCATGGACGAGCAGTCCATGGGCTCCTATAAATGGCTGACCGATGAACTCGATCTGACCATCGTCGGTCCAGAAACGATGGAAGGCAAGATGTTCACCCGGGCGGAGTGGATCGTCCACGGCGCCGCGGATGTGAGCCGCGCAGGTGTGGGAGACGTAGGTGGGCTGACCCCATTGATGAAGACGATCCATCTGTGCGAGGCACACGGAGTGGCCTGCGAGATCCACGGCGGGGGACCGGGCAACCTGACCGCTCTGTGTGCGATGAACATCCCCGGCGAGTTCTACGAACGGGGGTTGCTGCATCCCTTCGTCGATTACGACGAGCCGCCGCCACACCTCAATTCCATCGCCGATCCGCTGGATGACGAGGGCAACGTGACGATCTCGGACGAACCCGGGCTGGGGTGGGATGTGAACTGGGACTGGGTCGAGGCGAACCGCGTGGAGTAGTCCCGCCGTTACTCCAGGTGCGATGCCACTCGTGAGAGGTCGTCTCGCATCTGCCCGACGTCCGCCTGCAATACGCCCACGTCGGATCGTATCTGCACCATGTCCGTCTGCATGGCTACCATGTCTGCCCGTATCTGCACTATGTCTTCCTGCATGGCTACCATGTCTGTCCGTATCTGCACTATGTCCGTCTGCATGGCTACCATGTCTCCCCGCATGGCTACCATGTCTTCCTGCATGGCTACCATGTCTCCCTGCATGGCTACCATGTCTCCCTGCATGGTTACCATGTCTCCCCGCATGGCTACCATGTCTCCCCGCATCTGTGCCATTTCGGCCCCGAATTCTCCCATCTGGCTCTGCAGCTGGAGCATGGGTGGGAGGAAAATCCCGGCAACGGTCATCCAGCTGACGAGAAGCACGCCGATGGTCCAGCGGAACTGCGTCGCCATTCGGGTTTCGACCCGTTCAAAGCGTTCGTCCACCCGCTCGAAGCGCTCGTCTATCCGCTCGAAGCGAGCGTGAACAGCGCGGATCTCCTGGCGCAGGTCACGGATCTCCTGCAAGAGGAAAGAGATCCAGTTCAGTTCGGTAGGATTGTCTGGCATTTCAGGGGAAGTGGTCTCGGCCATCTGGGATTCCTCTTGAAGATAGCTCTGGGGTCTCAGGGTTCCAACCTTCCCCAGGCTCTGCGGCAATCTTCGTGCCCGCCGGACCACTCGAGAGAGGTCGCTGTGCTCCGTTTCCCTCCGGTGACAGTTGTGGGTGCCCGAACTCTCAATCTACTTTGAGATGGAACTCCCTAAGAGGACGGACCGCCATGACAACATCAGACAGCGAAGGCGTATTCCCCGGCAGCGACTGGGAGGCACGTGCTCTCCAGGATCTGGGATTCGACAGCAGCCGCCTGGAGCAGGCGCGCCGACAGATCGACGAGGGAGCCGGTACCGGCCCCTATCGCGTCGTCGTCGTGCGAGGCGGCTTCCTGGCGGCCGAGTGGAACCGCGGCATGCGCAGCGACGATCGCCAGGGGCAGGCCTCGGCGAGCAAGTCCTACTTCTCCTGCCTTCTGGGAATCGCCGAAGCCGACGGGATGATCCCGTCAGCGGACGCCAAGGTGGTGGACGTGTACCCGGAAATGATGGAGGTGGGTGAGAACCAGGGACCGAAGCCGGGACGCCACGCTTTCGACAAGGATCGCGACATCACGTTCCGCCAGTTGATCTGCAATACGTCCGGCTACATGAAGCCGGGAGAGGCGCCGGGGACGGTGTTCCATTACCAGACCTTCGGCATGAACATCCTGACGAACTCGCTGGCCACCGCCTACGGTCTCTACGACAGCGGCGATCCGCAACGGTTGCCGGGTGCCAACCAGTTGCTGGCGGCGAAGATCAGGGATCCCATCGGCGGTGACTGGGAGCACAGCTACTCCGACTTCGAGCATCCCCCCGGCGCGAGGAAGGGCATCTTCGGGCACTCGTCACGAGTGGTGGCCACGGCACGCGAGACGGCGCGTGCCGGCTGGCTCTGGCGCCACGGCGGTCGCTGGCGGGACGAGCAGGTGGTGCCGGAGGCCTACCTGCGGCAGGCGACACGCACCAACGACGACATTCTCGCCCATGAGCCCGAAGAGAACTGGCACTACGGTCACGGTTTCTGGACCAACGATCACGGTAAGCTGTGGCCGGACCTGCCGCGAGACAGCTTCGCTGCCCGTGGTGCCGGCGCGAAGCTGATCTGGGTGTGCCCGAGCCTCGACCTGGTGGTGACCCAGAACCCCGGCACATGGGAGGACGTCGGCATGCCCGTCGAAAAGAACCGACTGATCGGCGAAGAACTGGCCGCCATCATCGAGGCCCTGCGATGATGGCGAAGTCCGGGGAGGTCAGCACCCTGAGAGCGCGGAATCTGCTGTTCATCACGACCGATCAGCAGCGTTTCGACAGCCTGCCGAGCTACGGTCTCGACTTTGTGCAGGCACCGAACATCGAGCGCCTGGCCGCAGAAGGCGTGGTGTTCGAGAGATGCTACACGCCGGCGCCGGTCTGTGTACCGTGCCGGGCCGCGTGGATGACGGGGCAGTGGCCCTCGACGTTGGGCGTGCTGTCCAACGGGCAGTGGCTCGATCCGTCCACACCCACATGGCCCGCTCATTTGAGCGCTGCCGGCCTGCCTACGGCTGCCATCGGCAAGATGCACTTCATGCCTTGGGACCAGCCGGGCGGTTTCGACGAACGCGTCAGCGCCGAGGACAAACGCCACACCTACCTGCCGGACGATCACTTCAAGTACCTGCGGGCCCACGGCATTCGCCGGGCGCATCCGACGGAGAATCCCGGGTACTTCGAGAGTCTCGGAGCGCCGGTGACGCCTCTCGACCGGCGCTTTCACGTCGACGGCTTTACGGGCAACAGCGCCGCCGAGTGGCTGCAGCAGCACGGTGGGGACCCCTTTGCGATCTGGGTCAGTTTCGCCGGACCCCACGATCCCTACGATCCACCCGAGGACATGGCGGACATGTACTATGAGGCGCCGATTCCAGAGCCGGTGGGCGGCCCGGAGGAACTGGTCAACAAACCGAAAGCGCAGCAGTCGCGCACCGATTCGACGGGCAACTCGATGTTCCGCATCAAGCCGAGTGATGCCGCACCGGAACAGATCCGCCGTTGGCGGGCTCACTACTACGCCAACATCAGCCTCATCGACGAAGGCATCGGCAAGATGCTGGCCGCCCTCGAGGCTCGCGGCGTACTCGACGACACCATGATCGTCTTTACCTCCGACCACGGGGACGCTCTCGGAGATCACGGACTCTCGTACAAGGGGTACTTCTACGAGAGCATGGCTCACGTGCCACTCATCGTGCGCGGCCCCGGTGTGCAGTCCGGCGTCCGCTGCCCATCGGTGGTGAGCGGGCTCGATGTCGTTGCCCTGTTCTACGAGGTCTGTGGTGTCGATCCGCCTGAGACGCTGCAGGCGGTCTCACCCGCACCCATGCTGCAAGATGGGGCCGCCTCGACGCGGGATGCCGTGTTTTGCGAGATCGGCGGGCGGGTGATGGTCTGTGACGGCCGGTGGAAATACGTCCACTATGCCACGGGTGAAGCGGAACTCTACGACCTCGAGCAGGAACCGCAGGAGGTGGACAATCTGGCGGGGCGCCAGGAGTCAGCCCCTCAGGAGGCGCGGCTGCGTGGCCTTCTGCTCGAGCACTGGCTGCGCAACCAGAGCCAGCAGCAGATCCCGACGCGGCAGCCGCAGCACCCATTCCGGGTGGCCCTGGAACGAGAATTCGCACGCCAAGGTCGTTGAGGGCGAATTCAGGCGGCCGTGCCGTCCCGTTCGATCAGGCCGAAGGGGTTGCTCTCCGAATCACGGCAGTAGGCGACGTAACCGACTCCGGGGATCGTACTGCGCGAGTGGATGATCGTGCCGCCCGCCTCGACGACACGGAGCAGGGCGTTGTCGAGGGCGGGAACATCCACCAGGTTCACCGATCCGGCGAAGCTGTCACGCCGGTCGATGGTCCCGCCGTTGATCCCGGGCAGCTCGGTATCGTCGCCGGTGATGACGACGTGGTACTCGTGGGGGCCGTCCCAGCGACGGATCTCCCAGCCGAAGACGTGGCGGTAAAAGGACACGGCACGCTCGACGTCATCGGCGCAGATTTCAAAATGTGCAACTCTTGCCATCATTCTCAAGGATAGTCGGGTCCTCCGCGTCCCGCTACCGGTCATTCTGGCGGGCCCTGCCCGAACTGCAGCGCACCGACGGGCAGATCGCCGGGGTCAACGCCGTCGGCTGCGGGGCCACCCACAGCGTCATGGAGCGCTGTAACTTTTCCTGCACGAGTTGCTATCTGAGCGAAGCCGCCCAGGCCACGGAACCGGCTGCCTTCGACGAGGTGTGCCAACAGCTGAATGAGCTGCGGGCCTGGCTCGGCCCCGGCGGCAAGTGTCAGATCACCTCAGGCGAGGTGGCCCTGCTACCCGTGGAAGCGCTCGGACGGATCGTTACCTACGCCAGACGCATCGGGCTGGATCCGATGGTCATGACCAATGGCGAACGCCTGCTGGACGACCCCGACTACCTGACGACGCTGGTGCGGGACTACGGCCTGCGGAAGGTCAGCTTCCACGTGGATACCACCCAGCGCGGTCGGCCCGGCTGGCGCCCTGAGCAGACGGAGGCGGAACTCCATCCTCTGCGCGACCGGTTCGCCGACCTCGTGCGCCGCACGCGCAGGCAGACGGGGCAGATCCTGCATGCCGCGATGACGATGACGGTGACAGGAGCCAATGCCCACGGGGTCGCCGATGTGATCGACTGGTGTCTCGACAATGCCGACGCCATGCGACTCGTCAGTTTCCTGCCGGTGGCCCCTGTGGGCAGGACGAAAGACGAAAGCGACGACTATCTCGATCTGGGCGGTGTGTGGCAGCGGATCTGCCGTGGGGCGGGCCGTCTGCTGAACCGCGATGCTCTGCGCTTCGGTCACGGGGAGTGTAATATCACCGTCCCCGTCGTCGTCTTACGGGCGGGTACCCGGCGCCACGTCGTCGAAGTCGTACGGGCCGGCAAGGGGTGGGACCGGAGGATCATGCGCCGGGCGTTGCGCGAGTTCGCGCCCACGCTTCACGTGGACGAGGGATTTCTGCGGACCGTAACACGGGTCGTGGCGGGGCTGCTGCGGCGTCCCCTGGCTCTGCTCGAGCTGGCCGCGTACGGCCTCTACCGTGGCTGGACGGAACGGGCAACCCTCGGAGCTATTGTGCGAGCCGTGTGCACCCGAGGACAGGTCCAGCTGCGACCCCAGCTGCTGGTGGTGCACCGGTTCATGGGGGCCGAGGAAATCGACACCGACCTGGGTCGGGAACGACTGCAATCCTGCGTATTCCGTGTGCCGGTGGACGGCGAGATGGTCAGTATGTGCGAGGTGAACGCGGGCGACATCCGCCGACGCCTGAACGAACGCCTGACGCGCCCATCGGTGATTCACAACAGGGCGGTGGTCCAGGCGCGTCGGGCCGAATCGCTTCGCGATTCTGCGAGATCTCGGTACGCCTGACGCGCCCAATGCCGCGATCCATCTCAGCGGCCACCCTGATCATTCAGACTCCAGTCATAGGGAATCGCCCGAACCTGGTATCCGGCGGCCTCCGCACGGTCCAGGCTGGTCCGGGCATCGGCACCCAGGTACAGCCGGGCGTAATCGAGCAGGTCGGCATCGACCATTTCCGGATGGGAGCTGGTGAGCCAGTCCGTGAAGTCGGTGCGGTACCAGTCAAAGATGCTGGAGATGTGAATCAGCTTCGCGGCGTCGTCGATACGCAGGTTGCGGGCCTCGTTGACGAAAAACCGGGTCTCGCGATCGAGTTCGGCGTCCAGATCCGCGGCGTGGAAAGCGGTCCGTGGCAGTCGTGGGCAACCGCCCGAAGCGCAGTTGATGGCGAAGTGAACCCGAGGGTCAGGAAAACGCTTGCGGATGACCTCGTGCTCGAGGTCGTAGAGGTTTATCTTGACGCCGCCAAAGACGAGTTTCTGGAAGTAGAAGAAGCCGATCTGATCCGAGACCAGACCGGCCAGCGGCGGCGCCGACACGTCGCTGACACTGCCGATGGGATAGTTGCTGATCACCGCCTTGAGGACGGCCGTGTTGTAGGCGTTGATCCAGTAGGCGAGGCGAGCCGACTCGTCAGCGAACAGGTGAGGGTGCGTGTCAGGGCTGTAGGCGGCGACCAGAGCATAGTAGCGATCGAGCCTCTCGGGTCGTGCCTTCAGGGCGGCGTAGTCGACTCGACCTTCGGTATCGACATGGGTGCCGAGGACTTGGTCGAGCAGGTTGTGGGAAAAGGTGGAATCAGGCTCTGTGGCCGCCAGATCGGCGGGTGAGATCGTCGTCGAGCAAGCCGACAGCAACAGTGGAGCAAAGAAGATGAGCAGACGCATGGGCCGACGGGTCCTTGAGAGATTTCACCTATACAGGCATGAGTATAACGTCCCGGATGCCGGGAGACGACCGCAGGAGGGCAGGTGACTGAAGCCACTTCGAACCATCCCGCTGTGCCACGGCAGAGACTGCTCTATCTGCACGCGCGCACAGCCAACGTCTTCTCCGAAATCCTCGGATATACGCCGATCGAGCCAGTGGCGGGTTACGGCGTGGAGATCACGGCCGCACCGGAGCAGAACTGGCCCTACCGAACGGTGCACGACGCCATCGTGGACGGCTGGCAGGTGGTGCAGTTTCCGCATCTGCAGGCGCCCTTCGACGATCGTGATCTCGATGTGGTGGGCTACGAGTTCATTCTGCAGAAGATAGAGGTCGTCGACTCATGACCACCGCGAAGGATTACCTGTTGAGCGATACCCAGGTGGCCCGGTTCGTCGTCGACGGATACCACCTGGTCGAGCTAGAAGATCTGCCCCCCGGGCTGAACGACACCATCGCCGGCAAACTCGAGGCACTGGAGAGCAACCCCGGGGACGCCATCACCGAATCGGTGCCGGAACTGTGGCAGGTTCTCGAACATCCTGCCGCCGTCGGTGCCCTGGTGAGCCTTCTCGGAACGGACTACGAGGTCCAGGGACACCGTCACTGGCACTGTAAGCAGCCGGGCTCGGGATATATGCAGTGGCACCAGGACGGCGCCAACAACCGGGACACGAGGCTGAACCGTTTCCTCGGTCTCTACTATCCGACGGATATCACTCCCGACATGGGACCCACCGTCATCGTCCCGGGGACCCAGTACCGAAACGCACCCACCGATCGCATGGCGACCTACACCAACATCCGCGGCCAGGTTCCCCTCGTTGTCAAGGCGGGGACCATCGCCTTTGCNCACTACGATCTGTGGCATGGCACGGCGGCGAACCGCTCGCGGCACAAGCGGCACATGGTCAAGTTCCTGCTCCGTCGTACACAGGACAACGAGTCGCCCACCTGGAACCACGATCCGGCATCCCTCGACAGCGTCACGGACTGGAACAACCATGATGCCGGCGGAGATCCACGTAATATCCTCACCTTCGGCAACCCGATCGGCGTGTCACAGAGCGACCACTACAAGGAGCGCGGCATCCGCAGNCAGGTGTGGGATTACCTGATGGGTGCAACGACGATGCAGGCGATTGACGCCTGACGCGCCGATCGGCGATTCACAGTAGAACGGTTACCCAGGCGCGTCGAGTCGAATCGCTGCGCGATTCTGCGGGATCTCGGGATGCCTGACGCGCCCTCCGGTGGTTCACAGCAGAGCGCTGGGCCAGGCGCATCGAGTCGAATCGCTGTGCGATTCCGCTCGTCTACCCCTGGTCGTCCGTACGATCATCTGAGGCCACGACACCATCGAGAATGCGAACCAGGCGGTTGGCGTGCCGTGCGATGGACTCCTCGTGGGTCACTAGGATCACCGTGTTGCCTTCGCCGTGCAGGGCGTCGAAGAGGGCCATGATCTCGTCCCCGGTGCGGCTGTCGAGGTTTCCCGTGGGCTCGTCGGCCAGCAGCAGCGACGGGCCGTTGGCCAAGGCGCGGGCGATGGCGACCCGCTGGCGCTCACCACCTGACAGCTCGTTGGGCCGATGGTCCATGCGGTCGATCAGGCCGACGCGCTCGAGAGCATCCTCGGCGCGATCTCGCCGCAGGCGCCGGCGCGTGCCACCGTAGAGCAGAGGCANCTCGACGTTGTGCAGCGCCGTCGAGCGGGCCAGCAGATTGAAGGTCTGGAAGACGAAGCCGATCTGCTTGTTGCGGACGTCGGCAAGGTCGTTGGCGTTCATGTCGCTCACATCGACGCCATCGAGATGGTACGTGCCGCTCGTGGGCGTATCGAGGCAGCCAACGATGTTCATCAGCGTCGATTTGCCGGAGCCCGAGGGGCCCATGATGGCCACGTACTCGCCACGATCCAGACGCACATCCAGGCCGCTGAGGGCGTGGACCTCTTCGAGGCCCCGCTTGTAGATCTTGCGCACCTCGGCCAGTCGGATCAGCTCGTCGGGCACATCGTTGTTGGGGGCTTCACTCAAAGCTGAGTGCCTCCACCGGGTCGAGGCGGGCAGCGCGAGCCGCCGGGAAGATGCCGAAGAACAGACCGATAGCTGTCGAGATTCCGAGGGCCATGACAACCGACGACGAGGACACGACGCTGGGAAAGGGCCATTCGGCAAAGTGCTCGATGGCGGCCGAGATCCCCAGTCCCAGGCTGATGCCCAGACCGACGCCGAGGGCGCCGCNGAAGAGACTCAGCACAACCGCTTCCATGACGAACTGAGACAGCAAGGTCAGGGGCCGAGCTCCCAGGGCTTTGCGAATGCCGATCTCGCGGGTGCGCTCGGTGACGGAGACGAGCATGATGTTCATGATGCCGATGCCACCCACGAGCAGGGAGATGGCAGCGATGCCCCCCGTGACGAGCTTCATCACCACGATCGTCTGTTCCACCTGGTCGAGGATGCCCTTGCCGCTCTGCATCTCGTAGATGGCATCGCGTCCGTGGCGCCGCTTCAGGCCACTGTCGATCAGCGGCATGACACCGGCAACGTCGTCCGGTGTCTTCGTGTAAACGAACAGACCAGCGATGCTCTTGATGCCGAACAGTCGTCTCTGTGCCGTCGTAACCGGGACGATGACGCGGTTGCCCCAGTCGTTACCGAACATGCTGCGCTCCTCCATCACACCGACAACATCGTGGCGGCGTCCGTTGATCTTGATCTCGAGACCGACGGGGTTCCTGTCGCCATAGATCTCGGAGACGACCTTCTGGCCGACGACGGCGACGCTGCGATTGCTCGCAAGGTCGCTGTCCACCAGGAACCGTCCCTCCTCGACCTTCCAGTCGAAGGCGCGGGAGTAGTCCGGAATCGTCGCTTCCACGGAAGCGCCGAAGGTGGCCTTTCCATGGCGGACATCGCCCCCCCTGCCCAGGGCGGGAAGCACGGCGTCGATCTGCTTCGACAGTCCCGCCACATAGCTGACATCCTTCATCGTCAACGGCTCGAAGCGGGCGACACGGACCCAGCGTCCGTCCTTGTTCACCCACTCCCGTGGACCGACATAGATGAAGTTGGCGCCGCCGATCTTGCCGAATTCCTCGTAGACCATACGGCGCATACCCTCGCTGATGGAGACGATGCCGACGACGGAGCCGACACCGATGAGCATGCCCAGCAAGGTCAGCGTGGAACGGATCTTGTTGGCCCACAGCTGGCTGAGGGCGATGCCGATGGACTCGAGGAGGATCATTCGTGGCGCAGGGCCTCCACCGGATCGAGACGCGCCGCCCGGGCCGCCGGGTAGACGCCGAAGAACAGGCCCACGGCGCTGGCGAAGGCGAGGGCTACCAGCACCGAATCGGCGGAGACGATGCTGACGAAGGGTGTGTTTTCGTCAAAATGGCTGATCAACTGCTCGATGCCGAGGCCAAAACCGACACCGACACCGACGCCGAGCAGACCGCCGAAGAGGCTCAGGACGATGGCCTCGGCGACGAACTGCATCATGATGTGGTGCGACTTGGCGCCCAGGGCTTTGCGCACGCCGATCTCGCGGGTCCGTTCGGTGACGGAGACGAGCATGATGTTCATGATGCCGATGCCGCCCACCAACAGGGAGATCCCGGCGATGCCGCCGGCGACCCCCTTCATCACCAGGATCGTCTGGCCCACCTGCTCGAGCTGGTTGGCGCTGGTCTCCACCTGGAACTCATCACCGTGCTCGTGATGCCGGCGCAGGGCAAGCTCGATGGATGCGACCAGATCCTCGACGAGGTCGACGTCGTCGAGGAAGAGGGCGATCTCGTCGAGCCGGCGGTTGCCGAGCAGGCGTCGCTGGGCCGTGGTGTAGGGGATGAGGACCTGATTGCCCTCCTCACGGCCGAAGCGCACGCGCTCCTCGAGCACGCCGACGACGGTGTAGCGCTCGCCGTTGAGCTTCAGGTCGAGACCGATCGGATCGGCGCCGCCGAACAGGTCGGTCCGCACCTTCTGTCCGATCGTGCAGACCTTGCGGGAGAACTGCACGTCATCCGCCGTCAGCGGGCGGCCGTGCACGACGGGCCAGTTGCGTCCTTCGTGGAAATCCTCGGACGTGCCGTAGAAGGTGGCGTTCATCGTCGTCTTGCCGTAGCGCAAACGGGCACTGCCGCCGACGCCGGGAACGACGGCATCGACGTCGACATCGGTCTCCTCGTCGAAGGCGACCAGGTCCGCACTCGTCAGGTGCGCCGCCCAGGCTCTCCGCACCCAGCGGCCATCCCGACGTTCCCACGCCTGGGGCGGCCGCACGCGTATGACGCCGGCGCCGCCGGAGCGCGCGAATTCACCGACAACGGTGCGCCGCAGACCTTCGCCGATGGAGACGATGCCGATGACGGAGGAGACGCCGATGACGATACCGAGCAGGGTGAGGATGGAGCGCAGCTTGTTGGCCCGCAGCTGCGACAGGCCGACGAAGATGGTCTCGAACAGGACTATGGAGACCTACTCGTCGCTCGTCGTGTCGGCGACGGCTTCCTGTTCTTCCAGCTTGCGGGTGATCAGCGCCGGGTCGGGACTGACGCGATCACTGGCCTCGAGTCCGGAGAGGATCTCGATCCGTGTCGACGTCTCCAGGCCGATCTCCAGAGTTACCTCCGTGAAGCGATCGAGGATAAATTCGGTAGGTGGCGGGGGAGCGGTCTCGGATGAGTCGGGCGCAGTCACCACCGACGTGTCGGTCGAGGCTTCCGCCGCAGACGTGCTGTCGGCAGTCGCACCGACAACCACCGAGTCGGCACGCACCGAATCGACGCCGGTGCTGTCCGGGCCGACGATGTAGGCCACAAAACGACCGCGGCGTCCCTTCACCGGCTCGCCGTCCTCCTCTTTCTCATCAAAGCGCTCGACGACGGCCTCCATCGGCAGGTACAGCACGCTGTCCCGCCGGGAGAAGATGATGTCGATGTCACACGACATGCCCTGCCGGAGTCGTGGCTCGTGGTCGACGACGTCGATCTCCGTGTCGAACGTGACGATGGGACTGCCCTGCTGCTTGAGACCTACCGGGGCGATCCAGCGCACGCGCCCTTCGTACGTCGTGTCGGGATACGCATCGACGACAATGTCGACGGCCTGCCCGAGCTCGAGCTTGGCGATGTCGATCTCGGCGATATCACCGCGCACGATCATCTGGCTCGGGTCGCCGATCTCAAACATCACCGTGCCGCCCGACAGGCCGGACAGTCCGGAGGCGACGACCTCGCCGATCTCGATGCCACGGCGGATGACGATACCGCTGATGGGGGCCAGGATACGGATCTCGTCCAGCTGGGTCTGGCCCGGCGGCCCGGTGGACGGCGACAGGTTGGCCTTGGTCTCGAGGATCTCGAGCTCGAGACGGGCCAGTCGCAACTCGCTGCGGGCCCGCGTCAGGCGCATTTCCGAGTCTTCATACTGCGATGTGGGCAACATCTTGCGGTCGAACAGGACCTTCTGGCGAGCCAGGTCGCGTTCCTGTTCGTCCACGGTAAGCCGGCCACGCTCTACGGCGGAGCGCTTCTGGTAGAGCTGCAGCGACTGATTCGGATCGGGTTCGATGACCGCCAGCAGCTGGCCGGCCTCCACGTGATCACCCGCCTCGATGGGCAGCTGGCGGACCTCGCCAGCGATGGTGGACTTGACCTCGACGGTGCGGACCAGCTCGATGGTGCCGGTATCGGCGAGCTTGTCGACGAGATTGCCGCGGCCCATCTCGATGGAGGCGAACCTCTCGGGCGGGTCCTCCTTCTTCAACGCCACCCACGAGAGCCCCCCGATACTGCCGGCGAGGACGAGAAAGACGAGAAGCTTGAAGGCCCAACCGCGTTTCCGCCGTCGGCGTCGTGTCGCCTCGGCCAAGGCTACATCCCCGGTGCGAAGCCGGCCAGCGCGGCGCCGCCAGCCACGAAGAGGGCCCAGATGGCGAACAGGATGCCCAGAGTCTTGCCGAGACTGGCCCTGGCAAGGATCGACAGGCCAATCCCGATGACCACGATCTGCCAGACGACGAAGATGTCGATGCCATTGATCAGGCGACCGACGTAGGTGGCCAGCATTTCTTTATCGAGAAACAGACCCGGCCCAAGGGTTACCATCAAGGATTCCCGGGCCTGTCGGATGGGCGTGAGGACGACGTTCTGCAGGATACTGATCACCATGGCGTAGCCTTCGACGGCCAGCATCTGGCCGTAGGTGACGTCCCCTCCGAGGGCGTAGCGTCCCACCAGGAGCAGCACGCCGGAAAAAGCGAAGACCATGACTAAGATCATGACCGGCGCGGCCACCAGGGTGCCGATGCTGGTGACGCCGGACATCTTCGCCATCATCTCCCGCTGTTGGGCGATCTGCTCCGGTGTCAGATCCTGCCCTGCCGTCGCTGCCGCGACGGCCTTCGCCTGCATCTTCTGCGCGACGGGCAACGTCATGTACTGCGACCCGACAGTGACGAGAGCGGCGAGCAGGACGGGGATGAACCAGTCCATGCGGGAATGTCCCCGCTGTACGGCTTCGAAGGTCTCGGCCGGGGCGTAGAAGACGCGGATCATACGGCCGACGATGCCGATATCGGTCTCGGTGCTGGGAGTTTCAGTCATGATGCCTCCTTCGGAGGGGATTCTGGGGCTCTCCGGCGGGACGATACAAGTAGTCAACACCGAAAGGGCGGACCTTGGCAAGCTCGAGGTGTTACCAGGTGCGCTCCTTCAGCATCTCCTGGACTGCCTCTCTGGGGACGGGAAGGTCGTCCTGGTGTTCATCCAGCCAGGCGGAGAAGTCCCGTTCGATGTCATCCGTCCAACGCGTATCGATCTGCCCGGGGGTGTACTTCGTTTCACTGAGTCGCAGCTTGCCGAAACGATCACGCAGAGTGATCAGCTCCGATGTCTTGACCACCTGCTCGGCCAGATGGGGGGGGACGAAGACGACACCGTCGTGCCGGCCGAGAACGACGTCGCCGGGCATCCAGGTGGCGGCGCCGATGCGGATGGGGCAGTTGATGCCGGCCAGCATGATGGTGGGCGAGGCGAAGCTGGGATGCGTGCCGCGTACGAAGCTGCAGAAACCCTCCAGCTCGCGGATGCCGTCGAGATCGCGCACGGCAGCATCGTGGACGACGCCATTGCCCGAGTTCGTCAGGATGGCCACCGACAGGTTGTCACCGATGACGGGGCCCTGGACGATCTTGCCGAAGACGTCGGCGACGTAGACGTCGCCCGGCACGAGCATGTCGATGGGCCAGGAGATCTGGTCGCCGACGCAGCCGGCCTGTTCTCCTTTGGCCTCCATCACCTGACGCAGTACCGGCCGGCGTGGCATGTACATCGCCGTCAGGGCGCGGCCGACGAGGACCTCGTCGGGATGGGTGCACATCCAGCCACCTTCGAAGGCACACTCGTACCCCTGGCCGCGGACCACACCCCAGGCCTGGGTCGTCGTCACCTGGCGCATGCGGGTGAGGATGGCGTCGGCCACCCGCGGGCGACCGTCAGCGGAACGCTCGCCGGTCCACTCGGGCGTGTATTCGACGATCTCTTCAGAACTCATGTTCAATGGGCAGAATCTGTCGGTCACGCTGCAAGCGCCTTTCTGGTAGTCACTGGACGATCAGCTGGTTGGCATGGGTGAAACAGCGCCGTCGTACGACCGAGGCGACGACGACGGCGCCGATGGCGGTGGAAGCCACGAGCATGAGCATGACGACGATCTGGTACTTCACGGCCGAGACGGGAGAGACCCCGGCGAGGATCTGTCCCGTCATCATACCCGGCAGGGACACCAGGCCCACCGTCATCAGGGCGTTGATAGAAGGTATCATGCCGGCGCGGACAGCGTCGGCGAGCAGCGCCGCCGTGGCCTCCCGGTAGGTGGCCCCCAGTGACAGAGCCTGTTCGATCTCCTCGCGCCGCTCGCGCAGACCGGTGAGTAGGCGTTCGAGACAGATGGAGATGGCGTTCATCGAATTGCCGGCGATCATGCCTCCGAGGGGGATGAAATACTGCGGCGACCACCATGGATCGGCCTGGATGATCGCCGCGGTGACGAGCACGGTGACAGCCAGGTAGCTGATGACCATCGACAGAAACGTCGGCGCGAACACAGCTATCTGTGGGTCGCGTACCCGCCCGCGTACAGCATGGGCTGCCCAGAACACCATGAAGACGAAGACGGCGAGCACGAGCAGCGGCCGGTCGATGGCAAACACCGCGTCGAGCACGTACCCCACCAGGAACAGCTGGGCAAAGGTGCGGACAGAACCCCACAGCAGATCGCGCTCGAGGCGCAGCCCCAGGGCCAGCGACGCAGCCCCGGCAATGACGACGAATATGAGACACAGCAGCAGCTGGCCTGGCCCGATGGCGATGGGGCTCATGTCATCACCTGCAAACCCTCGCGCTGCAGCAGGACATGCAAGACGTTCGCCGTAGGCGTCGTGAAGCCCTGGTGGGTGACGACGACGACGCCGGCACCTGCGGCGCAGTGGGCAGCCAACTGAGTCTCGATCACGGTGCGGGCCTCGCCGTCCAATGCCGCTGTCGGCTCGTCACACAGCAGGATTTCGGGCTCAAGAAGCTGTGCACGAAGAAAGGCCAGGCGCTGCCGCTGGCCGACGGACAGAGTCCGCGCCTCGTCGTCGAGAGCGACGTCCTGCAACAACAGAACATCAAGCTGTCGACGCAGGGACTCATCGGCGGGCGCGGTGCGACCGCGGTTAGCGCGAAAGGAGAGGGGCCAGCAGAGGTTGTCCCGCACTGAACCCGCCCTGGCCACCGGGGTCTGCGGTACCAGAGCGGCGCGCCGACGCAGGGCGGTGACGTCTGCATCCTTGCCGAGGGAGCCGTCCACGAGCAACTGGCCCGATGTCGGCTCCTGCAGTCGGTTGAGGAGGCGCAGCAGGCTCGATTTGCCGCATCCCGACGCACCCTCGATGACGACAAGACGGCCGCCTTCTACGCTCAGGTCGACGCCTTCAAAGAGCGGCTCATGGTCGCCGAAGCGAAGGGAGGCGCCCCGCAGGTCGAGACGCATCAGATATCTGTCATCTGCGCATGGGTTCCGAGAGTGCCCGATTCTCTCTGGCAGGAGGGGTACATACGTTCACCGGTCGTACGGACTGGCCGATAACCGAATGGCCGTTTCCGAAGATGTATCGTAGACGACCTCATGCTCCGATGGCTTCGTCGCTGTAGACACTCAGTGTAAGGCCGGGGTCGCGATGGTGGAATTGGGCGGCGACGGCGTCTCACTCTTGCGGTGCGCATGCACGGGCCCAGGCACGCCAGTTGTCCGGTTTGGGAAGATAAACCACTGGAACAGAGTACGCCTTGGACAACCGCACGCCCACGGAATAGCGTTGGGGCGGTGCATCATGTCCCCTTCCACATGATTGTATTGTCGGGTGGAGCGCAGAGGAGAGGATCGAGTGAGCGAGACCAACTGGACACTTCGCGAGGCTGTGCAGTCTGATGCGCCCAGCCTTACGAAGTGCATGACTGCGGCCTACTCAGCGTATGAGAGCCGGATGGAAGGTACTCGACTTCCTCCCATGGACGTGCACTACGAAAGGGAGATCCGTGAGAGTCCGACGTGGGTCGTTGTAGAGAGCGGCCAGGTTATCGGAGCACTCATCATGGGGTTTTCGGACGACCATGCGAAGATCGCGAATGTGGCCGTGCATCCTGCCCATCAAGGTCGCGGTATCGGGGGCAGACTCATGCGGCTTGCCGAGGAGAGCGCCAATGAGCAGGGGCACTCCGAGATGCGCCTGGCGACGCACGTCCTGCTCACGGAGAACGTGTCGCTTTACGAGCACCTGGGATGGCGAGAGATCAAGCGGGATGAGACGCGCGTGTGGATGGCCAAGACGATATAGTGTCGGTTCGTTCGGGATGGGGCGAACGGTCTCGCCGGATAGTGCGGACTTCCACGTAGTGTACTGATAGGCCCAGATACCTCAGAGGAGACCTGATGGCAAGCTTGCGAGATGATCTGAGGGCGGCGATCGACTCAGGAGATCTTGCTGCAGTCGAGCGTGTAGCCAAGCAGAGCCCCGAGGTCCTCCTGGAGCCCTTGCAGGAGCAGTCCTGGCGTACAGACTATCCAGTCACGGCGGCGGCGATCAGAGGGCAGGCTGTCATTCTGTCGTTCCTTCTCGGCCATGGGGGCGACGCCACCGAGAATGACCATTACCCTCTTTGCCAGGCTGCGGTCAGGACTGGCACCGTGCAGGCCATGGAGGTCTTGATTGAGCACGGCGCCGATGTGAACGGCATCGCCAACGACTATGGACCGCCTCTGATCTGGGCGATCGACTCGGTACAGTAGGAACAGTTTCTGAGCCAGGGGGAAAAGTGAATCTGCTCGGTAGACTACTCTCACAAAGTGGAAGGCCTCGCGGATGGTTTGGCCGGATCCTGGTCCGTGGTATGAACGTAGGGCACTATGGCCTAACGCGTTGGGGGCTTTCTAAGACTGAGATACCTGAACACGCGAACGTACTGGATGTCGGGTGCGGCGGCGGTCGAACCCTCGAGTATCTCGCTTCCCTTTCCAGGCTTGGCAAAGCAGTCGGCATTGACTACTCAGAGGACTCTGTTGCTGTCGCACGGAACAGGAACCAGAAACTGATCATCAGCGGTCGCGTCGAAGTTCTCCATGGGTCGGTTTCATCGATGCCATTTTCGGATGCGACATTTGACTGCGTTACGGCAGTGGAGACCTACTACTTCTGGCCTGATATTGCCGCAGACCTTGCCGAAATCAGGCGAGTGATGAAGCCGAATGGCCAGTTGGTGATCATCGCTGGCATGTACCTTGAATCGAAGTTTGATAAGCGAAACAAGAAGCTGATCAGAGCTGGTGGCATGAAGTGCTTCTCTGTACACGAGTTCGAGGACATCCTCCAGGATGCCGGATTCCCCATCGTCGCTGTCAATGTGGAGCCCCGTAAAGGACGAATGTGTGTGATCGCGGAGTTGGGACCTGATGACAACAAAGATGGGTCATGATCTGAGACTGGAGTCGATATGAGCTATATAGTCCACATCAATGGACATCCGGGTGTTGGGAAGTTGACTGTCGGCGAGTTGCTCAGAGAGCGTCTGGGCGCAAGGCTTCTTGACAACCACAGCGTCTACAACGTTGCGCTGTCACTTACTGATTTCAAGAGCGACATCTACTTCGACACGCTTCGCGCCGTTCGAGAGATTGCCTACGCCCGCATTCTGGATCTCCCGAAGGATGTGCCCGTCGTCCTGACAAACGCTCACTTCCAGGGATCGGAGTGGGGCGAGCAGAGCTGGGATCTGGCCATCGATCTGGCTGCCAGGCGCGGGGTGCCACACCTGGCCGTCGTCCTCAGCTGCTCCATTCAGGAGATCGAGCGCCGGATTCAGGGCGAATCTCGTCGAGGGAAGCGCAAGCCAAGAAGCCTGGATGTGTTCAAACCGGGATCCGGGTCGCGGCCCCTCATCGATCGTGGTGAGCACGTGATGCGTCTGGAGACGACTGAGCTCAAGGCAGAGGAGACGGCGGGGTATATCGCTGAGTGGATCGACAAGATTTCTCTGGCAGCTGATCGGTAGCATACGGCTTCGGAGCGGGGCCGTCTCTCTTGGAGGAAGCCATGACGACGAGACCTGCATCCCTGACCTTGCTGACCGCCATCGGCCTGCTCTGTGCTACGCCCACCGTTGCACACCTCGGAGAGGTGGTATACCCGATCTACGAACTCTCAACGGCAGATCTGCCGAACCTGCACGATCAGTCGCTGGAGGACTGGGAGGCAGTGCTACCGAGTGCGTCGCTGACCCACAACGACTTCGTTTACAACGGCGGGGTTGCGGCCAGGATCGATCCGGAGAACCTGGCGTGGAGAGTTTTCCTGGCGTGGCACCACGCGTCACAGAGGATCTACGTGGCGGTGGAACGTCTGGACGACGACTACTGGCCACGCTCCGAGGAGGGTCCAGGAGATCCGACCTACCTCTATGTCGATGGGGACCACAGCGGGGGCCAGTTCAGCGGCTTTGATCCGGAACTTCCGGAGGACGAGCGGAAGCGGGCGGAGTCGGTGCAGGCACAGCGGTTTTCGATGGTTGCCGAAACCCGCAGCGACAACCAGGAGGACTTTGTCTGGGTGGGAGGCTGGGCCTACGACTGGGTGAGGCGATCTCCATGGACGGACGCCGGTGGGTTCCAGTACGGAGAGTCCCCCAACGTATCGGGGGTCGAGGCGGCCGTAACGCTGTGGGACGACCTGCACTGGCAGGGCCCGGAGCTGAGTACTCGAAGCTCCCTCGAACCGGGCGCCATCATCGGGTTCATGGTGGACATCTGGGACATCGACCGGGACGACCGGACGCTGGAGATGTTCTCTCTCGCTGAGGTGTCCCGCTTCACGAGCCCAGCGATTTCCTTCGCAGAGGACTTCGTCGATGGCGAACTCATCCCGTGTTTCACCAGCGACTGCAGCGGTGCAAGGCAGTCGGCAGCAGAGGCTGACTCGTGGGGACGGATCAAGTCGACGTTCCGGTGAGCACGTATCGCCCGGGGAGGTAGAAGCCTTCCCTGTCGATGGTCACATTCGTCGTCGCCATAGGGACAAAGCATGGCGCCGCTCTTGACGACCGGCCAACATGATCAGATGATTGCCGGTATGGACGTCCGCAAGTTGATTCTGGCAGCGGTCCTCGGGCTGGTGGCAATGATGTTTCTGTCCGGCCTGTGGCACGGCCTGCTCATGCACGACTTCTATGAGGCGCATTCGCCGTTGATGCGAGAGGCGCCGCTGATGCGCATCATCGGCCTGGGTTATTTCCTCCTGGGCACGCTGATGGCCGTGATCTATCCCAAGGGGTACGAAGGCGGCTCCCCGTGGCTGGAGGGTGTGCGTTTCGGCATGTACATGGGCCTCCTGTTCTCGCTGCCTCGTGGTCTTATCCTATACGGGGCCGAAGGCAGCCACACCGGCCTTGTCGTCGTCGTCGATGCCGCCTGGCATCTGGTGGAGCAGGGGGTTGGGGGCATCGTCATCGCTCTCGTGCACGGGGGCAGGGACGATGGCAGCGCCGAAGGTGACCGAAGATGATCATCCAGATACCGATCTGAACGAGAGGAAGAGATGGCAGACAGGAAGGCATTGATGGTGTACGGCGGTTGGGAAGGCCACGAGCCGAAGCAGACGGCGGATGTCTTCGCCCCCCTGCTCGAGGACGCGGGCTTCGAGGTGACCCTTTCGGACACGATGGACAGTTTTTTGGACGGGGATCTGATGCAGTCGATGAGCCTGGTGGTACCGTGCTGGACGATGGGGCAGATCGAGGCAGAGCAGGAAAAGGGTCTGCGCGAGGCGGTGGAGAGCGGCGTCGGACTGGGCGGTTGGCACGGTGGCATGTGCGACGCCTTCCGCAACGCCTGCAGCTACCAGATGATCACCGGAGGCCAGTTTGTCGGCCACCCCGATGGGATCAAGGACTACACGGTGAACATCACGGCGAAAGAGGATCCCATCGTCGCGGGGATTCCCGACTTTCAGATGCACTCGGAGCAGTACTACATGCACACGGATCCGGGCAATGAGGTGCTGGCGACGACGACCTTCGAGGCAGAGAGCGCGCCGTGGGTGAGTGGTACTGTGATGCCCGTGGTATGGAGACGTATCTGGGGTGAAGGCAAGGTGTTCTACTCCTCCCTCGGGCACGTGGCTGCCGACTACGAGGTGGAGGAGGCGAAGGAGATTCAACGTCGAGGACTGCTGTGGGCGGCACGGGACTGAAACTGGCGGGCCGAGACCGCACCGTTACCTTTCTTCCGTCCACCACCAGACTGATATAGGGAGCCACAACCGACGTATGGCAGCTGAGACAACACAGGCGAACGATCAGGACCTGGCACTGATCGTACTGCAGCAGGGCAAGCCGCAACAGGTGCTGGCCAAGTTCCTCAACCTCATGCTCAACTACCAGTACGGTCTGTCCATCGTCGTGGCGCCGGATCTGGCCAAAGCCTCGTCGCTGTTGGCCGAGCGCAAGGGCCAGGTGTGTTGTGTCTGTGTCATACAGGATGAGGAGATCGCCAGCCAGATTACACTGCAGGCTCTCACCGAGCAGGGGAGCGTGCCGCTGTTTCTCATCCTGCCGACGAAGAAGCTCGGGCTGCAGCGAATGGCATGCTCGGGCCTGGACAGGATCAGCTTCTGCGCCTGGGAGCAGGCATTCAGTCAGGGGGGCGCCTCTCTGCAGCACGCTGTGGGCCGCATTCTCGAGGAAGGGGGCATGGGCAGCCTGTTGAGTCATGTGGACGAGCTGCCCTACAGCACCCTCCAGCAGCAGGTCGAACGACGCCTGCGCAGCATCAACACGTTACCCACTCTTCCCGAGATCGTCATGCGCATCATGCGCATGGTGAACGACCCCAAGACGACACCCGACGAGTTGGAGCGCGTGCTCTGCACCGATCCGGCGATCGTCATGAAGCTGCTGCAGGTGATGCGGTCACCCGTGTTCACCGGCACCGGCGGCCGTACGGCAAAATGGACTCTGAAGGAGATCATCACCCGCCTGGGCGTGAAGAAGGTGGGCGCTATCGCCCAGCAGGTGAAGATGATCAACAGTCTGGTGAAGCCGCAGGAGAGCGAATTCGACCTCAAGCGGTTCTGGGAGCACGGCGATCATCGCCGACAAGCTCGTCACCGATCGTCTCGTGCGGCTCGGCAAGCCGCTGGAGTTCAACGATTACTGGATCGGCGCTCTGTTGCATGACGTGGGCAAGCTCGTACTCGGTTTCTTCTTCTGGGACTGGATGTCGCGCATCCTCGCCCATCGCACGGACAAGGGCTGCACCTTCCGGCAGGCCGAGATCGACCTGGGCGATGTCGCCGGCCACCAGCGTGTCGGGCAACTCATGCTGCTCAATTCCGATATGGGCGAGGACGCCGTGGCCGCCGTGGGAAACCATCACGAGTTGTCCGATCCGGGCGACCTGCTGGGCCTGATGCACGTGGCCAACAATCTGGCCAAGTCTGTCGGGCTGGGCATGTTGCCCGGCGAGGAGAGCGAATTCGACGCGGCCACTCTCAAGGGCCTTGGCCTGAGTGCTGAGCGCGTCGAGGAACTGGCCGCGGAATTGCAGAGGGAGATGGTGCAGGAGATCAAGTCGGTGGTGGCCAACTGTATGTAGGTCGGCGTGAACGGGGACCACTGCCGACGGTGATTCAACGCCTCCAAACCGAGTTTCGCCACCGCCCAGGGGCGGCGAAACTCTATGGTTTCTCTGGCCTGATCTCCGCGAGGCCCACTGCCGACGGTGATTCAACGCCGCCCGGGCCGAGTTTCGTCCCCCCCCTCAGTCGGTCTGTCGTGCCTTGCTCTTCTCGTCCAGGAAGGCTCTCTTGAACCGGTACTCACGGCTGGTGTCGACGTCGACGAAGCCGCTGCGGATCAGGTGGCGGTTCACCGGGGTCTTGTTGCGCAGATAGAGGTACACTAGGGGCGAGCCGTCGGTGTCGGCGCAGGCGTCGTCGTAGCGTAGAAAGACGCGCTGGCCACCGGTCAACTCCCGCAGGCGATCCTCGGCCTGACGACGCCGATCGGCCACGGAACGTACGCCCAGCAGGCGGACACGTTTGCCGGTGTCGAGTTGTACCACATCCGGGGCCAGGACCTCTTCCACACGGCACAGATCTTCGGGTGTATTGCCGCTGCCCTGTCGATCGATGCGCGAGCCGTAGGCGCGCTGGCGCGGATCGACCTTGCGATCCATGGGCACCGGGTCCTGGAAGCGATAGGGCAGTTCGTCGACCCGGGAGTCCCAGTCGACGTCCGTCGCCGGAGCCTGCTCGATCTCGATACGATCTGTCACAGATGCCAGGCGCTCGCTGATGACGGGGCCGAAATCGGTGTTCACCTCGTAGCCTGCGGAGGCCCGATTCAGGCGTGCTGCGGCGACACTCGTCGTGCCGCTGCCGAGGAAGGGGTCGAGGACGGTCTCGCCGTCGAAGCTGAACATCTGGATGAGCCGTTTCGGCAGTTCCTCGGGGAAAGCAGCCAGGTGTCGATCCTGCCGCTGGCCGGGGAAGTTCCAGTGGCCGCTGAAGTAGGTGTTCCACTCCTCCGGCGTCATGGCGGAGGCCTTCTTCTGTTCGCTGTCGATTCGTTCCGGTCGCCCGTGTCGGCGAAACAGCAGGATGAACTCGTAGTCGAGTTTGACCACGCCGTTGCGCGGGTACGGGTAGGAGCCCATGACGGCGCCGCCTCCGGAGCTGTTCGTCGTCGTCACCTTCTGCCAGATGATGGCCCCCATATAGTCGAAGCCGACGGTCTCGCAGAAGCGGATGACCTCGGTACGGATGGGGATGACCTTGTAGCGACCGTAGTAGGCAGAGCGGGCGAACTGGTCACCGATGTTCACACACAACCGGCATCCCGGCGCCAGGACCCGGTGGCACTCCGACCAGACCAGGTTCAGCTGGTTGATGTAGTCTTCGTAGCTGTCGGCGAAACCGAGCTGATCGTCGCTGCCGTAGTCCTTCAACTGCCAGTAGGGCGGCGAGGTGACGACGAGTTGAGTTGAACCGTCACCGATGGTGTCCATGGAACGCGCGTCGCCGAAAACGACGCGACTGCGGGGCCCGCAGCCGGAGGTCTGCAGGGCAGCCGCCCTCGGCGCAGGCTGGGAGATCGACATGTCCGTCCCGTACGTGGTTGTGGACAGCGGGAGGGGGGAGGAGAGAGAAGCAAAACGCCACGGGGATGGCGGAGAGCGGTTTCAGGTCACACGGCGTAGTCCGTCCAGGTGCCGGTGCAGCCCAGTCCCCGGCGTACGTGAAGCACGCCGGCGCCGGGATCGGCGATGTAACCGGCCACCGAGTACGAGCCCCGGGCGCCGTGTCGACAGATGCCTCCCGGGTCACCCTCGTGGTCGGCGAGAAAGGCCTGCAGACGCTCCAGGGTGATCGCCCCCCACTCGGCACTCACCAGGGCCCGCAGGCGATCGAGGCGAGGGCCGGAGTCGGGTGTGTTGCCATCCTCGTGCCCGGAGAACTCGCCACTGACATAATGATTGGTGTGCAATCGCCGGCAGGCGTGATCGTCTTCGTACAGAGCAACACCTTCCGGCCGGATCTCGACATCCGCAATGCTACCGTCGCCGTCGCAGAAAACCATATTGCCCGCCGAGCAGGTCCGGTGGGCCCGCACGAGGTTGACACACTCGTCGACGGAACTCATTTCGAAACAACGCCGCTTCAGCGGGTAGTGGGTGAGACCCGGTCGCCACGGCGCATTGCCGAGGGCATTGGCAAAGTGGCCCACGCCGCGTTCGTTCATGCCCATGTAGCCGAGTTGACCGGCGAAGGTGAAGGTCACCAATCGAGGACGTCCGTCCCCGGGAGACAGTCGCAGAACGATGCCGAAGTCGCCGAATTCAGGGCCGAGATCCTGATTCTGGCCGGCGTAGGTCCGACCGCCGCTAGTGCCTTCACCTGTAACCGCAAAGGCCGTGCACCCCTCCAGCGCCTGGTCAGCGCGCTGGGCAGCGGCGCCACGAACCTGGCAGATCATGGCCTCCTCGAAAGACATCCCGGCACCCTCTGCCAGGCCACGGACCTCTTCCAGATAGGCGGGACTCAGGGCCTCGATGAAGGGCACATAGGTCAGCGCCCCGGCGGCGAGCGCGTTGCGGTCGCGTCCCGTCGTCTTCTCGATGAACCCCAGGTAGCGCTCGATCAGTGGCGCCGCCTGGGCGCCGTGGGCATAGCCCATGTCGTAGGCGGATCCAGCGGCCTCGACGAGGGGGAACTGATTCACAGTCGGTCGTCACCCAGATACAATCGAGTGAAGTCGCCGAGGACGGTGGGTCAACCACCTGGGAGAGCGGGAGGAAGCATCAAGCGAACATGGCACAACTCGGGAACCGAGTCCTGCAGGGCGGGGAGCCTACTCGCTTGCCTGCAAATCTAGACACGCGTGCGAGGAATTGGCAAGCGCCATGGACCCGGTCGCCTCTGGATCAACCGCCCCCTCGTGCTGCCTGGCGCGCCGCCACGTGGGCGTCGGCATGCCGTCCCTGGGCAGTGTAGGTACGGCTCAGAGCCTGCAGACTGCTGGTGATGAGCTTCGGATCCTCCAGGCTGCGTGCCACCTGCAGGGCTTCATCGTACATGCGCTCGGCGTATTGGTAGTTGCCACGCTCGAAGGCGACATCCCCCGCATTGTCAAAGGCGTGCCAGTGCCTGTCGTCGAAAGCGATCGTTCCGACGACGCCGAGACCGACGATGACGACGAGAACGATGACGGTCCACAGCCGGGTACGGTCTCCGCGCCGGCGGCGACGACGGCGTTTCTTCCTGCGCTTGCGGGCAGGTTGCCTGCGGGATTCAGCGGCCATCTTCATCACCGGGCGGACCGGGCTCGTGTCCGGAGCAGCCAGACACCGGCAGTCGAGGGTAGCGGGCGTAGGTGGGATCCTCCGCGGCGCGCCGGCAGAGGAAGAAGGCAGAGCCCCTGTCCGAGGCCACCTCGCGGACGTGGCGGCAGTCGGCGCACTGGCCTACGGATTCAGGTATGGTCTGTGTCGCGTGTGGCTGCATCGGGTGTCTGCAGGAAAGATACGACCAAAGCGGACCCGGCAGCGGGCAAACGCCGGGCTATGTGACGCCATCGCCGCCGGTGGGACCGATGTCTGAGGGACGGCACGAAACCGAGCCGGAGATAGAGACGTATGGCATCGAGGCGGTGATCTTCGGTATAGAGCAGGAGCGGACGCGGCGGCAGGCTTCGGGCACGGTCCATGGCCAACCGGGTCACGGCTTCCCCGAGGCCACGACGGCGGTGTTCGGGGTGAACGGTGATCCAGCCAATTTCCCAGCTGTCGCTGGTTCTGTCGTAGACTCCAGCAGCAGCGGCCGGTTGCCCCGCCTGGGTGAGAAAGACCTGCGTTCCCGGCACGACGAGGGCGGTCTCCAACTGCAGTCGTGCCTCATCCCACGCACCCAGTTCGCCACCTGCGCCGAGCAGTTCGGCCCAGGCTGACCTGTCTACCGCCGCAGCGACCGAATACCCCTCAGGGGCTGAGGTTGGCGGCAGTTGCGTTGCCGCGTGAACCATGCACAGGTGGGGGTTCCGCAGGCGCCCCAGCACGCGGGTCCGCAGACGACGGCCAACACGGCCCAGGTAGCCAAGAAGGTCGACCATGGAGGGCCTAGAGTTCCGTTGCCGGTGGGAGAGAAGGAGAATACATTGCGCACATCCAATCCCTTGCTGCCCTGTTCCGCAACCCCCGCGGCCCACAACGAGAGCAAATGCCACCCTTTCAACGTCCCCGATGGCAAGACCTGTCCATCGTACCCCTCACACTGGTACCGGCCGTCGTCCTCGGTCTGGCCGTGTGGGTGGTGGCCGTCGTCCTCGATCTGCCCGGGTGGGCGGCCCCCCCCGCCGTCGTGCTGGTCATGGGAGCCACGGTCTGGACGAGTCTGCATTTTCGCGTACGACGTCCTCTGCTCGTCGCCCAGGCCTGGATCACCCGGCGCGTCGACGGCGATGCGACGGCGAGGCTACCGGTCACCTCGGGCGATGAACCGGGTCGGCTGGCGGCATCGCTCAATGAACTGATCGCCGCCGCCTTCCAGGGAGAGTCGCACATACAGAGCATCCTGCACACCGCGGCCGATGGGATCGTAACCATCGACGAGCTCGGTCTCATCGAGCTGAGCAATCCGGCGGCGGCGCGCATGTTCGGCGTCGAAGGGGGGCAGTTGACGGGAGTACACATCGGCCAGCTGCTGCCCTCCTACGAGCTGCTCCCGATCACCGGCATGGGCCTGCTCACAGAGGAGCAACCCGGGGAGCACCCGGAGCCGTACGAGATCGATGCACGGACGGATGCGGGAGACACGTTCCCGGTCAGCGTCACCGTCGGCGACTTGCCCTCCGAGGAGGAGCTGCACTTCGTCCTCGTCCTGCAGGACATCAGCCGGCGAAGGGAAGCCGAAGAGGCACTGCGCCAGGCGAAGGAATCGGCGGAAGCCACCAGCCGGACGAAGAGCGAGTTCCTCGCCAACATGAGTCACGAGATCCGTACGCCGATGAACGGTATCATCGGTATGACGGAACTGGCCCTCGACACCGAGGGCCTCGACGAGGAGCAGCGCCAGTACCTGCTCGCCGGCAAGGTGGTCGGTGTCGCCGGCGCCGGGTTGATCGTCGTTGCCTCGTGGACGCTGTGCCTGCTGGCCGGCATGCTGACTCTGGCCCACTTCGTGGGTCCGGCGGCACAGGGGCTGGCTCAGGTGGCGGCCGATCCGGGCTTCCTGGTGGCCTTCACCGTCTACTTCTTTCTGGGGTATCTGCTCTACGCCGCCTATCTGGTGGGCCTGGGGTCGCTGTGCACGAATCTGAAAGAGTCACAGAACCTGATATGGCCGGCCATGGTGCCGCTGCTGGTGGCCCTGATGTCGATCCAACACGTCGGCAAGGATCCGAACGGCATGCTGGCGCGGGTTCTGTCCTTTATTCCGCCGCTGACACCGTTTGTCATGATGAACCGCTCGGCGGGACCGCCACCCCTATGGGAATACGCCGCCACCACGGTGGTGCTGGTACTGTCCATCTGGCTGGCGGTGCGCGGCGCGGCACGCGTGTTCCGCGTCGGCATCCTGGCCACGGGCAGCCGCCCGTCAGCACGCGAGGTGATACGCTGGCTGCTGACGGGGTAGAGGTTGCCTGCACCTACAGACCGAGACCGAGTTGCGGGTCTTCTTCCGGCATCGGCGGCTCGACAGGATCGATCATCGTCGCGTCGTCGTCGCCGGCTTTGTTGACCCGGTCGGACACCGGGTGCAAGATGAGGTCGCTCAAGGGATACGGGCGCAGCACACGAGACAGGGCATCGACATCGGTGAGCTCACGGTCCATCCAGATTTCGGCACCGCCGGCGGTCAGGATCGCCGGCATGCGGTCATGGACGCCGCCGGCCACTTCGTTCGGAGCGGTTGTGATGATCGTACAGCTGCGAAGGATGCCCTCCTCCGGCGTCTGCCAGCGTTCATAGAGGCCGGCTATGGCAAAGGGCTCGCCGCCGGCGCGATGCAGCAGCATGGGCGTGCGGAGGCGGCCGGACCGTTGCCATTCGAAGTAGCCGCTGGCGGGGATCAGGCAGCGACTGCGGGTGAAAGCGGTGCGGAAGGCGGGTTTGTCGGCCAGGGTTTCGGCCCGGGCGTTGATGAGCCGGTTGCCGATGCCCGGGTCGCGTGCCCACGAAGGCACGAGGCCCCACTTCAGTTCTTGCAGCACCCGGCTTTCGCCCTGGATGACGGCAGCCACGGGCTGACTCGGCGCGATGTTGTAGCGCGGCTTCAGCTCGAGCAGGGTCTGTTCCACGGCGAAGCGCTCGGCCACGTCCTCGGTGGAGTGATGCAAGGTGAACCGTCCGCACATAACAAGTAGAATAGAGACCATGATGCACCCATTCCAGCGGCACCGCCGATGACGATCCTCGTCACCGGCGGCGCCGGATACATCGGCTCCGTCACCGTGGAGGCACTGCGGACGGCGGGCCGGCAGGTCGTCGTCGTCGACAATCTGTCCCGTGGCCATCGCCCAGCGGTGGACCCGGACGTGCCTTTCTACCATGGAGATGTGGGGGATGCCACACTGATCCGTCGCATCGTCGACGAACACGGGGTCGAAGCCTGTGTGCATTTCGCCGCACTGACCTACGTGGGCGAATCCGTCGAAGAGCCGGAGCGCTACTACGCCAACAACGTGGGTGCCACGGTAAACCTGCTCGACGCCCTCACAGTGGGCGGCGTGCGCGGCTTCGTGTTCTCTTCGACGTGCGCCACCTACGGCGAACCGATACATATGCCGATGAACGAAACCCATCCTCAGCACCCCGAGAACCCTTACGGCTGGACCAAGTTCTTCGTCGAACGGGAGCTGGAGGCATTCGAAGCCAACTATGGCCTGCGCTTCGCCGCCCTGCGCTACTTCAACGCGGCCGGGGCCATCCAGACGCGCGGCGAAGATCACACGCCCGAGAGCCATCTGATCCCGCTGGCGCTGCAGGTCGCTCTGGGACAGCGACAGGGGCTCACCGTGTTCGGTCGGGACTACGATACCCCCGACGGGTCCTGTGTTCGTGACTACATCCACATCCAGGATCTTGCGCGGGCCCACCTGGCCGCCCTCGATCACCTGCAGTCAGGCGGCGCCTCGCAATACCTGAACCTGGGCACCGGGCGTGGCTGGTCGGTCCTGGAGGTGATCGAGGCGGCGCGCCGGATCACCGGGCACGAGATCCCGGCGACTGACGGTGAGCGCCGCGCCGGCGATGCCTCCCGACTGGTGGCCGACGCCACGAAGGCGCGTACCGTTCTCGGCTGGGCGGCACAGACCCCCGATCTGGAGGACATCGTCGCCAGCGCCTGGGACTGGCACCGCAACCACCCGCACGGCTATGGTGAGGCGCCATGATCGACACCGATCACCCCCACCGCCGACACAATCCCCTCACCGGCGAGTGGGTGCAGGTGAGTCCGCATCGCATGCAGCGCCCCTGGCAGGGGCGGGTGGACGCGGCACCGGGCGAGAGTCGCCCGGCCCACGACCCGACCTGCTACCTGTGCCCCGGGAACGAGCGCGCCGGCGGCCATCACAATCCGGAGTACACGAGCACCTTCGTCTTCGACAACGACTTTGCCGCGCTGCTGCCACAGGCCCCTGAGTCGCGGCACCAGACCGCGGAGCCGTCGCTGTTGCGGACCGCCCCGGTCCAGGGTGAGTGCCGGGTACTGTGTTTTTCGCCCCGCCACGACCTGACCCTTGCCCAGCTGGAGCCGTCGGCCACACGGGCCGTCATCGACATGTGGGCGGCGCAGGTCGAAGAGCTTGGCAGCCTCTATCGCTGGGTCCAGGTGTTTGAGAACAAGGGCGAAGTGATGGGGTGCTCCAACCCGCATCCCCACGGACAGGTATGGGCCCTCGATACACTGCCGAATGAGCCCGCCAAAGAGGACGAGACGCAGGCAGCCTACTTCGCCGATCACGGCCGGCCTCTGCTGCTGGATTACGCCAAGCTGGAAACGGAGCGTGAGGAACGTGTCGTGGCCGCCACCGACGGTTGGGTCGCCGTGGTGCCTTTCTGGGCCGTGTGGCCCTTCGAAGTCCTGCTGCTGCCCAAGCGGCACGTGCCCCACCTGACCGATCTGGGAGATGACGAAAGGGACGACCTGACGCGGATCCTGGGGCGTCTGCTGCGCCGCTACGACGCCCTGTTCGACACCAGTTTTCCCTACTCGATGGGATGGCACGGCCGACCGTCGATCGAAGGGGGCGACGGCTGGCAGCTGCACGCCCATTTCTATCCGCCACTTCTGCGCTCGGCGACGGTGCGCAAGTTTATGGTGGGGTACGAGATGCTGGGAGAGGCCCAGCGCGACCTGACGGCGGAGGCGGCGGCTGCCCATCTGCGGTCGGGTATCGCGCAGCATGAAGAGTGAGGTGAGAAAGATGAGTGAGACATCCGCAGCTCCAGCCGCTGCCGTGCGCGACACTTTCAGGCAAGCCTACGGGCGTGAGCCCGACGTGATGGTACGGGCCCCGGGGCGGGTGAATCTGATCGGTGAGCACACCGACTACAACGACGGCTTCGTCATGCCCATGGCCATCGACCGGGCGGTGTGGATCGCGCTGTGCCGCACCGACGACGGTCAGGTGCACGTGCAGGGCGTCGATATGGGCGACGCCGGGGTTTTCTCGCTGAGCGACGTGAAGGAGGCCGGACCCCCGCTGCCGGAGGAAGCGGCCGAACAGGGCTGGCTGGAATACCTCAAGGGCACAGCCTGGTCGCTGATGGACGCCGGTCACACGCTCACCGGCTGGCAGGGGGCCGTCGCCGGAGATGTCCCCATCGGCGCGGGCCTGTCGTCGTCGGCGGCACTGGAACTGGCCACGGCCCGAGCCTTTGCCGAGGTCAGCGATCTGGCGTGGGACCCGGCGGTCATGGCCCGGCTCGGCCAACGCGCCGAGAATAAGTGGGTGGGCGTCAACTGTGGCATCATGGACCAGATGATCTCCGCCGCCGGACGCGTCGGGCATGCGTTGCTGCTGGACTGTCGCAGCCTCGAAGGCCGCCACGTGCCACTGCCGGCGGGTACGGCGGTGGTCGTCCTCGACACCGGGACTCGCCGCGGCCTGGTGGATTCGGCCTATAACGAGCGTCGCAGTCAGTGTGAGAGCGTGTCCGCCCATTTCGGCGTCAGCGCCCTGCGGGATGTCACCTCCGAAGAGCTCGTCGCCCGCGCCGGCGAGCTCGACGATCTGGCCCTGCGCCGGGCCCGCCATGTGATCTCGGAGAATGAGCGGACCACCGAGGCGGCTGAAGCGCTCGCCGCCGGAGAGACTGCCCGCATGGGAGAGTTGATGTACGCCAGCCATGTGAGTCTGCGCGATGATTTCGAAGTGTCATCGGCCGCCCTCGACATCATGGTTGAGTGCGCCCGGGGCGTGGCCGGTTGTCACGGCGCGCGCATGACGGGGGCGGGTTTCGGTGGCTGTGCGGTGGCCCTGGCCGAGGCCCCACAGGCGGAGAAGCTGGCGCAGTCGGTTGCCTCCGCCTACCGCGCTGAGACGGGCAACGAACCACAGGTCTACGTCTGCACCGCCACCGATGGCGCCGGCATCGTATGACGGACATCGCGCCGGAACTACAGCATGCATTGATCGAGCATCTGTCCGGCTGTGTTACCGAACGACGCCTGGCGCGGATGCACGATGTTCTGGCGCAGCGCACCGGCTGGCTGACGGTGGTTCTCGAAGACATCTTCCAGCCCCACAACGCCAGCGCCGTGCTGCGCTCGTGTGAGTGCTTTGGGGTGCAGGGCGTCCACATCGTCGAGGACCGCAACGACTACACCGTCAGTCGCGACGTCGCCCTCGGTGCGTCCCAGTGGCTGGATCTGGACCGCTGGCGAACGGCAGAGGGGCGCACGATCGATGCCTGCTGCGATGATCTGGAGCGACGCGGCTACCGTCTGGTGGCGGCCACGCCACGGCCGGACGCGGTACGCCTCGAAGATTTCGACGTCACGGCCGGCCCGGTGGCAGTGATGTTCGGGACGGAACTGAACGGCCTGACCGCCCCGGCTCTGGCACGGGCGACGGAGGCGGTGAACGTGCCGATGTACGGATTCACGGAGAGCTTCAACATCTCGGTGAGTGCCGCACTCATTCTGCGCGAACTGAGCTCGCGATTGCGCGCCTCGGATGTGGCGT
>PBSR01000021.1 GCA_002726335.1 Gemmatimonadaceae bacterium
CACCTACAAGCGCGGCCGCTCACGGGGTTGGGCAGGCCCCGAGCTGGGTGTCGAAGTGCAGCTCAAGGGGGTCGACGCCGCCGTCCTGGAGGTGCTGGCGGAAGACGTCAAGGTGCAGCTGGCGCGACTGCCTGGCGTGCTCGGCGTCGACACGAGTCTCGAAGATGGGGAAGAAGAGATTCAGGTCTCCGTCGATCGTGAGCGGGCCCTTGGCTACGGGCTCTCGGCTCGCGATGTGGCGACGACGATCTCCAGCGCCCTCGGCGAGCGCCGCTCGTCGAGTTTCAAGGCACCCGAGCGTGAGATAGGCATCGTCCTGCAGCTGGAGGAGGCCGACCGCTTGAGTCTCGAGCAGCTGAAGAACACCAGCTTCGTAAGTCGCGAGTCGCGTGTGCAGTTGGCCGCCCTGGCCGATTTCCACTACGCCAGAGGACCGCAGAACCTGCAGCGAGAGGATCGTCAGCACACGTTGACGGTGTTCGCCAACACCGAGAGTCGCGGCGCCGCCTACAAGCTGACGGGCCAGGTCACCGGTCTGATGGAGTCGATCACGTTCCCCGGCGGCTACTCCTGGCAGCTGGGTCGGGCGGCTCGATGGTCCCAGCAGGACGCCCAGGAAGGCAGCTTCACCCTGCTCTTCGCCGTGCTGCTGATCTATCTGATCATGGCCTCGCTGTTCGAGTCTCTCGTCCACCCCTTCACGATCATGTTCTCGATTCCCTTCTCGATGATCGGTGTGGCTCTCGGACTGTGGATCCTGGAGGTGCCGCTCGACAGCAACGGTATGCTCGGCATGCTGATCCTGTTCGGCATCGTCGTCAACAACGGTATCGTCCTCATCGACCATATCAATCAATACCGACGGGAAGGGATGGCACGTCGCGAGGCGGTTCTGCGCGGTGGTCAGAATCGACTGCGGCCCATCCTGATGACGGCGGGTACGACGATCCTCAACCTCATGCCCCTGGTGCTGCCCATGGTATACGGGACGGCCGAGGGCTTCGCGCGCCGCTGGGGGCCGGTAGGGCTCGTCGTCGTCAGCGGACTGGCGACATCGACGATTCTGACCCTGCTTCTGGCGCCAACGCTCTACTGCCTGCTGGACGACCTGTCGGTGTGGGCCCGACGCGTGGTGCGCGCTGCCGGCAACAACGTGGTCTTAAAGGAGACAGTGAAGGAGCTGCGGCCATGAATGAAGTCACCGTCATCCGTGATGTGATGGTCCCCATGCGCGACGGTGTGCACCTGTGCACCGACGTGTATCTACCAGCCGATCACGAACAGTCTCTGCCGTCGTTGCTCTGTCGCACGCCGTACTGCAAGAGTGAAACTGAAGTCGCCTCCGGTTACGGCCACTGGTTCGCTGCCCGGGGCTACGCCAGTGTTATCCAGGATTGCCGTGGCTGCTACGCCTCGGAGGGAGACGTCGATTTCCTCGCGCCGGAAGCCGAAGATGGCGTCGACACCCTGGACTGGATCGCGCAGCAGCCGTGGAGCGACGGCCGCGTAGGTACCTGGGGCACGTCCTGGTGCAGTTGGACACAGACCGGCCCGGCGGCGCTGGGGGCGCCGCAGATCGCCGCCATGGTGCCGAATATGAGCGGCGCCATCGGCCGCGAGAGCTCCGTGCGCCAGGGCGGCACGCTGGAACTGCGCTTCCTGGCGTGGGCCTTCTGGCACTCGGCGGGCAACACCCAGGCAGCGTTGAAGGCCGATCCCAGCCTCGACGCTGCCCTCAACCTCGACAGCCCCGACTTTTCCGACTGGTTGCAACGCCTGCCGATCCGCAAAGGCATGACCCAGCTGGCGCGCGTCCCCACCTACGAACAGTGGGCTCTGCGGCTGCTCAACGAGGGCGACAACACCGAATGGTGGCAGTCGCCGAGCCTGGCGCCGGCACTGTATCACGAGAACTGGCCTGACGTGCCGACACTGATCATCGGCGGCTGGTACGACTCCTACACGCGCTCCACCTTCCGCAACTTCGAAGGCCTGCGCGCCTCGGGCCACGAACATGTGAAGGTGCTGGTCGGTCCCTGGACCCATGGTTCGGCCACCCTCGAGCAGCCCTTTGCCGGCGACGTGCAGTTTACTCGTGACGCGGCCCTCGACAGCGTCCGCGATCTGCACCTGGCCTGGTTCGNCTCCGCCCTCNAAGGCGAAACCACCGGCGTCGAGTCNATGNCGCCNGTGCGGATCTACGTCATGGGTGGTGGTGGNGGNCATCGNGNNGGGTCGCGCCTGTTCCATGGGGGGTGCTGGCGGGACGAGCAGGAGTGGCCGCTGGCGCGNACNCNNTACACTCCCTGGTACCTGCACGATGACGGCTCCCTGTCGCCNGANAAGTGCAGNNAGGAGACGAGNCACACGACCTACCGCTTCGACCCGGCAAACCCGGTGCCATCCATNGGCGGNAATGTNTCGTCNCTCAANGAGCTGGGACCGATGCCGCGCGGGGTCAGCGACCCCGCATACGCGCCGCGCGGCAGCCGCATGCGCGACATCATGAGCCCGGGGGGATACGACCAGGTGGAGACCGCCAGCGTCTGGGGATGCTCGCCGCCGTACCTGCCTCTCGGCTCGCGCGCCGACGTGGTCGTGTTCCAGAGCGCGCCGCTGACGGAGGATGTGGAGGTCACCGGACCCGTCGATGTGAAGCTCTGGGTGGCCTCGACGGCTCCGGATACCGACTTCACCGCCAAGCTGCTCGACGTCTACCCGCCCAGCCGCTGGTATCCGTCGGGATACGCCCTCAACCTCACCGACAGCATCCTGCGCCTGCGCTACCGCTCGGGAGATGACCAGGAAGAGAGCTACACGCCGGGTGATGTCGTCGAGATCACGATCACACTGTACCCCACGAGCAACCTGTTCTGTGTCGGGCACCGCATCCGTCTGGACGTGTCCAGCTCGAACTTTCCGCGCTTCGATGTCAATCCGAACACCGGCGATCCCCTGGGCACGGAGCGCCGACGATCGGGTGCCGACAACACGATCTTCCACGCGGCAGCGAGGCCGTCCCATGTGGTGCTGCCGGTGGTGCCGACTTGATCGGCTAGGACCGGCGCGATTCAGCAGGTCGAGGTAGCGGGCCCGCCACCGCCGTCATCCTTCCGTCTCGATCTCCCGCTTCAACGCCTGCATCTCATCCTGGGCGGCCAGATCGGGAAACATCTGCTCCATCTGCCGGACCAGTTCCTGCCGCAGCATGGCCCGGGCCTCACCGACCTCGTTCTGGTTGACGAACTCGATCGCCAGGCGCACGTGCTTCCGTGCCGTCTTCATATCCCCCGAGGCCGAACGCAGTCCGGCGATCCAGGCATGGTTCTGACACTGGCGCACAGGCAGGTTGTCCACCGTGCTCCAGAAGGCCCAGTAGGCCTCTCCCATCAGTTCCTTCGAGGTCGTCTGCAGGGCCTCCATGGCGTCCGGTGTCGTCATCTCCACGGCTCGCTCGAAGTGACCCAGCGCCGCGGCGCCATCCTGCAGTGAGGCCTGCGCAACCCCCATCTCAGAGTGCAGAACACAGGCCATCCACGGGAACTTGGGCAGCAGCTTGTCGTAGAGAGACAGCGCCTTGTCGCCCTGACCGCGCGTGAGGTGACGACGGGCCAGTTCCAGCTGCGCCACCGCTTCGAACAAGCCCCCCTTGGCCGCCTCCAGGGCCGCCTGTTGCTCGGCGAAGATCTCCTCGTCGTCGACTACATTGGACCGCAGGGCGGCCCTTCGAAGGCGAGCCAGCATGTTGTCTGGCTCGCGCTCGAGCACTTCGTCCAGCAGAGCCAGGGCCCGGTCGTACGCACCCGGTTCCTCCTGCAGCTCTTCGGCGCTGCGGGTAAAGGTGTAGGCCTCGGCCAGCAGCATCGATACCAGCGTGTCCTCCGGGGCCTGCTCACGGGCGCTTTCCAGCACCGGCACGGCGGCACCGTACTTCACTTCCTGAAACAGCCCGCGTGCCTGCTTGATCAGCGTGTTGACGCTGTCGGAGAAGTCGGCACCGGGTGCCTCATCGCGGATCACGTCAGCTACCATCTGTTCCACTTCCTCCTGCATCAGCAGGCGTGCGCGCCGCAGGCGCTGGCGCACGGCGGGCCCGGTGATGCCCAGCTGTGTCGCCATGCGCGGCGTCGTCAGTCCTTCCAGGTAATGCAGCACCAGTGCTTCACGGCTCAGCTCCGGCAGGCGGTCGATGGCATCGTGCACCAGTTGCCGGCGTTCCGACCGCTCGGCGTCCTGCGCCGGTGACTGCCCTTTGTGGGCCAGTTCGTCCACGTCGATACTCTCCCGCGCCGGCTGGCGCTGTCGTCGCTCTAGGAACGTCCGGCTGCGGTTGCGGGCGATGGTCCGCAACCAGGGTCCGAAAGACTCGGCGTCCTCCAGCCGGGCGATCCCGAACCAGGCGCGCAGGAACGTCTCCTGGCCGATATCGTGGGCCGCCTCGAAGTCCCCCGTAATCGCCACGACGGTGGCGAATACGGTATCCTTGTACCGATCGACGAGGCGCCCGAAGGCGGCCTCGTCACCGCCCTGGGCGGCGCGGATCCACTGTTCGTCCTCGCACGTCTCCATCCCGTCTCCTGATTCGACACTCTACTCAACATGACCCATGGCGCTCGACGAGCGTGACTCCACGGGGAACCACTGGCACTCTACATGGTCTCAGATCCGGATGCATACTTCAGATGATCGATGACTGACGAATCTACGCCGCTGTTCGGACACGACCGCGTCGCTCGGGGCTACGCCACGGCAAGGCCCTGGTTCCATCCGGAGGTGGCCAGTCGCATCGGGCAGCGCCTCGGACGGCATCGCCCCGAACACGCCCTCGACGTCGGCTGTGGCACGGGATTGTCGACGACGCCGCTGTCGGCGATCGCCCGGCGGGTGACGGGAGTGGACGGTGCTGCTGACATGGTCGCCGCCGCCTCGCCGGTCGCCGGCGTCAGCTACCTCGTGTCATCCGCCGAGGACCTGCCCTTCGCCGACGCCAGCTTCGGCCTGATCACCGCTTGCGGCGCCATCAATTGGATCGATCGCGACCGCTTTCTTCCCGAAGTGCGCCGGCTGTTGCCTGCCGGGGGCATCCTCGTCATCTACGATGGCGGCGACCTGGCGGCGATGGTGGGCGACGAGCGCCTCTCCGACTGGCACCGTGACGTCTTTCGCCAGCGCCTGCCACGACCGCCACGTGACGAACGCCTGCTGCCCGATGACGAGGCCCGCCAGTATGGACTCGCCCTGGAAACCACCCATGATTACACCCTCGAGTGGACCTTCTCTCTTGATTCCTATGTCGCCTTCCTGATGACGCAGTCGAGCGTGACCGACTTCGTCGAGCGCCGGGGCAAACCCGCTGATACACTTCGCAAGTGGTTGCAGGTCGAACTGGCGCCGCTGTTCGAAGGCGAAGAGCGACAGCTCCTCTTCGGTGGCTACATCTGGTACCTGCGACGGCTGTAGCCGGCCCGCTAGCTCCCGGTTGTGCGGCGCGTCGTCTCCACCTACCGTCCCTGCATGATCCGTTCCGTCACCCTCTCCTGTGCCCTGCTCTGCGGGCTCGCCGCTGTCCCCGTGCGCGCCGAGCAGGCCCTGGAGCCCGTCGGTGACGAGGCCTATGCCGTCATGGCTCGCTCCTTCGAGTATGAACCGGCGCCACCGATGCCGCGCTTCGATGAACTGCGCGAGGCGGCCAACGGCCGTGTCCGCAAGATCGTCTTTACCGGCGTCGGCACGCGACGTGTTCCCGGCTATCTCGAGCTGCCACTTGACGGTACGGCCCCGTACCCCTGCGTCATTCTCATCCACGGCATGTCGCGCTCCAAAGAGTTCTGGTGGTCCTTCGGCACAACGACCGAGGGCAAGCACAAGGACCGACTCGTGGGTCAGGGCTACGCCGTCCTCGGGCTCGACTTGCCGTCCCATGGCGAGCGTGCCGCCGAAAACGATTACCTGAATCCGGCAGTGCTGTTGCAGGCCGGCGCCGCCAGCCGGCTGCACGACCTGTTCACCGACAGCGTCGTCGAGCATCGGCGGGCTATCGATGCGCTGCTCACACGGACCGATATCGACAGTTCACGCATCGGCGTGCTCGGGTACGAGTTCGGCGGCGTGGTGGCCTTCGCCCTGGCCGCTGTCGAGCCGCGGGTCCGGGTCAGTGTCGCCTGCGTGCCGCCGACGGTGCACGACCGACTGTCCGTGCTGGCAACGCAGAACCATGCGCCACGGATCCGGACACCATTCCTCATGCTCATGGGAGCCAACAGCCCCAGCAGTACCCAGGCGGAAGCCGAGCAGCTGCACGGACTGCTGGCGGCGTCACCGGCGGAGCTGAAGGTGTATACCAGTGACGACCGTCTACCCATCTGGTACGTGGGTGAGGCCGTGGGCTGGTTCGCGACGCATTTGAAGAGATAGGACAAGACTTGAAACAGCTGCGCACCGTCGTCGTCGGTCTGGGCCGGATCGGCTGGAAGTTTCATCTACCCGAGATCATCAGCCACGACGGCTATGAGCTCGCGGGTGTCGTCGATCCTCTCACTGATCGTCTCCAGGAGGCCCGCGCCAAGTACGGTGTCGTCGGTTTCTGCGACCTGGCAAGCTGCCTCGACACCGTCGAGCCCGATCTCGTCGTCCTCGCTTCACCGACGCCGCTGCGTGCGGAACATGCCGGGCTGGCCTTTGCCGCCGGCAGCCACGTGTTCACCGACAAACCCATGGCACCCGATCTCGAGTCGGCGGATTGCATGATCACGGCAGCCAGGAGACACGGCCGCAAGCTGACCGTCTACCAACCCGAGCGCGGGGGCCGGGAGGTCGTCTGTCTGCGGTCGATTCTGGCCCGAGGACTGATCGGGAACGTCTATCTGATCAGACATACCCGGACGCAGTACACCCGCCGCCACGACTGGCAGGCGTGGAAACGCAACGGTGGGGGTATGCTCAACAACTTCGGTGCCCACCTCATCGACGCCTGCCTGCACGTTGCCGGCTCACCCGCCAACCATATCACCTGTCATCTGCGCACCGTCGCCAGCCTCGGAGACGCGGACGATGTGGTCAAAGCGGTGATCGAGACGGAGAGTGGCGTGCTGATCGACATCGACATCAACATGGCCAGCGCGCACCCCATGCTGCCACGCTGGCATGTGGTCGGGACCCACGGCAGCTTGATTCTGGATGACGACGGCGTCTGGCAGGCACGCTACCTCGATCCGTCCGACGTACCGTCGCTGGACGCAGAGACAACAATGGCGGCGGCAGACCGGCGCTACGGCAGCGGCGAACAGCTGCCCTGGCAGGAGGCGGGTTTCGACGTCAAGGACGTGGAGGCCGTCGACCACTACGCGCGGGGCCACGCCTTCTTCACCGGTGCCGGCGACCCGGTAGTACCTCTGAGCGAGTCACGTGAACTGATGCGGGTGCTGGAAGCCTGCCGCACGGACGCCGAAGGTCGGCAGGCGTCATAGAGGTCAGCCGGAATCGCCCATCCGTCCCGCGGCCCTGTCCAGGGCATTCGGCAGCCGCGAGTCGCGCAGCTCGATGGGTGGCTCGGTCCTGCGTACGCGCCGCAGACGCAGGTTGAGCATCTCCACGAACACCGAGAAGGCCATGGCGAAGTA
>PBSR01000022.1 GCA_002726335.1 Gemmatimonadaceae bacterium
CACCGGCGAGATGACCCGTCGCTACACCCTTCTCTCCGGCACCAATCATCGCAACCTCGAAACCTACAACCGTGATGCCGAGGACACCGATCGCGAAAAGCTCTCCCACCTGGTGATAGTCATCGACGAACTCGCCGACCTGATGATGACGGCCCCCGCCGAAGTCGAGCGCTACGTCTGCCGCTTGGCCCAGATGGCCCGCGCCGTTGGTATCCATCTCGTCATCGCCACCCAGCGGCCGTCCGTTGACGTCGTCACCGGACTCATCAAAGCCAACTTCCCCACCCGCGTCGCCTTCATGGTCAGCAGCCAGGTCGACTCCCGCACCATCCTCGACAGTGGCGGGGCCGAGCGCCTTGTCGGCCGTGGCGACATGCTCTACGCCTCCGCCGACTCCGGCAAACTCACCCGCATGCAGGGCGCCATGGCCACCGACGACGAGATCCATCGTCTGGTACACCACTGGGCCGAGCAGGGCGACACCGACCGCGTCAGCGATGAAGAAGTCGCCGACGCCGTCGAGTCCGGCGAACGCGAAGACGACGAACTCGTCGCCGACGCCGTCGATCTCGTCCGCCAGTTCAACTACGCGTCCGGCCCGCTCCTGCAGCGCGAACTCAAAGTCGGCGCCAAGAAGGCCGCCAAGCTCATCGTCATTCTTGAAGAACGCGGAATCGTTGGGCCCGAGCGCGAGGGTCATCCCAGCCGCGAAGTCCTCGTCTCCTAGCCCCTCGCCCGCCGCAAAGCGCGTTTGACGGCGCGGCCCGCCCCGGAAGAACATCTGGACCATGGAATCCGAATCCAGCACCCCACGCCTGACGCGCTTCTCCCACGGAGCCGGCTGAGGCTGCAAGCTCTCCCCGAGCCAGCTTGCGCAGGTCCTGTGCGCCCTCCCACCCACCACCGATCCCAACGTCCTCGTCGGGGCCGTCGGTGGTGACGATGCCGCCGTGTACCGCATCGACGCTGACATGGCTCTGGTCATGACCACCGACTTCTTCACCCCCATCGTTGACGATCCCTTCGACTTCGGCCGCATCGCCGCCGCCAACGCCCTCAGCGACGTCTACGCCATGGGCGCCGATCCCTTCGCCGCCCTCAACCTCGCCTGCTTCCCTCGTGACGCCCTGCCGCTCTCCGTCCTCACCGACATCCTCCGCGGCGGTCACGCCATCTGCGAAGCGGCTGGCGTTGCCGTCATCGGCGGCCACACCATCGATGATCCCGAGCCCAAGTTCGGCCTCGCTGTCACCGGTCGCGTCCATCCCGACCGCATCTTCACCAACGCCGGCGCCGCCATCGGTGATCTGCTGGTGCTCACCAAGCCGCTTGGCACCGGTATCATCGGCACCGCCATTAAGCACGGCCACGCAGATCCCCACCACGCCTGCGCCGCCGTTGACTCCATGGTCGCCCTGAATCGCGGCGCTGCCGCCGCCATGCGTGTCGTCGGAGCTGGCGCCTGCACCGACATCACCGGCTTCGGCCTCCTCGGCCACCTGCTAAACATCGCCCGAGAATCCGCCGTCAGCCTTGAAATCGACTACCCGAGCCTCCCCGTCTTGCCCGGTGTCCACCGCTATATCGCCCGCGAAATCGTCCCCGGCGGCACCGAGCGCAACCTCACCGCCGTATCCTCCGAAGTTGCCTGGCCCACCGACCTTCCCGAATCTGCCCGGCTTCTCCTCGCCGACGCGCAGACCTCCGGCGGCCTCGTGATTAGCGTCCCCGCCGACCGCGCCGATCAGCTCATAACCGCCATCGAGCGCGAAGGCGCCCCCTGCGCCGTGGTCATCGGCCGCGTCGTTACATCCGCCGCCGCCCCGCTAATCGTCCGGTCCGGCTGATCCCTCCATCACCGGCTCCGCGCCCCTCGTCACGGCTCTTCCTCAAGAATCATTACAATAGGCGGATGTTTTCGCAGCCCCACACCTCCCACCCCATCCCTCTATGCCGCGCCTTTCCCGCCGCGTAGTCCTCGGCGGCGGACTCACCGGCCTGTTCAGCGCCGGCCTGCCCGGCATCGCCATCGGCGCCGAGACCCCTGCTCCTAATCCCCTCGTCCCCGCCGACATCTCCTGGCGCGTCGATGGATTTCCCGAGATCGACGCCATGGTCCCCCTCATCCGCCGCGTCCTCGGCGCCGTCGCCACCAGCTTCCCCGGCCATCTCGGCCAGGTGTATGGATTCGACGCCGGCGCCCTCTACCCGGCCATCTTCGCCCGTGACTTCGCCACCGTCGCCGAATTCGCCGCCCATCTCTTCGCCCCCGACTTTCTCCGCACCCCTGTTGAAGAACTGCTCCTCACCCAGGAATTCCTCGCCGCCGACCCTCCATTTCGTGGGGCGGTCGCGGCCACGATCTCCGCCGGTGGCGAAGTCGACAAGGCCACTGTCGTCTCCGACGAAGAAACCAGCCTCATCCACGCCGCCTACGTCCATTTCCGCGCCACCGGCGGCGCTGCCTGGCTCACCTCGCTGATCTCCGGCAAATCGATCATTACCCGCCTCAACGAGGCCATGTCCTACCTCCAACGCCAGCGCCGCGACGCCGACACCGGCCTTATCTGGCGCGCCCACACCACCGATTGGGGTGACGTGAAGCTCGAAGGCGGCTCCAATCCGACCGACTTCACCCCCGGCGACGCCGTCATCGCCGGCATCTTCGACCAGGCCCTCACCTACCGCGCCCTCCTCGAACTCCAGCAGATGAACGCCGCCGCCGGCGACCAGGGCGCCTCCTTCTTCTATGGCGACACCGCTCGTATCCTGCGCGACGCCACCAACCTCCACCTCTGGGACGCCGTCCGCGGTCGCTATCGCATCCACAAGAATCTCTCACCGGTCTCCATCCCGGTCGACACCGACAACATCTTCACCCTCGGCAATCACATCGCCGTCGACACCGGCCTGGCCAGCGACGAACAGGCCCTCCAGATCTTCAGCAACACCCTCAACACTGCCTTCAAATCCGGTATCAACCGGCCTGGCCTCACGCTCTGGCCCCCCTATCCCACCGGTGTTTTTAACCATCCCAACATGGAGTCCGGCGAATACCAGAACGGCGGCGTCTGGGACTGGTGGGCCGGCCCGCAGGTCATTGGCGAATTCACCCGCGGGGGATCGGCGATCGCCTTCGACCACCTCCTCGCCACCGCCCGCCACTGGCAGCGCACCGGCCAGATCACCGAATGGTTCCACTACGCCACCAACTCCGACCAGGGCAGCCTCGACTTTGGCGGCGCCGCCGCCGCCATGGGCCTGGCCGTTACCCGCGGACTCTTCGGTGTCGAAATCACCTCCGATGGCTACACCGTCAACAGCCACCTCGCCCCCCACACCGGGGCCATCGATCTCACGCATCAGCCCACTGGCACCAGCCTGAGTGTCAACCAGACCGGCGGCGCCGACTGGGTCGCCGCCACCGTCAACAGCAACGCCACCGGCTCCGTCAGCCTCAATATTCCCTACTCCTGGGAAAACGTCCTTACCCTTCTCGATGACGTCCCCGCCGGCGCGGGCGCCCTCCGTCGCCTCAACGACTCCGCCAGCCTCCCCCTCGCCGTTCCCACCGGAGCCCACGTCGTCGCCATCCTGCGCGCCGCCACCAACGACATCACCGCCGCCTGGGACACCTCCTACGCTGGCTTTCACGACCTCGCCGCCGGCAGTGGCTTCTGGGTCTCCAACTCCGCCGCCATCGGGATGTGGGCCAGCTACCGCGCCCTTGGTGGTCGCGACCGGCTCGGCCCCGCCGTCTCCGGTCGCTTCGTTCTCGATGGCCTCATCGCCCAGGCCGCTCAGAAATTCGTCCTCCAATGGGAGCCCACCCTCGGCCGGGCGGTCATCGCCCCTATCTTCAGCCTCCTGTCCGCCGCCGGGCTTGACGGCTGGCTCCAGGCCACCAACGGCATCCCGCTTCCCGAATCCGGCGGACCGCGCATGACCCTCGTCGACAACGACGCCGCCATCCGTGACGTGTTCTTCGCCGAACCCGACTGGGGCGGTTTCTACGGCCTCCCGGTCGCCTGGTCCCAAGATGCCACCGTCTCCATCCTGCGCACCGAGCGCGCCGTCTTCCAGCGCTGGAAGGTAGACACTCCCTGGGCCCCCGCCGGTGTTGTCACCATCGCCAACAGCGGGTCCATCGCCGCCGCCGCCGGCCTCATCCCCACCGCCGCCATCGCCTACGTCCCCGGCCTCCCCGTCCTTCCCCTACCTCCCAGCGTCTGACCGCAGCCGGTAACATCGGGGTGTACTTCTGCAGGAGATAATCCACCTTGCGCATCCTCCTTTACACCGGCAAAGGCGGCGTCGGCAAGACTAGCGTCGCCGCCGCCTCCGCCCTGCGTTGCGCCAGTCTCGGCTACCGCACCATCGTCTTCAGCACCGACTCCGCCCATAGCCTTGGCGACAGCTTCGATCTCGAATTGGGCCCCGAGCCGACCCCCATCGTCGACAACCTCTGGGGCCAGGAGTGCGACATCTCCTACAACCTTGATCGCCACTGGGGAACCGTACAGAAATGGGTCCAATCCCTCCTCCAGTGGCAGGGCGTAGACTCGATGGTCGCCGAAGAAATCGCCGTTCTCCCCGGAATGGAAGAACTCGCCAACCTGCTCTGGATCAATCAGCATCACGCCGAAGGGAAGTTCGACGTAATCATCGTCGACTGCGCCCCCTCCGCCGAGACCTTCCGCCTACTCTCCTTCCCCGATGTTGCGCGCTGGTGGATCGACAAGCTCCTCCCCATCGAGCGCACGCTCACCCGCGTCGCCCGTCCGTTCATGCGCGCCGTCACCAAGATGCCAGTACCCGAGGAGGCCGTCTTCGACGCCGTTGACGATCTCGTTGGCTATCTCGACAACCTCCAGGCGCTCCTCTCCGACCGCGAACTCTCCTCCATGCGCATGGTCCTCAATCTTGAGAAGATGGTCATCAAGGAGTCCCAACGCAACTTCACCTACCTCTCCCTTTACGACCATTCCGCCGACGCCATCGTCGTCAACCGGGTCATCCCTCCCGAGGTCGAAGATCCATTCATGCACAACTGGCGAAACCTCCAGAACGAACACCTCCAGACCGTCCACGACATCTTCTCCCCCATCCCGATCCTTGAAATCCCGCTCTTCCCCGCCGAAGTCGTCGGCGCCCCCATGCTCGAACACATGGCCGATGCTCTTTTCGGCGACCGCGATCCCACCGATTTACTGCACCACGGCCGCGCATTTCACATCGAACAGACAGACGATGGTTGCGATCTCATCATCCCGGCCCCGGCCATCGACAAGGCCGACATCGATCTCATCCGCAACGGCGATGAGATCGTCGTTCGCATGGGTGCCCTGAAGCGTCACATCGTTCTGCCCCGCTCCATGATGCAGTTCCGGCACACCAGCGCCCGTCTGTGCGAAGGCTCCCTCAGCATCCACTTCGTCCGCCCACCCCGCCCCTGACCGCTCCCCGTCCCGCCGTATAATCCGGGAACCTGACCGCGTTCACGCGTCCCACGGAGGTCCAATTTGTCCGCCGGTACCAACTCCATCGATGTCGACCTCGCCCGATGCGAACGCCCCGCCCTCGCCGACATGACCTACCTCAACACCGGCACCTCCGGCATTGTCGCCGAGCCCATCGTTGACGCTCTCCTCGAAAACACCCGTTTCGCAGAGCGTCACGGGCACCGCGGTTACGAGCCTCAAAAAGAGAAGATCGAGGCCTCCCGCGAAACTCTCGCGACCTTTCTCGGCGCCGACGCCGACGAAATCGGCTTCGCCATCAACGCCACCGAAGCCGTCAACTGGATCGCATCCTCTTTCCGTTTTCAGCCCGACGACGAAGTCCTTATCTCCCTCGCCGAGCACCCCTCCATGAACCTCCCCTGGTCCTATCAACAGGACCGCGGCCGCGTCCGCCTCCGCTGGTTCGAAGTCAGCCATGATCCTGCCGAAACCCTCCAGAACATCCAGGACGGCATCACCTCCCGCACCCGTATGATCGCCCTCAGCCACGTGGAGCGTCACCACGGCGTCCGGGTGCCGGCCGCCGAAATATGCGCCCTCGCCCGCTCCGCCGGCCTCGTCGTCCTGCTTGACGGCGCCCAGTCCGTCGGCCAGTTCCCGGTCGACTTCCACGCCCTCGAGATCGACTTCTACGCCGCCAACTGCCACAAATGGCTCTGCGGCCCCAACGGCACCGGTGTCTTCTACTGCCGCCGCGATCGTCTCCACCTGCTCGACCAGGCCCACGTTGGCCCGGGCAGCAACGAAACCTGGGACCGCATCGGCGGCGTCGTTCTCACCAACAAGGCCGACCGCTTCGAGTATGGCACCCGCAGCTTAGGCGTCGCCGCCACCATCGGCGACACCGTCCGCGCGTTCGAGGCCATCGGACCCGCCGCCATCGAAGCCCGGCTCCAATCCCTTTCCGCCGGCATCCGCCGGCGCATTGCCGAGCGCAACTGGCAACTAACCAGCCCGCCCGAGTGGGAGCGTGGCTCCGCCCTCGTCTCCTTTAACATCCCCGATGTCGATGGCCACGAGTTGACCAAAGAGCTCCAGGCCTCCGCCGCCACCTGGCTTTCCTCCAACACCAGCGACGGCATCCGCTTGTCGCCCCACTTCTACAACACGGAAGAAGAAATCGATCGCGCCTTCCAAAACATTGAGAGACTGGCCACCGGGAGCTAAATTGGCATCGCTCCCCGGCCCTGTCTCCGGTCACCCGTCCCTACGTTTCAATCCCGCGTCTGCGAGACCCCTCTTTGCATGACCGCAAGAAATCCTCAACCAACGGCAGCGAATTCTTCGTCGGGCTCGTGCTCATCGCGCTCCTCATGTTCCTCGCCTGGTACTTCCTCCTCCGTCCCCGCGACATTGAGGTCAACACCATCGAGTCACCCGACGCCACGATCATCGTTCCCAGAGACGACACCCTCGAGAAGGCGCTCGAAAAGATCGAGTTGACCCCCATCCCCGGCGACACCCCTTCCCCCACCCCCCGCCCCACCCTCACACCCGTCCCCTTCGACATCATCTACGTCGTCCAGGAAGGCGACATCCTCTCCACCATTGCCGATCGCCACGGCGTCACCGTCGACGCCATCCTCGCCGCCAACGAGCTTGCCGACCCCGACTTCCTCAGTATCGGCCAGGTCCTCCAAATCCCCGCCCCAGCCGGCCCCTGACCCCACCGTGTCCCGTTTCTTCTCAGCCCCCTACCCGGTTACCCTTTCCCCGCTACCCATCTCAGCCTGGGGGATATACCGGTGGGCCACAAGATCATCGTTGGATTTAACCCACAGCCCGGTCTCATTGACTCCATCCGGTCCGCCCTCCCGGGTGAAGACCTGGAAATCGTCACCGCAACCGACGACGAGGCCCTCGCCCAGGCCCTCCCCGGTGCCGACATCCTCCTTGGCCTGCGCCTCAACCCCGACCTCATGCCGCTCGCCAGCTCCCTGCGCTGGATCCAAACCATCTCCGCCGGCGTGGAAAAACTAGTCAGCCCCGCCCTTGTCGACAGCGATATCGTCATCACCAACGCCAGCGGCGCCCACGCCCCCCAGATCTCCGAGCACATCCTCGCCATGCTGCTCGCCTTCGCCCGTAACCTCCCCACCGCCTACCGCGCCCAGCTCAACGCCGACTGGGACTACGACACCATCGCCGGCGGTTCCTTTGAACTCGAAGGCAAGACCCTCGGCATCATCGGCCTCGGCGATCTCGGCGACGCCGTCGCCGTTAAGGCTCGCGCCTTCGGCCTGGACATCCTCGCCGTCCGTAACCGCCCCACCGCCAAGCCCGCCTACGTTGACGAAATCTTCCTCCCCGCCCAACTTCCCGAGCTGCTGTCCCGGTCCGACTTCGTCGTCGACACCCTCCCGCTCACTCCTAACACCCGCCATATGCTCGGCGCCGCCGAATTCTCCGCCATGCGCGACACCGCCTTTTTCTTCAATGCCGGCCGGGGCGGCACGGTCGATCAAGAAGCCCTGATCTTCGCCCTCCAATCGGGCGCCATTGCCGGTGCCGGGATCGACGTCACCGATCCCGAGCCGCTCCCTCCTGAATCTCCTCTCTGGAAGATGACCAACGTCATCATCACCCCGCACACGTCCGGGTACTCCCCCCGTGTCCGCGAGCGTTTCGCCCGCATCTTCCTCGACAACCTGGCCCGCTTCCACGCCGGCGAACCCCTCGCCAACGTCGTCAACGCCGCCGCTGGGTACTAGACCGGTTATCCCGCTGCATACGACATCTCCACTGGTCGCCCGGTCGCGACCCCGATCACGACCCCACCGCCTGCGGCCCGGACCGACCCTCCCATCTTGAGCACCAACCCTTCCGGTGCTCCGTTCGACGCCGCTCCCCCACCCCCCGGCTGGCGCCAGTGGGTCGGCTTCTGTCTCGCCTTCTTCTGCTTCTGGGCCTCCCTCTACATCTACATGCCCACCTTCCCCGTCTACGCCGAAGGGCTCGGCGCGTCCCTGACCATGGTCGGTCTCATCATCGCCTCCTACGGGTTCGTCCAGTTCGCTCTGCGCATCCCCATCGGATATCTGTCTGACCGGCGTGGCGCCCGCCTCCCGTTCATCCTCATCGGCCTGCTCGCCAACGCCGTC
>PBSR01000023.1 GCA_002726335.1 Gemmatimonadaceae bacterium
ATATCCACGCTCCAAACATGACTCCAACTACATCATGAAGTCTAGTACTTATTTCTCGGAGAGCCCTAAGGGGTAGGAAAAGTCAAAAAGGGAGACAATTTGACAAGGAGGAGGTTGGTCCTACCGGCCCCAACCTGGCTACGCCGCCGCCTGGATCAGGTCTGCCTCATACTCGGGGAACATGATGATGGCGGGATGGATGCCGAATGCCTTTGCCAGCTTCTCGGCCCGCCGCTCGCGATGTCTGCTCTGTCATCTTCCAGCATGCTGATGTTCTTGGCGTTGACGCCACACCGGCGGGCCAATTCCTCCTGGGTCCAGCCCTTCAATTCCCGCAGCATCCGGATCGCCTCACCCGTCGAGACGGTGGCGCGCTGCTTTGCGGGCTTGAACGACTTGTCCATCTGCACCTCTCTCAGAACCCGGTCGCCGGTTGCCACAATTGTAGCAACTCAGTGCATCCGACGCATCTCGGAACGGCCCGGTCAGAGACGTCTCTACATCGCTTCGATCGCCGCGACCTGCTCTACCAGGCCAGTGGTCAACGGCGTGGCCGGTACCGGCAGCCCCGCCTCACGCAGCGCGGACAGGTCGTAGATGCGGTGACAGAGGAAGGGGGCGGCGCCTGGGTTCTCTGCCAGGAAGGCGTCGACAGGGACTTCCTCCACCTGCAGATCGACGCCGAGGATGTCGGCGATGATCCGGTAGTAGATGACGGACTCGACGATATCGGGACCGGCCGCCTGGAAGATGCGGCCGTGCAGGTCGGCTCGGCCCGCCACGCCGAGGATGAGATCGGCCAGGTCCCGCGCCAGGATCGGCTGCTGCAGGAAGTGGCCACCACCGACCAGACGCAGAGCCTGCCCGTCTCGCAGGCGTTGCAGCAAGCCCTTGTCGCGGCCGTGTTCGGGCAGACAACCCAGAAGTGAACCGGGTCCGTAGATATGGCAGGGGCGTACCACGGTCCAGGCCATGTCGCCGCAGTCGGCGTTCATCAATTCCTGCTCGCACAGCCGTTTCTTGCCGCCGTAGCCATCGCTCAGGTAGTGCTCGGAGGATTCGCCCTGCGGGAACGTGCGGTGCGCCGGATCAAAGACGAAGTCAGTGGATACGAAGAGGAGCTGCCGGGCCCGGTCTCGCAGTACCGCCACGTCCTGAGCCGCGTCCTGGGGGTCATAACCGATGCATTCGGCCACCAGGTCGAAGCGATCGATCCGGGCCGACTCCATAGCGGAGGCGATGCCGTTGTCGAAGGCAGTGGTCTCTTTTCGATCGGCGACAATGGCGGTGACGCGGTCAGGCAGCGGGCGTTGGCCGCGAGTCACGACCCAGACACGCCAGCCAGCGGACATGGCACGGCGAGCCAGCGTACCGCTGACGAAGCCGCTGCCGCCGATGATGAGCAGATTACCGGACATGGTCAGCCTGTCACCTGCGGTTCGCGGGGCAGCAGATCGAGGGGCTGTACGATCTTGCGTCGCTCCGGTGTGAGTCGGGAGAGCAGTTCAGTGGAAGGGGCGTAGCCATGGCGGAAGTTGCCCCATGACGGCCCGTAGCGGTAGATGCAGACGCGGCGCTCACCCTCGTTGACCCGCCGTGCCGAGCCGTGGCAGATGCCGTCGACGAAGAGGATGACGTCACCGGCCTGCATGTGCACCTCGACGGCGCCCTCGATGCCCTCGACGGAGGCGCCCCCGGGCTGCATGCGGTGAGTTTCGTACCCGGGATGAGCGAAGTTCGACTTGTGACTGCCCGGGATGAGCATGGTGCCGCCGTCACCGGGGCCGATGTCGGTGAGGGCCACCAGGGCGTTCACCTGACCGCACATGAAGCGACCCCCGTGGAAGCGGAACTGATTGCGATGGATGGGCGGGTGACCGCCGGAGTGCACGCCGATCGCTTCACCAGGGCGGCGGAAGTTGACGAAGCACTCGTCGATGAACAGCGGTCCGTGATGATAGTCGAAGGTGCCCTCGCCGCCGACGAAGAATCTGATGTGCTCGAGCCAGGAAGGATGATCGATCAGTCTTTCGAAGGGTTCACCAGCTTCGTAGATCTGCTGGTAGTTAAGCCCGTCGACGGTGCCATACGTGTGGCCGTGGACATGGCCGAACCACTCGCCAGGCTGCAGCTGTGGGATGGCGTCGAGGGTGCTATTGCAGGCGGTGACCTCATCCGCCGAAAGGGCGCCCTGCACATGGATGTAGCCGCGCAGGTCGAAGAGGTAGGTTTCGAGGGGGTCGATCATGGATCGTGGGTCTCCAGGCGAATGTCAGTGCCCCGAACAAGCCGGATCCGGGCGCAGCGTGCAAGGGGCAGCTGACGCAGGATCGGGCTTGCCCATTGCCCATGTTCGATTCGTTGGTTCCATTCGCCGTCGTGAGCCACGCTGAGACAACATCACCCATCGGCCAGCGATTGCACGTCGTGGGTACCACGTGCGCGGGCAAGAGCACGATGGCGGAGCGCCTGGCCGATCTGCTGGGGGTGCCCGCCGTCGACCTGGATGCCCTCAACTGGCTGCCTGGCTGGGTTGCCCTGACGGAGACGGACCCGGAGGAGTTCGAAACAAGACTGGAAGCGGCCATCGCCGGCGAGGGATGGGTGGTGGCCGGTGATTACTCGGGGTTCACCCGGCGCATGCTGTGGCCACGGCTGCACACCGTCATCTGGCTGGATCTGCCGTTACCGTTGATTCTGTGGCGGGTGATCACCCGCTCGTGGCGACGCTGGCGCTCGAAGGAGCTGCTCTGGGGCACGAACCGCGAAAACTTCTGGAAGCAGCTGATGTTCTGGCGGCGCGAGGACTCGCTGCTCTGGTGGGCGTGGACGACGCACGAGAAGAAGAGAGTCAGGATGGCGGCGTCCATGGCCGATCCGCAGTGGGCGCACATCCGCTTCGTGCGGCTGACGTCGGTGGGGGAGGTGGAGGAGTTCGTCCGGCTCGTGGAGGAGGGGCTGGTCAGTCAGGGCTGACTATATTCCGAGAGTCACCTTCCATGGGGATGTCCATGTCACCACCCATCGTCCACAGGCGTAGCTGGACACGCCTCGACTACGACCGCGTCGTCGAGTCCGGCGGCTTCGGTCCCGAAGACCGTCTCGAGCTGCTCGACGGCGAGATCTGGGAGATGACGCCCCAAGGGTCGCGACACGCTGCCGTCTACAGCTCGGTGCAGCTGGCGCTGCAGCAGGCCTTCGGCACGGACTACCTGGTACGATGTCAGTTGCCGCGGGCTCTAGATGACCGATCCGAGCCCGAGCCGGACCTGGCAGTTGTCGAGGGCACGCCCTTCGATTATCTGGAGGATCATCCGACGACCGCGTTGCTCGTCGTCGAGGTGTCGGACTCGTCGGTGGAGCACGACCGGGGCCGCAAGCTTGCGGCCTATGCACGGAACGGGATTCCCGAGTACTGGCTGTTCGATCTGCGCGCCGAGTGCCTGGAGGCTTACCGGGATCCTGTCGCGACGAGTTACCGCGAGAAGCGTGTGTTGAGGCGTGGAAATAGCATCACGCCGCTGTCAGCTCATGGAACAGCGATCGCTATCGGCAACGTACTGCCGCCCGACGATCACCCCCCAACCGCCCCCACCCCATAGCTGTCATACACCCCCAAATGCTCCGGATCCACCCCCTCCGGCTCAACGTACTTCAAAAACAACCCCTGATTCGCCTTGCCCGATTCCCGGGCGATCTCGCGGCGGCTCTTCAGGTTCTGTAGATCCGTCCCCTGGTACATCACGTCGCCACCTGACAAGCCGATGTACTGCCCCTCGTACTGATCGACGTAGTTGCCCTGATCCCCGCGATAGAGCGCGACCTGCTCGGCCAGCGTGCGATGCACCTCGGCGTTGTCTTCCGGCGAGATATTCGCCTGCACTTCGAAGTCACCCACCTTCTGCAGCTCATCACCCAGCAGCTCGATGTCGGCCAGGTCGATCGGTCCCAGGCCGGCGTCGCTGGCCAGCAATAGCGGATTGCGGTCGAAGACGTAGGGGGGCTCAGGGTGTACACCGGCCGGGTCGAAGCCCATCAAGTGGGTACCGACCGCATCGGTTGCAACCGTGTTGTCACCAGCCACAATGACGTCCGTCTTCAACGCCGGACCGTACCACTCCTTGTGGTTCATGGCCACGAGCCCGTCGATGACGTTCAGGGTCGGCTTGAACAGCAATCCCATGTCGGCGATGGTGTGCGGCAGGCGCACGTGGGCGTGCAGGTATCGGCGGGGCTTGCCGTACTTCGCCAGTGACGTGAGGCCGAAGAGGTTCTTCATCGTCAGGGTCGTGCCGGCGGCCATGTGGGCCTTCATCTTCTGCACCGAGACGATGGCATCGGCGTCGGCCACCCTCTTGCTGATCCAGTAGCGATCGAACATCAGGCCCCCACCGGGCACGGGCGCCTCCACGAGGGGTTCGTCTTCGGTGTCGATAAGCTCCACATCAAATTCGGCGAGGGCCTCAGGATAACCCATCACCTCGTAGATCTCCGTCGTCGTGCCTTTCTCCGTCGCCGTGTCGCCCACGAGGATCTCAGCATCAGAGTGCTGGCGCAGGGCGCGGACGACGGCACGCAGCACACAGACATCGGGTAGGGCCACCTGTCTGCCGGCGTGCAGCTTGATCTCCTTCAGGCCGATGTTCGTCTTGACGAAGATCGTCTTGAGACCGCGGAAGGTCTCCATGGTGTCGCCCAACAGATCCAGGGATCGAGCGACGGAGTCCATCACGTGATCGTCGTCGGAGCTGGCGTCGCAGCGGACGATGCTGACGCGGGGTTTGGCTGTCATGTGAGTCCTTTCGTTGTCATCAACCGATGCGGTATCGCTCTACTGCCGCCATGTCCAGTTCCACGCCGAGGCCCGGCGCGTCGGGCACCGTCACCAGCCCGTCCACCGGCTCCAGGGCGCCGTCGACCAGGTCGTTCTCACGCGTGAAGTGCAGCGAGTCCGAGGGTATTGTCGCGTTGCGCACCACAGCATGTACGTGCGTGCCGTACGCACCCGACACACCCAACCCGAGGCCGACGACCTGAAGCCACACGGGCAGACCTGCTGCCTCCGCCATGCCGGCCATGATGAGCACACTTTCGACGGTACCTCCCATGTTGAACATGTCGGCCGCCTCGGCACGGATGGCGGACATCACCTGTTTCGGGTCTCCCAGGTGTGGTGCCAGAGGGATGATGGCGTGCTGGCGAAAGTGGTGGTACTGATGCCAGCCGGGCAGGTACTGGAAGGGATCCTCGAAGGCCTGGATGTTGTACGGCTCCAGCTGACGGGCCAGGCGCAGGCTGGTGGCCAGATCGCCGAAGGTGAAGTTGGGGTCGACGATGATGCCGTAGTCGGGGCCGGCGGCCTTCGTCATCAACTCCACCGTCTCGACGATGTTCCACGGGCGGGCCTTGAGCTTGTGGGTCTTGTAGCCCTTGCGGGCGCCTTCTTCGGCCATGGCGGCGAACTGCGCCGGCTCCAGGGGCGGCGACCACCAGCCGACGGGAACCTGCTCCCAGTGTTTGCTGCCCATCAGGCGATGGGCGGGTACGCCGAAAGCCTTGCCGACGATGTCGAAGCAGGCCATGGCCACCGCGCCGCCCATCGTTGTCAGGTTGAGGTTCAGCGGGTCCACACCCAGCCACTGCGATTCAACGTCTTCCATGAGGTCGCCGCGCCCACCCTCGCCGATACCGATGATGCCGTCATCGGTGTGCACGCGGAGGATGGTGATGGGCCGCTCGCGGAAGTCCCCCGGACGGCTCTGCTCGATGGACGGGATATGGGGTACAGCGGTGACGAATCGTTCGACCTTCGTGATCTTCATCCATTCCCACCTTCGAGGAAGTCGTTGTAGTCCTCTGCAGCAATCGCCGACCCCGGCGGCATGCGCCACATGTAGTCGGGGTCGATGGCGGGCTCACGGTCGGCGTAGCGCTCCATCAGGTCGATGCGGTGGCGCAGCAGCTCGCCCAGGTTCGTGCCATAGTGATGCGTGGTCTCGCCGTGCGCCATCAACGGCATGAAGTCGATGTCGGAGCGTTCCCAGAGAGCCAGCAGGTTCCTGGCGTTGTCGAGCTCGCGAGCACAGGTGTCGTCCACCTGCGAGCGGCGACGGGACCGTTCGCTCTCATCGTCGGTGTTGAGGTAGCCGTGCACGCCGGCGATCCAGCCGCAGATGTTGCGCAGGGTCTCGGCGTAGCACAGAAAAGCCCGCAGGCGGTCGCGCAGATCGACCCAGACGTCGCCGCTCTTCGCCATGCCGTCGGCCATGTCGATCGCCTCTGCCAGGGGGCCCCAGACGGCCTCGAACGCGGCCAGGCGACGGTCGCAGGTCTCGACGTCGAGGATGGTCCACAAGGCATCGGCGCCGAAGTCGATGTTGTTCGGGTTGTTGAAGATGGTCAGCATCATCTCTTCGTAGGCCACGCGGTCGGCCTCGGGAATGGCGCTCATGTCGGGGACGAAGGGCCGCGCCCAGAAGCGATACCAGGTGAAGCTGAGGGACATGTACTGGCCGATGTCAGGCAGCAGGCTGGCAGCACGATCGGCAGCCCGCCAGCAGGTGACGAGGCGCTCCACGTCGGCCTCGCCTACCCAACGGAGCGCACAGCGCCGGACGGCGGCATCGACAACGGCCCCGTCGACGGCAGTGTCACCCTGGCGCAGCTGGAACAGGGCGATGACCTCGCGATTGGGATCGAAAGGCGCCAGGTAGACGGCATCGCAGTAGACATCGACGTGGTCGAAGCCGGCGTCCGTCATCTGCTGCAAGCGCGTGGCGGTGAGCCAGGGACTGGGAACACCGAGGAGGTAGCGGCTGCCCTTGGCGTGTGATTCCAGCCAGGCCTGCGAGCCCCGCTGGCGCAGCTCGGCCAGGGCCGTGTCCCACTCCGGGTCGGCCACCTCGCCGCGTTGCGACTCGGTCTGCAGGTCGATGCCGGTGTCCATGCCGGCCAGGATCGGTCCCTGCTCCTCGGCGATGTTCTTCAGTCCCGCGATCAACACGAAGTCGGGGTTGACCTGCCGGGCGGCGTCGCGCAGGACGCGCCAGTAGCGGATCACGTTTTCGGCGGCACGCTGTGCGATCTCGTCGTCGGGGCGCCATTCGCGCACCACGTACGGTCCGCCATTGCGCCCGGGGTAGAGGCTGGCGGTGTACTCGAAGCCAGAGCCAGAGTCGTTGAGCAGCGTCTTCATGAAGCCGATCTCAGGGACCCGGCGCAGCAGGGCCTGCATCAATTCGCTGTAGTGCCAGCGCACGAGCGGGTGGGCGACGCTCAAGTTGTAGCGCGGTGCGTACGAACGGAAGGTGTGATCGATACGGGCGCCGCGCAGCCAGGGGTATCGCTGCAACAGCGATTCGGGCACGGAGCGCGGATGAGCGGCGTAGAAGCCGGGTACGAGACCGTACTTCGCCGCCGTGCGAGCCATGAACTGCAGACGGTGCAGATTGGCCTGCAGGTGTTCGGCCGGGTACGTACCGGCGTTGAGCTTCGATTCGACGTACTGGTCGATGTCCGGCAGATAGTCGTAGAAGCGGTAGTAGATCTCGCCGTGGGGTCCGCGCTCGTAGCCGAAGCGGGATGCCATCTCGTTGACGACGACGTGCGAACAGCCAACGCGGGCCAGCTCGGCAAAGGCGGCGTCCACGTCCCGGTCGTCGACGGTGTCACGCCGCCGCTTGAGGAAGCCGTAGCGACCTATGAGCAGCTCGTCCCGGCCCGTCAGCGCCCGGAAGGTGGGCTGCAGCACGCGGCCCTCGCTCAGGGCACGGACGTCGAGGGTCGACCACTCATCGCGCAACCTGGCGAAGAGGGCGAAGAGCAGATGCGGGGCGGAGGCGGACAGCTGGCCGCCGCCATCGGTGATGTGGGCGAACATCCAGTCGCCGTCAGGCCGCACATCGGGACCGTTGACGAAGCTGGTATCCTCTGCGTACACGGCAACACGCAAGACGCCCCGTTCAGCGAGGGCTTCACCGGACTCGACGGGCGTCAGGCGGGCGTGGGGCGCCAGTGTCTGCTGCAGCTGTTCGGCGACGGTGACCTGTACCGGGTGGCCGGTCACCGGATAGGCGATGATACGCGTGGCGGTAAACATCAGCTGTGGATCAATCCTCCGTCGGGGCGCTGCCGGCGCCACGGGGTCTTCGGTATGGACGGGTCCCACGGATGGGCGGCGATGAACTCTTCATCCAGATCCACACCCCAACCGGGTCCCTCTGGAATATCCAGAAAACCGTCCTTCGGTGTCTCGATCTGCTGCTGCAACAGCCGGGCACGACCAGCGTGCGCGCCCGCCGTGGGGATCTCCTGGATCAGGAAGTTGGGCGCCACGGCGTCCAGGTGCAGACTGATGGCCGTCGACAGCGGGCTCCAGGGGTTGTGCGGCGCCAGGCTGACGTAGAAGGCCTCGGCCATGACGGCGATCTTGTAGACCTCCAGAATGCCGCCGGCGTTGCCGACGTCGGCCTGGATCACGTCGACGGCCTCGTGCACGAGCAGATCGCGGAAAGCATGGCGGCCGAAGAGGCGTTCGCCGGTGGCGACGGGGATGTCGATGCGGCGACGGACATCGGCCAGCGCCCGGGGCGACTCCGGCAGGATCGGCTCCTCGTAGAACAGGATGCCGTAGGGGGCGATGCAACGGGCCATCTCCACCGCGTTGACCGGGTTGAGCAGGCCGTGGGCATCGATGGCGATGCCGATGTCGTCACCCACCGCCTCACGCACGGCACGTATCCGGGCTTCGGCACGCTGTCCATGGGCGACATCGTGGCCGAGACCGGTGCCTTCAAAGGGAGTGAACTTCACCGTGCGGAAACCTTCGGCCAGCCGTTTCCTGGCGCCATCGGCATAGCTGTCCGGCTCGCCGCCATGAATCCAGGCGTAACACTCGATACGATCTCTGACCCGACCTCCCAGAAGCTGCCAGACGGGAACACCGAGAGCCTTGCCCTTGATGTCCCACAGCGCGTGTTCGATGCCGCTGATGGCCGCCGACACTACGGGGCCGCCGCGCCAGATGATGGTGCGCGTCATGTCGCCGAGGAGCCGCTCGATGGCCAGCGGGTCGGCGCCGATGACGAGATGCTGCAGGTCGCGCACGGCACCGACGACGGCCTGCTCCATGCCGACGCAGGAGGGTTCGCCGTAGCCGACAATACCCTCGTCGGTGAGCAGACGGACGAAGACGTAGACCCGCGGCGCCCCGGGTTCGCCGACGTCAGCCGTGAGAATGTCGAGCTGAGTGATCTGCAAGGTGGAAGGAGTAACGCAGTTCGTGGTCGAGGAGGAAACGTTTGAAGCAGACACCCCCGGCGTAGCCGCCAAGGGAGCCATCCGCTGCGACGACACGGTGACAGGGAATGACGACGGGCAGCGGGTTGTTGTGGTTGGCGCCGCCCACGGCGCGCGAGGCACCGGGTTGCCCCAGCGTGGCCGCCAGTTCGCCATAGGACGCGGTCGTGCCGTACGGCAGACGCTGCAACGCCTCCCACACTTTCAGCTGGAAGGGGGTGCCCCGCGGCAGCAGGGGCAGATCGAAGTCGCACAGCGTGCCGGCGAAATAACCGGCCAGCTGATCTCCCGCACCGAACCCGGGGCGTTCGTGTCGCGTCCCGTCCACCGGTGGGGCAGCGGCCCCATCGGCATCGACGAACCACAGGCGTTCGACCCCTGCCGCGCTCCAGGCGACGCCCAGATCGCCTACAGGGGTGGGGACGAAGGCGTAGTCCATGTCTTGGGTTCGGCCTCCTCTACTTGAGTACCGTCATCCTCCCCGTCCCCGTGAAGGAGGGAGTGGTCAGACGGTAGAAGTACAGCCCGTTGCCGACTCCCCGTCCCGCCGCGTCCCGGCCATCCCAACGGACAGAGTAGAAGCCGGCTGGCATCGACTCGCCCGGGATCAGCGTGCGTACCGAACGCCCGAGAACATCGTAGATGACGAGCCGGGCCTGCGACTCGACGGCGAGGGCGAAATCGATGTGAGTCGACGGATTGAAGGGATTCGGATAGGCCTGCCCGAGGGCGAAACCGGACGGTCGCAGAGAGGCTGCCGGCACAGGCGGTGCCAGCCGCACACCGTTTCCAGGAGAGGCCAGCAGGACCTGTTCCAGCCTGATGCGGACATCGTTGGCCCGCTGACGGTGGCGCAGGCGGAAGGTGAGCTGTGCCAGAACCCCCGGGTCGATCAGCCCGCCGTCGCTGCGGGCATCACCCAACAGCAGTCGACCGGGCCGCTGGTCGAGGACCTGGAACCAGCCCTCACCCGCTGCCGACTCGCCGGCGCGAGCGTCGGTGAAGGTCAGCGCCGATGGATCCCACGTCAGTGTGAGGCCATAGGCGTGGACATCGGCGAGAGCGTCGGCTTCGATCTGCAGGCTCACGAGATCCCGTGGCAGGGCCGAACTTCCGTCGAGACCGGAGGCCGCCACGAGACGGATTCGCGCCGTTTCGTCGATGGAACGCATGGCGGCCACGACGTCGAGTGTCTTGCCAGCCGTGGTGCCGAAGGCGTCGACGAAGGCGAAGAAATCGTCGAAGTCGATGAGCGTGCCAGGGCCCGAGTCGTTCATGTCGAAGTCCCGGACGTCTGAAGCATCGCGGCCGAAGGCGTCGACGAAAGCGAAGAAATCGTCGAAGTCGACAACGCCGGAATCATCAAAGTCGCCGGCCAGAAGCGGGCCGGAGGACGCGGTGAATTCTTCCGCCGTGGTGAAAGGCCCGGGCAGCGCACCCTCCACGGCGCGCACACGCCAGAAATACGTCACACCATCCGTCAGCACGCGGGAGATGATCCACGAGGTGACGCCTTCCCCCGCACTCAGGCCGGAGGCCGCATCGGTGACGTCGGAGAAATCCGCCTGGGTGGAGACCTGGATCGTGTAACTCAGCGTGGCGTCGGTGACGAAAGGTTCGGCATTGGTGAAGGTGAAGGTGGGCCGCAACCGTTCGCCGCCGATGCTCAGGTCGGAGGGTGCTGTCGGCGCCGCCGAGAGGGTTGGCGTCAACGCGAGGTCCGCACCCGGGTCGGACTCATTGGCCGGCGAGGCCCGGTCGATGGCGGTGATGCGGTACTCGTACTCCGTGTCGTTCACCACACCGAGATCGGTGTACTCGGGCAGGGAAACCAGCGTGGCGATCGCCAGGAAGTCGTCGATCCCGGCGAGCCGGCGGTAGACGTTGTAGCCGGCCAGGTCGCCTTCGGTGTTGGCCTGCCAGGCGAGTACGATGGAGGCGTTGCTCGCCGCGCCAGCCAATCCCGCGGGGGCCGACGGGGCGCTGGTATCTGCCGTGGCCAGAGTGGTGAAGGAAGTCTCGGCCGACTCGGTGGGTCCGTTGCCGGCGCGGTCGCTGGAGCCGACGGTGAGAAAGTACTCCGTACCCGGGGTCAGGTTCGTCAGCGTCACCTCGTGTTCGAGAGCGTCGGTGGCATCACCCACGGTCTCTCCGAGCACGCCGGTGACGGTGCCGAAGTCGATGAAACTGTCGGCCAGCTCATCCGTCGTCCAGGCGACGATGGTCGCCGAGTCGGAAGGCGTGACCACCACCTCACCGAGAACGGGCGGTACGGCATCCGGCACGGCGTCGGTGGTGAAGGAGAGCACCTCGGTACGCGTGGGGCCATTGTTGCTCAGGTCCGACGAGGTGACCTCGTAGTAGTAGGTCGTGGACGCCGTCAGGTTTGTCAGCGTCACCTCGTGCTCGGTGCCCGTCGTCGGCAGGGTGCGGATGAAACCGAGGGTGTCGGCATCGGTGCCGAATTCGACCTGCGCCGTGGCGTCCTCGTCGGTCACCCACTGGATCGTGGCGACTTCGTCATTCTGATAGATCACCGATGGGTCGGAGGTGATCGCCGGTGCCGTCAGATCCACCTCCGGATCGGTGGTGAAGACCCCCTCCATACTCTCGGTGGCGCCGTTGCCGGCGGCGTCGGTGGAGCCCACCTGGAAGACGTAGCCGGATCCGGCGCCGAGGTTGGACAGGACGATCTTGTGGCTCGTGCGGCTGACCCCTGAATTGGTCCGCGCCTCGCCCACCGCTTCCACGCCGAACTGAACATCCGAAGTGGCCGGTTCATCTGTCGTCCACTCGACGATGGCGGTGTTGTGCGTCTTTGACGATACGGTCGGTCCCGAGAGGATGACGGGGAATTGCGTGTCGGGATCGTTGCTGGTGGTGAAAGAGCCGGCCCCGCCGGGGGGCTGCAGCACTTTCAGGCGCTTGCCGGCGCGCGCTGGTTTGCTCGCCGGCAGGTTGGGCTCGAAGCTGGCGGTCTGTCCGTTCGTCGCCTCCACGACGATGCCGTAGTCGTAGATGGCGCCGGGGTCCAGTCCGGAGATGGTGATGGAGTGCTCCTGGGCCAGACGCAGGTTGCCGTCGGCCGTCTGGTCAGCGACCTCGAACTCGTCGACCGTACCGTAACTGCCTTCATGTGTGCCGAAGAAGACCGTAGCCCGCGTGTCGACGTCGGTGACGAAACGGACGATGGCGAGCACATCCCTCACGATGACGAAAGGTCCCTCGACGATGACAGGGGGCAGCGTATCCCCCGCGGCGGAGGTGGTGAAGTCCAGGTCCCGACTCCACTGCTGGTTGCCCCGGGGATCGGTGGACAGGCTGTCAGCGTCGGGTGTGACGACGGCGACACGGTAGCGGTACTGCGTCGACGGCGTCAGATCGGAAAGGGTGATGCTGAATTCGTTGAGGAAGTCGCCGGTGCTGGTGGAGAACTCGTACAGCTCCGTGCCAGCGCTGTCGGGGCTGGCGGCGGCGAACTCGCCGTAGGAAACGGTGGCCAGGGCGATCTGGTTGAGGCGAAAGTGGATCACCGCCGTCTCCGGGCTGACCACACGTGCTGGTGGGGCCAGCAGACGCAGCGGCTCACGGACGGCACGTGTACGGAAGGTGCCGGTCTTGACGACGGTGACTTGGTCCGCCGTCAACAGACTGTCGGCGATCAGATCGTCGCCGGCAATCAGTCTCGAGGTGATGACATAGGCATACTCGGTGTCCGGCGTGAGATCACCGATGGTGACGGCGTGTACGAGGGTACCCTCGGGATCCAGCGTAACCGAGGCCACCTCATTGCTGTCAGCGTCGTTGATCACCATCTGTGAATCGGCGAGGCGGTTGGTGAACCAGGTGGCCGAAGCCGTCGTCGTGGTGGCCTGCACGTCGAGGTCGGTGCCGGCGGCGGGGCGCACGTCCGGCGCCAATCGGGTGCGGAACAGGCCGGACAGCAGGTCCGAACGCGAGCCGCCAAGGGAAGTGGAGCGTGCCTCGTACTCATGTTGAGTGTCGGCTGTCAGGCTGTCGATGGCGACTACGTGCCGCCGCGACAGCAGCAACTGGTTCAGGGACGTCAGCGAGGCGAGGAAGCCGTCGTCGTAGGGTGGCCCCATGCCGGCGGTGTCCAGCGTGGAGTCGAGAGCCGTGGAGCCGCTGTCGGTGATGCTGACGCCGGCGGCGAACAGGACCCGCGCCGCGGCGACCACATTGGTGTCGAACTCGTCGGCCCGCACTGCGGTGGCGACGCGCCAGAGGCTGTCCCCCGTGGCCCGTACGCGTACGGTGTCGGTCAGTCCGGCAAAGCGGCTATCCCAGGCGATGGTGGCGTCGTCGAAACCACGTGTCACCTCGGCGTTGAAGATCCGGTTGGCGAAGCGCTTCACGAGCGTGATCCCGATCTCGCCCTCGGCGTAGGTGAGCAGGTCCTCGTCATCGGGATCGGCCGAGGTGTTGACTTCGACACTGGTCACCCAGATACCGGAGCCGGCGTCCGGCAGATCGCCGATGACCTCGAACTCGAAGGTGCCCAGCAGCCCGCCAGTGGTCACGACGGTGATTCCGGAACCCAGGATAGTGGAGCCGCCATCGACCTCGGCCAGCCCGTCTTCCCGTACCTCAGGGGCTTTGGGCAGGGCGAAGGCACCGGGCGTGATGTCGCCCAGGCTGTAGGACTGGAACTCGACGACGGCCGGGTCGAACACGGCCTGCACGACGACTCCCTTCACCTCCGTCGTTCCCGTGGCCCGGACCGACAGGGAGATGGTCTGCCCCACCGTCGGATTCTCGAGCCGAATCGGTTCGTCGACAGAGATTGCGTAGCCGGCATTTGGGCCGGCCGTAGCCCCCGGGGCAAGCAGGAGAATGGCGGCCAGCGAAAGGAGGATCGATCGCCGTAAGTTGCTCATCGGGTATCCCTCAGAATCGATTGGGTCGTGGTATATCACGCCAGGCGCAGGCAGACGAGGCCGATGAGGACTGCCCCGAGAGCGATCAGACGCCACCTGGTCAGACGTTCACGCAGGAAGAGCGCCCCGAAGAGGGCGCCGAACAGGACAGAGGACTCCCGCGCGGCTACAACATAACCCACGGGGCCCAGTCCGTACGCATATAAAATGATGAGGTAGGTGAGCATGGCTCCCAGGCCGATGGCGGCGATGCCGCGGGCACGCTGGCGAGCGATCGTCCAGAGGTCGGGCCCGAAGCGACGATATACCGGGAGGAACAGCACGATACAGGACAGACCGTACATGGCCCAGATGTAAACGACGGGATGCACCACACCGGTGCCCACCTTGTCGATCAGGGAATAGACCGGGATCGTGACGCCCACCGCCAGGGCCTGACGGATGCCGCGACCCCGGGTCGACCACCCCGGCACGGCGAACAGGAGGATGCCGAAGCTGACGGCGGCGATGCCGATCCATCCCGTGGTGGTGATCTGTTCCTCGAGCAGCCACAACCCCCCCAGCGCGGTCAGGGCGATACCGGAGCCGCGGGCCACGGGGTAGACGACGGAGATCTCACCGCGTTCGTAGGCGCCGCTGAGGGCCAGGAAGTAGAGGGCGTGGATGATTCCAGTGGCGACCATGCAGCTGATGGCGGTACCCGTTGCCGGGATTCCGGTCCGCCACATGATCGTCACGGCAAACGGCGTGCAGGCTATCCAGGCGAGCAGGGAGCCCAGCCAGAACACGCCGAGGTGGCCGGCGTGATGTCGCGCCACGGCGTTCCAGGAGGCGTGGCACAGTGCCGCCAGCAGGACGAGCCCGAGAAGGGCTGTGCTCATGTGCCGGCGAGCTCGTAATGCAGGGCGAGCCACACGGTGGGGCTGTGGGCATCGGTCCAGGCGACGCGGTGTCTGACCCCGGCCGGAAGTTTCAGGAAATCACCCGGATTGAGGACGACTTCCCCCGGGCGTCCCTCCAGGACCAGCGCTCCGCGCCCCTGCAGGACGAGGACGAATTCATCGCGGTCCTGGTCAAACCACTCGTCCACTGGCATGGAGTGACCCGGCGGCGAGACGATACGTTCCAGCAGCAGGCCGGGCGTCTCCACCAGGGTGTCGAAGCGCTCCTGCTCGAGTTTCGACGGCACGCCCGCCAGGATGTGATCGGGCCTCTCGGCATCGTCACGAATCGAGCACCTCTTTCGCATAACCGAAGAGAGCCGAGTAGCCGCCGGTGTGCAGAAAGACGACGGGGCCGTCGGCTTTTGTCAGCTTGCCGTCGCGCACGTGTGCGAAGAGAGCGGCCATGGCCTTGCCCGTATAGACGGGATCGAGCAGCAGGCCTTCCGTACGGGCAGTGGTACGGATCGCCTCCAGGCACTCGGGGGTCGGTACGCCATACCGTTCGCCCACGAAGCTGTCGTCGTTGTCGAAGTCGTCGGGGCCCATGGTGGTGCCCAGGCCGATACGACCGGCCCCCTGGTTGGCGATGCGGGCCATGTCCTCGAAGCGCCCGGTCTGGTTCTCGAAGGGGCTGAAGCCGCGCACGTGGATGCCGCTTTCGAGAAAGGTCATGCCCAGGGCCACGCCGGCCTGCGTCGTGTCGAGGGCGGCGCAGTAGAGGAACTTCGGCTCGATGCCGAGAACCCGCGACTGTTGCACGATCTCGAGGGCGGACTCGGCATAGGCGAGGGCATCGATGTCGATGGTGTCCTCCTCGCGGGGAGCGTAGACCTTACGGCCCTGGCCGCGCAGCTCTTCGACGCGTTGACGCAGGCGCTCGCCCTGCAGGTGGCGTTCCTCGTCGGGCAGCACTTCGACGCGGGCGCCGAACAGGCGCATCAGCAGGGGGTTGCCCTGGATCTCCTCATGGTCGATGTCACGCACGGGCCGCAGGATGAGGTGCAGCTCGAGATCGAGGCGGGCGCAGGCGGCAGCCATCTGCCGGCAGTAGTTGGACTGCACAGCGGAGCCGCAGACGATGACCTGTGCCCCTTTCTCTTTGGCGTCGGCCAGGGACAGTTCGAGCATCCGCGTCTTGTTGCCGCCGAAGGCCAGACCGGTCAGGTCATCACGCTTGATGTAGATGTCGGGACCACCCAGCAGGGCGCTGAGCTTCGCCAGGGGCTCGAGAGGTGTCGGTCGGATCGATGCCAGTTGCACCCGCGGCAGCGTTGCCAGGGCGGTCTCGAGTTGGGCTTCACGGTCGGGAGTCATGGTGTTTCAGCGTCCTTTCGGCCAGCCCTTGGCGGGCAGCTTCGACAGGCGCGCCTGGCGGTGGCACTCCTCCATCACCGCCATCTGCACGCGTACCTGTTGCGGTGTGATCTCCTGTTTGCCGCCTTGGCGCAGCACCTTGAAGAGGCCGTCATAGAACTGACGCGACATCCAGGTGAAGGCGTCGGCCTGGGACTTTGACGGCGACCAGCTCTTCTCGGCCATGGTCAGCGATTCCCGGCAGTAGGCCTGCTCGGGCAGGGGCTGACGGATCAGCTTCTGCTTCGGCGTCCTCTTGGGGTTGTAGTACTTCCAACGCAGGCCCGAGGCGCCGCCGCTCAAGCCGCCCTGGGTGCCGTGAACGGTGATCATGTCACCGGGAAAGGCGTCGCAGCTGGAGATCTCCAGATCGATGACGGGGGCGCCCTTCTTCTTGAGCACGACCTTCACATAATCTTCGGCATCACCATATGTGTTGGCCCGGTCCATGGCGCAGAAAACCTCGTCCGGCTTGCGGAAGCCCTGCAGACAGACGGCCCAATCGACGAAGTGAGGGCCCGTGTTGAGCAGATTGCCCCCTCTGAACTCCTGCAGGGTCTGCCAGTCCCAGCGACGGGCGAAGCCGTTGGCGACGATGCGGACCTGCACGATGCGGCCGAGTACGCCGGAGTCGATGACGTCCAGGGTCTTGCGGAACAACGCCCGGTAGCGGGACTGCTGAAAGGGTGCCAGCACGCGACGGGCCTTCTTCGCCGCGGCGATCATCCTGTCCAGCTGGGCCACGTTCCAGGCCGCCGGCTTCTCGGTGACCACATTGTGTCCGGCCTGCAGGGCCTCGATCGTAACCGGTGGATGCAGATGGGAGGGCAGAGAATTGACGACGAGGTCGAGATCGTCACGGGCCAGCAAATCCCCGTGGTCACGGTACGTGTCGCAGGCGAAGCGCTCGCCGGCGTGACGTCGGCGGTCGGCGAGCAGATCGGCGACGGCGACGATCCGGTACTTGCGTGGTGACTGCTCGAACCAGCGGCTGTGGATGGAGAGGCCGCTGCGGCCCTGGCCGAGGACGCCGACTCGCAGCGGTCCGGAGGAGGACCTGGTGGTGCGGGATGCTGCCATGGAGAGTGCTGACTCCGGTCTGGAGGCTGGAGGAAGTGGCCAAAAGAGTACGCAGGTCCTCCACTGCGAGCCACCCACATTGCCGCCATCGGCGGCCATCCTACCTTTATACTGGTGATCACCCACGTCGATACCATCGCCACGGCAGCACCTGCCGGCAGACCCCGACCCCTGTTTCCGCATCTTGATTCGGCCACCTCCTGGCGCCGGTTCGAGCTGATCGATCTGCCACCGGCGGGGGGGCACGACATGGCTTGCACTGAGCAGGAGGCGGGGTACCTCCTGTTGTCGGGTGGCATCGCCGTGGAGCAGGCTGGCGAAAGACTCGCGGTCGAGGCCCCGGGCGCGATCCGCTGTGCGCCGGGCACCGCACACCAGTTGACGGCAGGACCGCAGGGCGCCCGCATGCTCTGTGTCGGCGTCGAAGCCCCCGGCTCTCACGGGGGAGGACTGGCGGCCGACACCTTCGCGCGGGATCGAATGCCCTGGCGTGACGCCATCCACGGAGGCGGGGGCCGCATCGGCACGCGCCACCTCTGGCGCCCCGAAGAGTTTGCCTCAAGCTGGACCTTTGTCGATCACGCCGTGTTGTCCGAAGACAGCTCCCTGGGACGTCACTACCACGATCATCTCGAGGAAGCTTTCGTCGTACTCTCCGGACGGGGCTGGATGACGATCGGCGAGGACACCGTCGAGGTGGGCGCCGGCGCCGTGACCCGGCAATGCGCCAACATCGCCCACGGGCTCTACAATCCGTTTGCCGAGGATCTGGATTTCATCCGAGTCGCGGTGGCCACACCCGGCGAACAGTTCACCACCATCGACCTCGACGACGATCTGCGTCAACGTCGGCCAACCCACGAGAGCACGCCATGACAACCGCCGCCGATGTGGCCCGCCAAATGGCCGCCGCCGCCCGGACTTTGCTGGAGGCCCTCGACGATACGCAGAAGGCCAGGATCGGCATCGACTTCGACGAGGCTACCGAGCGTACGAACTGGCACTACATCCCTCGCGAGCGCGCCGGTCTGCCGTTGAAGGAGATGAATCCGAACCAGCAGCAGCTGGCACTGGCGCTGATCGCCACCGGGTTGAGCACGACGTCGACCCGGCAGGCGCAGACGATCATGGGCCTCGAATCGGTGCTGGCCGGGATCGAAGGACCGGGCCGCAGATTTCCCCGCGATCCCGAGCTCTATTACGTCACGCTCTTCGGTGACGTCGGCGCTGACACGGTCTGGGGCTGGCGCTTCGAGGGGCATCACATCTCGCTGAACAACACCATCGTCAACGGCACCGAGTTGTCCTCGGCACCGCTGTTCTTCGGCTCCAATCCGGCGCATGTGCGTCACGGTGAGCAGGTAGGCGTACGAGCGCTGAAGGACGAGGAAGAGGTGGCCCGCGACCTGTTGTCGCAGCTCGACGGCGAGCAGCAGGGCATCGCCATCATCGCCGCCGAAGCACCCGCCGACATCCTGACGACGAGTGTGGTCAGGGTGAGTGACGAGGCGCCAGCGGCGGGTCTGCCGGCGGCGGAGATGTCCGCCGGCCAGCAGCAGCAGCTCGAAGCGCTGGTGCGGGTCTACATCGAACGCCTGCCCGAGGCCCTGGCCGCGGCCGAGCTGGCCCGACTGCGGCAGGCAGATCTGGCGGCCGCCCACTTTGCCTGGGCTGGCGCCGCGGAGCGCGGGGGACCGCACTACTATCGTGTGCAGTCGACGACCTTTCTCGCCGAATACGACAACACGCAGAACGACGCCAATCACATCCACGCTGTGTGGCGTGACCTGACGAACGATTTTGGTCACGACCTGCTGCGCCGTCACTACCGCCAGAGCCATTGACGGCGGCCAGCGGCATCGAGTCGACCCACCGGCTCACCCTCGTAGACCAGCTGCATCGCACCTACCGTGCCGGCGAGTACGACAACTGGCGCGTGTGGGCCGGCGAAGTGGCGATCGAGATCGATGGGCTGTGGTTCGATGCCACCCTCGCCCGCGCCTACTCAAGGCCCGGCAGGGCCCCCGTGGCACGCGTGCGGTGCGAGCTGTTCTTCGCCGATGTCGAAGCGGCTTCGTTCCGCTCCGGAGACGTGGCCGTCCGTCTGTGGACGGACGCGATGTACCAGGCCGGCGACCACGTCACCATGCAACTGGCCACCGGCCCCCAGGGCGAACCCGCCCTGTGCGGAGCCAACCTGGTGTTTGAATCCGAGCCGTTTGCCCTGGCGCGGACCGGGGCCTTCTCCTATGCCGTCGAGGTGGCTGCCAGCCTCGATGGTGGCGTGTCGTGGGTTCCGATCCGCGACATCGCGCCCAACCCCGACGGCGTCATCGTCGTCAGCCCCGGATGGGTGGCAGAAGCACCGACGGTGACGGAGGTCTGCCTGCGCAAGGTGGACGCCAGACTGAGCCAGGGGCACTTCCGGTCGGGGCGTATAGAGAACCTGACGGCCCGGCTGGACCAGCTGCCCACCGATGTCGTCTACCTGCTGCCATTTTTCCTGCCCGGCTTCACCGATCTGCATACCGGCAAGGACGTGCGCAAGGGGACCCTCGGCAGCGTTTACGCCGTAGCCGACTTCTACCAGATCGATCCGCAGCTGGTGACACCACCCCAACAGGTCGACCTGGCGGGTCTGCTCGCGGCGGGTCTGCTACACCAGGAGGACGTGACCGACGTGTGGGCTCGTATCGAGCGGCAGGTATCGTCGGAATCCGGCCAAGAGGCGCCACCCACCGTCGCCGAGTTGATATCCGCAGGCGGCGCGGATGCGGCACAGCGCTGGGGAGAGAACCGGATCGTGCAGCTGGTGGGGCGTGCCGAGCTGCGGCAACTGTGCCGGCGGGCTCACGAGCTCGGCAAACGGGTGATTTTCGACCTGGTGCTGATGCAGACGAGCCGCGACTCGACGCTGATCACCGAGCATCCGGAATGGTATGCCCTCGACAAACAGGGCCAGCCGAAGATTCATCAGATCGCCTGGCTCGTCTATTCGGATGTAGCCCTCTTCGACCTGAACGACAACAAGCCGCTGCAGGACTACCTGCTCGAAGTGGCCCCCTACTGGATGGCCTGCTGTCAGCTCGACGGCGTGCGCCTGGACGCCAGTCAGACGGTGGACCGGCCGTTCCTCATCGGTCTGAAGAATCGCATCCAGCAGCAGGACCCCGAGGCTCTCGTACTCGGCGAGACCCTGTGCCCCCTCAAGGATGCCGTCGACATCCCCGTGGACATGGTCTACGCCCTGATGGTCGACTTTCACCGTGATGCCGTGCAGGCAGAGCCGTTGATCGACTTCCTCGAAGAGGTCCACGGCACCTTTGCCGCCGGTACGGTGGCCATGGCCTACTTCGAGAACCACGACAGTCCGCGGGCGACACAGATCTGGATGGAGCGCAACGGCAATGCGCTGAATGACGATCCCGGTCTGACGCGAACATGGCGCCGCCCGCTCGCCACCACGGAGGGCGATCCGGCACGATGGATGGCCCTGCTGAAGAATCTGCAGGCCACGATGATCAACGCCACGGCCGGCATGTGGCCGACAGCCGTCACAAGGACCGAGCCGCCGACGCGGCCTGTGCGCTCCGGGGGCACACAACTGGCCTGGGCCATCGAGTGGGGGAGCGACTGGGGAGAGACGGCCCGAACCGACTTCGAGAACGACTCCCTGCTCCACCCCGATGGGCGTCAAGCGGGACCGGGCCAACAGCTGGCCGGCATCTACCAGCAACTGCCCGGACTGCTGTCGGACTGGAGCGAGTCCCGGCGCGGCGGTATCTACTATCACCGCAACTCCGGACCCGGCGGCGACGCAGAAGATCGAGTTCTGGCGTACACTCGTCACACCGATGAAAACGCCCTGCTGGCGGTACACAACCTGGACATTCATCGCACCCGCTGGGTAACGGTGCCCCTGGACTGGCTGCCATGGACACCCGGCGAGCCACATATGGTATTCGACAGCTACGCGGCGCTGGGACTGACCGCTATGGCGGCTGACCCGGATTCCACACAACAGGGGGTACGTCTCGGCGTGGCCCCCCTGCAGACATGTCTGTTCCGCATGACGGCGGACGCAACCAACTCACGAAAGGGATAACATGCCTTCCACCTTGAAGGCCAGCGCGGCCGCCTGCCTGATCACACTGGTGATCCTGTCTGGCTGTGACCAGGTTGGCTCGGCGAGCTCTGCGCCCCGGCCGCTGGTCACGGCGCAGGACAGTACGCTGTATGCCGTCGGTCATGGACTGGCGGGCCAGTTCAACCTGCACGAGCTGTTCACGGTGGAAGAGCTGGAACTCGTCAACCAGGGATTCAACGATGGCGTGCTGGGCTCCGGCGAGTTCGGCCTGGAGAACTACCTGGAGTCGATGAACCTGCTCATCTCGCAGAGGCGCGCCGCCCGGGCCGGTCGTCTGCAGGCGGCGGGTGACGCCTTTGTTGCGGAGGCTGGCCAGCAGGAAGGGGCCGTGACGACACCGTCCGGACTCGTTTATATCGAACAGGAGGCCGGCACGGGGGAGACACCGACGGACAGCAGCACGGTGCGGGTGCACTACGAGGGCAGTTTCTCCAACGGTACGATCTTTGACAGCTCCTACCGACGGGATGAGCCGATGGAGTTCCACATCCGCCAGGTGATCGCCGGCTGGACGGAGGGGCTGCAGCTGATGAAGGTCGGTGGCAAGGCCAAACTCGTGATCCCCGCCAACCTGGGCTACGGTGAGGCAGGGCATGCGCCTGGAATCCCACCGAACGTGCCTCTCGTATTTATCGTGGAACTACTGGCAGTGACCAAATAGGGAGACCGGATATGTCGACCATCGGTGTGATTCACTACAACTGGCCCGGGTACGATCTCGAGGGGTTTGCTCGACGGGCCAGTGACATTGGCTACAAATCGTGCGAACTGCAGATCGGCGATATCTGGGATGAGGCGGACGACGATGGCGGACGTCGGGCCGAAGTCGTGCGGGACATGTTCGCCGGATACGGCATGACGATCTCCGCCGTGGCCGCCGGCAATGATTTCATCCAGGCCGATGCCGGTGACTTCGATGCACAGATCACCAGGTATCGACGGGTCTGCGAGATCATTCCCCACACAGGCACCGACATCATCCGCTCCGACGGCGGCTGGAACCGGGGTGGCAACGTGCCGGAGGACCTGTGGGACGGCATGATGCTGCAGGCCTTCCAGCGCTGCGCCGAGTTTCTCGAGACGCTCAACGTGCGTATCGCTCTCGACAACCACGGTGTCTCGACCAACGACGGCGACTGGCAGCTAAGCCTGATCGAGCGGATCGGCTCCCCCCGGCTGGGGGTGAACCTGGACACGATGAACTACCGCTGGTTCGGTCACGATCTCGACAGGATCGACCACTTCTACGAAATCATCGCGCCCCACACCTTCCACACCCACATGAAGGACGGCACCGGGTCACGGGGGGAGTACAAGGGAACAGCCCTGGGTGACGGCGAGATCCATCTCGACAAGGTGCTCGAGTGCCTGCGACAGGCCGGCTACGACGGCGCCTGGACGGCCGAGTACGAAGGGCCCGAAGCCGAAGGCGGGATCGGCTATGAGAAGTGTTACGGGTGGCTGGCCGAACATGTGGGATAGTGTCGTGACTCAGAAATCCGTCAACATTCTGACGCCGAGCCATCCGTGCTCACTGCGTTGCGCTCACTCTGTGGGTCCACTGACCCACATCGATCGCGC